>JAHJRI010000296.1 GCA_018830885.1 bacterium | reverse complement strand
TTTGGTGGCTAAACGCTGATAACAGAGCCCTGCTGGAACCCCATTCGCCCGGAGAAGTGCGGCCAGCAAATGGCTTTTTGCATAACAGTACCCCGTCGTATGCCTGAGAACGTCTGAGGCCCTGCATGTAACCGGATTGAGCTTAAAATCCAGGCTGTGTCTGATCTGGTCTCGAACAAATTCGAAGCAGTTCTTCACGATACCAGTGGTGTCGTTTTGATCTTCAGCCAATCGCCGGGCCTGATCGAGAATTTCTGGAGATTCCCAGTCAATATAACGGCTTGATTCTAAATATGCCTGCATTGTGCATGGTATGAAACACCAGGAAGTCCGCAGATTCCAGTTGTGATTTAAAATCGGAGCATAAAGTCACTTCGGGTGATACCCCGTGGCAATCAACACACGGTGGATATCATTATAGACAAACCGGCAAAAATGATGAATCGCTTTTTTGGATCTCAGGCCATTTCCCGGCAGAATACTGATGCTGCCTGCAGGAGAAGAAAGCGGAAAGCTTTTCCTAAGCAAGCTGACCCGCATGGGGAAAGGAGATCATTTCCTGTTTCTCTTCGTCCCAGATTTTTTGTCGGATACAGGCAACACTTTTCAGGATGGTGAGGGGCGCTTTGGCGTGCAGTGCCTGCACCGAATACCAATCCAGCCTTATGGGATGAGGCTTCTTTATCACCTCTTTGCCGTTGGCCCGGTCCGAATCATGGATAACCATGGTCAAACCCCTGCCGGAAACATGGGTTATGTCATTCGCAAATTGTTGTGCGGAAGCTTCCCTCTTGGGTTATTCATAGCATGGAATGGCTGGTAAAGACAAGGCTTTTGAATTTTAGTGGAATCGGTGTGACAGGTCGTCAAAATGTAACATCCAGTGTCAGGGCATAGACTTCACGATAGGGATTCAAACCGAATTCACTGCGTCCTGCCCCGCGAAACAGGGTCACTTCCAGGTTTGTCTGGATGAAGTCCACCCATGATTTATGCAGAATAAACCGGTGGACCTGACTTTGGTCGTCCAGATTGGAGATCAGGATATGTTCATACTCCCAGAGGGTTTCGGTTTCCCCGGAGGTGAATCTTAAAAAGAGGTAGTTTTGCCGTAGCTGGCTATCATCGATGGCAGACAGGGTGTTTTTCAAAAATCCGGCATAGGGGTTGCCCAGTGACGTGGTGAATGGGTAGACAGGGTTTGCCCAGGCATCTTCCCGCAGGGCTTCCTCAATACCCCTGCCGGCAAGTTCCCACTCGTGGGTATCATAACCATGGGTTGTGCGGTATAGTTCAACAATTATATTCATATTTCTGGAAAACGTGGCTTGCCCGCCGATCAGGATCTGATCATAGTCTTTTTTTCGGTTGTCATCCGTATAGGTATACCGGGCTGGCAGGTATAGCGGGCCCATTGGTGTCCCGTCTGTCAACCTGAGGATCCGATTGCGGTCCCGGGTTCCGGTTCTGGACCACTCCCCATGCAGCTCCAGGGCGTCTGTGACGAGTCCGGTATACGAGATGCCGTATTTTGCTGCATACCCGGTCGCCTGGTGATAGACAGCGGCAAATTCCCAGGGTTCCTGGTTGAATGATAGTCTGGCTGCTGTTTGCCAGGGGATTTCTGTTCTGCTGTCCGTTTTTTTATCGTCCAGACGGGCAAGGATGGCCGTCAGCGTAATATTGTGACCGGCCAGTTCGACCTGCAGCATTTCGAGGCCTTCCTCCGCTTTGATCTCTTCGTCCTCTGAGGCCCGGGGAAGCATGATCAGCACCTGGGTCGGATTCCATGCATACCCGCCGCCCCATGCGAGCCGGACCTTGCCGATATTGAGCACCAGGTTTTGCAGGCTGTTCCGCCACTGCAGGTATCCCTCCAGCAGGAACCCTTCTGTTGCTTCTTTGTCATCGAGACGTCGGTGCAGCAGCACCCCCCGCGTTCGAAAATTCGATCGGTCGGTGAGAATGGGCGTCCATTCCAGATCGATGGCCGTCAGATACTCCTTCTCCGTGAAATGGAATAATGACTGGGAAGGGTTGAGATCATGATCGGTGCGTTTAATATTCCGCCGGGTGCTGGTGCGCCAGAGCATGGCGATGCTTTCCGCAAACAGATCACCGGCTTCCCATTCTGTGAATGATTCGCGGGAAGCATCCGTTTCCGGTGCTTCAATTTCAGCCTCCCGGTTTCCGCTCGGGGCGGTCTCCTTTGCCATTGCCGGGTGAGCTGGAACCAGGCAGCAGCATAACAGGAGCAGCAACCGGCTCCAATTCAATGCGTTTCTCATGATGGCGTTACAGACGGTTCAGGGTTTCTTTCCTGAAAAGACCGTCCGGTAAATCCTCCCTGGAGTAACGGTCATAAATCATCCAGGTATACCGGCCCTCAAAAAGCGGGTTCACCAGCAGCAGACGCTGCAGTTTCTCCTGTCCATCCACCTGGGTGAATTCCTTGTAAAATGCCGTTTTCAGAAGTTTTCCGGAAGCGGCATAGTGTAGACTTTTGACCGGTTTTCCGCTGTTTTTTGCCACCCAGTATTCGATGGTGTGATAGGTCACCTTGGGATCCATCGCTTTCAGGGTCAAGCGATAACAGGCGAGATCTTCAACGGTTTCCTCACCAATGAGGGTGGGACTGTAGTCACCACTGAAATTGGTCGAAGCGACATCCCCGTTGGAAGACTCTCCCATCAGGCGCTGGGCAGGTGAAAGCCTGATGATTTTGCGGGTGCGGGGAATATGCAGCCAGAGATTCCGACCCTCGAACAGCATGGCTCTCCCCTTCACGTTGTTGGGGGCCATAAATTGAACCAGGGATCTGGGGCCCTTGACCATGACTTTGAGTTCATTCTTTTCCGGATCTTTCTCTGGTCTGTGACTGATGATGGTCAGAGAAAAGGTAAACGGTTCGGTTCCCAGGCCCCTGAACATATCCGCCCTGGCGACGATCTCCGTGGCGGAGGGTGTGGCAGACAGTGCTGGAAAAGAGAAGCAAAGCAGAATTCCCAGAATCAAGCGTTTTTTCATATATCTCCTGTAAATGTCTGGTTTTTGGCAGGGGGTTATACAAACCGCAACGCATCAACAATTTTTAACCGGGAGGCTTTCAATGACGGATAAATACTGGATATGACTGCTGCCAGAATTCCCAGACCGATGGATTCCCACAGCAGGTCAGGAACAACCATGATCCGGATCGGGAAACCTTCTGTTCCGCCGGGTGGTGGCGGCATCATCAAATCAGCCGCCGTGATCCCCCTGGCCGCCAGGACACCCAGCATGATCCCGCACAGACCGCCCATTATCCCGAGGTAAACCGCTTCGGAGAGGAAAAGGGCCAGTATTTCCGACCGTGTATTCCCCAGGGCGCGAATCGTGCCGATTTCTGAAGTCCTTTCCATCACGGCCATCATCATCGTGTTGGCAATACCCAGAATCACAATGACCACGACAATGATCTTGATGAATCCAAATACACTGGTAAACATCCGGACCACCTTGTGATAATATCCTGCCAGATCACTCCAGGTTCTGATCTCAACATCGAGCTGATGGGCGGCAAACACCTTTTCCAGGGATAACTTTGCCGCGGCGGTGGTTTCTGTTTTTTCAAGCAGGACTAGGACACGGGTCAGACTGTCGGTGACCATTAGATTTTGAATATGAAGCCTGTTGGCTCGGATCACACGGTCATCAATCTCTTTCATCCCGGTACTGATGATGCCCGCTACCTTGATATCAACCGCGTTCACGGCACCATCGGCCGTCGATGCCAGCAGGGTCATCCAGTCTCCGACCCGGATACCCAGGCTCTGGGCCAGACCCTCCCCAATCAGCGCGGACTCCAGGTCTTCGGTGAAAAGATCGTCGCCGGCCACAATTTTGACAGAGGAATTCATCAGGGCCTCCTGATCCGCATCCATCCCAACGCCAAACACACCGACGGATGATTTCCCGTTGCTCAGCAAACCGGAAAAATTCAATCGGCTGGTGACAATCTCGACCCCCGGCTGATTTTCCACAATGCGCATGATTTGGCGTGTGGTCTCAGCCGATAACAGGTATTTTTCAGGCTCAACACTGCCAAACTCTGAAAAACCTTTCTTATAGACCTGCAGATGACCCAGTTGGGATCGAATCATGCTCTCCCTCAGGCCGTCGTACATGGATTCAACGAATCCGCCAAAAACAATGAGGCTGACACTGCCGAACACAATGGCCAGAATGGTGATCAGGGATCGCCGCCTGTTACGCAGGACATTCAGGAATGCAATTTTAAGTATCAGTATCATCAGGAATCTCCCGGGTTACATGTTTGCGGCGGCCTGTTGAGACCAGTAACCGGCCTTGAGTGATGCGGCTTGCAGCCAGTATTTTTTCGCAGATGCCGGATCCTTGAGCAACTGATGGGCCTGCCCCAGCTGGTATAGAATCATCGCTCTGAACCCGGGGACTTTGTTGCCGGCCAGATCCAGCAGGCGCTCAAAATCCCGTTTGGCATAGTGGGTTCTTTTCAGAAACAGTGGCATGTGAAGCGAATTATTCGCCCTCTGCAGCAAAGCACCGATATTGTCGGGATCTTTTTTGAGTGCCCGATCCATCATGCGGAACCCTTTTTTGACGTACCTGAGCTGCTGTGACGTCTGATCCTGAAACTTCGCCATCATTGTCAGGACACTGCCGTGGGCTGCCATCAGTTCAGAATCGCCTGGATTGGCCTGGGTGGCCCTGGCCAGAATTGTTACGGCGCGTGTGGTTGCTTTTGCCGTCGGATCGTCCACGCCTGCGATCACGGCGGAAATCATGGCCAGTTCTCTTACCTTTTCCGGGTGGTCCTCCCGGGCCAGACTCTGTTCCAGGAAAGCAGCCCGGGCTTTCCGCTCAACAGCGGTGTCCGGAATTGCGGTCTGGGCAACCGCGCAGGATACGCCATGGCCCAGGATGAGAATCAATCCCAGGATAATCAGATAGATGTGTTGCATGATAAGCTCCATTTTAAGTCTTTTAAAAAGTCTATGCCGCGTCAGCCAGAATCTGGCCATCTTTCAATTCCAGCACCCGGGAGGCTTTTTCCATAACGGTTGCATGATGGGTGCTCACGATAAATGTCAGCTTCTGCTGGATGTTCAATTGCAGAAGCAGTTCAAGAATCTGGGCGGATGTCTCTGAATCCAGGTTGGCTGTCGGTTCATCGGCCAAAATGATATCGGGTTTGGAGACGATACCCCTGGCTATGGCCACTCTCTGGATCTGTCCGCCGGAAAGTTCTGTTGGACGATGTTTCATGAAGTTTGACAGTCCCACCTGTTCCAGGGCGGCTTCCGCTTTTTGACGGTAGCCGCATATCCCCTGCAATCGCAGGGGATATGCGACGTTTTCAAGGGCATTCAATACCGGGATCAGGTTAAACGATTGGAAAATAAATCCGATATGTTTTCTGCGCATCAGGGATAGGTGGTAGTCGCTCAGTTTGCTGATATCCCTGCCGGCGATGTGGACCTCTCCGGAATCGGGAAGATCCATGGCGCCGATCAGGTTCAGGGCCGTGCTTTTCCCACTGCCGCTCTGCCCCTTGATGATCAGGAATTCTCCCTGCGCCACGGACAGGCTGATCCTTCTAAGTGCGGGGACTTCGATCTTCCCGAGGTGATAGGTTTTGCTGATATTGACCAATTCGACAACGTTCATGATTTGATCCTCATGGTTTGTTTCCTGCGGTTATTAAGTTCTGCTGGTAGATATGGGCCTTATGCCTGCTCCTTTTTTTTTCATGGGCTTCTGAGGCCGACGCCTCCCAGGCACGGTAAGCTGCTGAAAGCGCTTTATAGAACTCCAGTTTGACTTCCCAGGGGAAATAGTCCGGGTCGCTTTCGATATGCTTGAGAAACCACAATTCATCATCAAAGATCCGTGCGAACGATCCCTTTCTGTTATCCAGTCCCAGCAGGGTATTGACACGATACAACCGGACCGTAAAGTTCTCGGGATCGAGTTCAACCGACCGGTTTAACCCATCAACGGCTTTTCCCAGGCGATGCAGTTTGCTGATACCCCAGGTAAAATCCCACATGGCGCCGGATTGTTTAGCCTCATTGGCGCTGTATACCGCCAGGGCTTCAGCATTTTCAGGATTGCGGTCAACGGCACTGGAAAGGACCGCTTCCGCCTTGTCCAGATCGTTATGGGAAAAATAAATAACTCCCAATTCAGTCCTGATGTCAGCTTCATCCGGATTCTGCGCTATTTCCAGATGCAGATCCTGAATTGTCCGGCGGTCCAGATCTGAATAGGGCTTGACTGGAAAATCACGGGGATATGCCCCCATGGACCAGGCAACCATATTCCCGATGATAAAACTACTGAGCAGTATGGTGACAATTCTGCCTTGATCCATCTCCATGCCTCCCTTGAAACTCAGGTTCAAATTGCCACGCTGGGCGAATGCCTGCTGCTGAACAAAAACCAGCAGGATTAAGATGCAGAATAATAGACGGGTATATTTCATTTTCAACCTCTCTGGTGGGGTTAAAACCGATACCAGCCCGTTGTGTTGCTAAACGGGTTTTTCAATGAGATCGGGGTTTGCCTGAAACGGACCCCGGAGGTGAGAATCAACCGTTCAAGCACCCTTAAGGGCACCTTGATTAATTAAAATTATCGAACTTCGCACCAAAGGGTTGATCTTTCAAGAAACGCACGAGTCCATCCATGGAGCTCCTGGAAGCCATCCATGGCTTCCAAGGTTATTGAAACACCAACCCTTTGATGCTGACTGGGTTCCATTTAATCAGGGTGCCCTTAAGGTAAATATATTTAAAAAAAAGAAGATAAAAAGATTTTTTTCGTGAAACGAAACCGAGGCAGCGTCGGAGGCGGGTTTTTACGTGAAATCGATGTTTTCCAGCGTGAACTGATACCGGGTGTTTTCGTGGAACCGGGGATCGGCGTCGTCAAAAGACTCAGGTGATGATCGGAATGAGATGATCCAGCAGATGTTTCTGGGAGGGGGTTAGGGGAAAAGGCGTGGTAGGAGTGCCCTTCATGGTAATCAAATGCTTTCCCCCTGTTTTTTCAACTTTTACCACCATTTCAGGATTGACGAGGGTTGATCGGTTGATTCGCAGCAGACGCTGCGGATATTGCTGTTCGAATGTTTTCAGCTTTTCATAAACGATCCATTGCCTCCATTCGGTGTCTTTCAAATAGACCACCGTGCAATAATGGTCTTCAACCTTGATATGCGAAATCATTTTCAGATCCACTTTTTCTATCCGTTCCTCAACCGTCAACAGCAGGGTGTCCTTTCCATTTCCAGGGCTGTTGTCATCTGACAGAACCCCTTTCTCCGGGTTGAACAGGGCATTACTGAACGAATAAAATTTGAATTGAAAAAGAAAGACATGGACGATGATACAAATGGCCACGATCTGCGAAAACATCAGCAGAACTGAATTGAGGCTGAGGTCGTCATCGATGTTGAGCAGCAATATGAATAAAAAGGTGATCAGGACACCCATTGCCGTCGGTTTCCAAATCCCCTTCAGCGTCGACGCTGTCTCCCATCTGAAGACTTTGAGCGTCAGCAGCCAGGCCAATTGATGCGCGACTGCGCCGGCATTCAGATAGATCACCCATTGCGATATATTCTGTGCCGGTCCCACGGCAGGATCGTCGCCATAGGTGATGACCCCGATAATCACACCGATAAAGGTACAGACCAGTTCCGGTGCAACCAGCTGCAGAAGTCCCTGTTTTGTCTTGAAAACGGCGAATCGCATCGTCCGGGAGATTCAGATGAACAAAGTGATGAGAGAATCCACCATCATTGGCGCGTGAGTCTCAATTATGGTGCTGTGTATCAGCAATCATGAGCTTGCCGGAAAATCCGTCAGGATCGGTTTTGTGTTCTCTGCCATCTTGTTGGTTGTGATTCGGAATTACCCGATTATCCGGTTCGTTTTTACGGGTGGCTTCAGTTTTACTGAGGATATCAAATATGTCAAAAATGGGAATCAGAAAAAGGGGGACGGTGACGGATCAACTGTGGGTGCTGGATTTGACAATTTTCCGGCGTGAGGTTGATATGCCGGCAGCGGCATGCTGGTGGGGTGGACCGGGGGTTGATTCAGTTCCTTTTCAGCTGGGAATCCGTATCTTCAGCACGAATGACCTCACTGATCCGGATTCCGTAGCACTCATTGACAACGACAATCTCGCCACGGCACATCAGTCTGCCCCCGATTAAAACATCCATGGGTTCACCCACGACCTTTTCAAATTCGATCGTTGCCCCTGGTTTCAACTGCAGAATTTCTCTCATGGTTCTTTTCACCGCTCCAACCTGGGCGACCATGGTGATGGGGACGTCGCGGATATATTCCACTTCACCGTGGGGAATATCTTCCTCGTCGTCGGGATTGTATACCGGTCTGGCTTTTGCGGCACTCGTTTCGTCAAAAAGGCTGTCCTCATCATGTTCATCGGGTGGCATCGAATCCTGATAGTCTTGAGTAAACGGTTCACATGCGGTTTATTTGTGGTTTTCCGCCTCATAATAGCTGATTTCATGCATGATAGACGGTTAAAAAGCAGATGGCTTTTTTAACCGGCTGGTGAAACAGGCCATGCATAAACCATACTTGGACGCGATAACCTACTCGGCTTTTGAAAATAAACGGTCTGAGGTCCGGCACCACTGCTGAAAAATGTCCGGGTTCCAGTTGGCTGGATATCGTTGGTAGTGTTTATAAAGTGCCGTTCCAAGCGTGGTCGCCTTGTTCAATTGCATTAACAGTCCGGGGCGGGTCAGGCACCGCACGAACGTTTTCAACATCAGCGGGAGGGTCGGCGCTTGGAACAGTCCATTAATGGACTGGGTCAACATTTCGCCGCTGAAAACATCCTTTTTAAACAGAAAGGCGTTGCTTTCCTCCGGGAGCTTTTGCAGAATCGACCGCAACGCGGTCAGCGCAGCATAGTTGGCGCCTCTGCCGGATCCGACAAACCAGTCCAGATTGTAGGGCCAGAGTGCTGCGATATCTGTTTTTCCTTCCGCGGCCGCGCTTATGACGGCTTTGGCCGCCAGTTTGCCCCCAATCATGGCACCACCGGCACCGCAGCCGGTCATGGGAATTGTCTGGCTGCCGGCATCTCCAATGATGACAAATCCACCGGCTACGAGGCTGTATGGTGACCGCCCCACGAGGCAGCGTCCGCCACCCCCGCGGACGACGGTCCCGGTGATGGAGGGGTGCCTGGCGATAAATCGTTCCACGGTCTCTTGGGGTCCCTGGGTGTCTGCGTTGAACTTGATACCGGCACCGATATCGATCTCTTCCTCGTTCAGGGTTTGGACCCACTGGTAGCCCGTCCTATAGGGGTATCGATAGTGATCGGTGATCCGATCCCCCGCGATTTTGGCGGGATCTCTTTTTCTGACCGTACGATGGACCAGGGCGAATTCATCTTCTGTAAAAGGCCGGGCAATGCCGGTTTCAACCGGCAGGGCAGTTCGCAGGACCGACGCAAATCCCGTATCGTCGGCTGTTACGCTGGCAGAAACGGTCGTAGTGCGCTGGGTTTCGAGATCCCGGACTTCAATCCCGGTGACACTGATTTCCGACAGTGATGATCCACCGGCGGTCACCGGGGCGATAACCTCCTGTCTGAACCGGAATGTCACCCCTGCTGCCATGGCCTGATCCACCAGCAGCTGGGCTAGTGCGCGCCGATCTGTCGTAATATATCGGAACTGGATCTCTTTCTTGCAGCAATAATCCGGCGCCCAGACTTCCATATCGGGGTAGGCATGTTCCTCAAAAATCGCCGCCGGACGATCTGCCACCCCGGCTTTTTTAACCAGAGGCCCCCTGTTGACGGTATCTTCTGCAGGCACGTCAATCCCGATCGCCTGCAGCGCGATTCTCTCCACGGCGTCCGACCAGTTGTGCCCTAATGCATCGCGATTTTCCTTTTCAAATACAACCACGTCCAGCCCAGCCCGAGCCAGGTCTCTTGCAAAGATACAGCCGCCTGGACCGGCGCCGGCAACAACGATCTGATACTTGTCTGGCATTGGATGTCTCCATTCCGGGGATCACGGATAGACACAAATTCCTGGGCTGAATTCTTTCCGCCATCCGCATTTTTCGATTCGGCCACTGTTTGAGAGGGTTCAACCTTAGCAGGATAGATCGGTTTTTGCCAGATGAAAACCCTCACGTTGCCGGTTGTGTCCCTTTCATGTTCCCATTCGGGGTCTTTTTGATCAGGGTTTCCAGAACGGTTTCCGAATTTCTGCTTCTATTTCCCGCCGGGTCAGGCCGATGTCCCTGAGACTGCGGTCACTCAGGGTTTTCAGCTTTTCACGGGAATCGATCCGCGCTATCCAGGCGGTCAACGTCTTGAACGGGGTGGATTCTGATACTTTCTGGATTTCCATGGCTCTCTCCTTATATTAAGAATATTAATCCAATGTTTGTTGTATCTATTCTATTATTACTTTATTATTGTTTGACAAACCAAATTTTCTAATCAAATGATTAAATATTTTAATGATTGCCATGACTGCGAACCTGAATCTGAACGCCCTTTTCACTTTTGTCTGTGTCAGCAGGCATCTCAGTTTTACCAGGGCGGCGCAGGAACTGCACCTGACCCAGGGTGCCGTCAGTATCCAGATCAAGCAGCTGGAACAGGAACTGGGGTTTCAATTGTTCCAGCGCAGGACCCGGAAGATCTTTTTGACTTCTGAAGGCATGGATTTGCTGGAGGTGGTTGAACCAGCCCTGGCCCGTATCCAGGGGAAAATAGGCGCGATTCATTCCCGGGACAGGGACGAAACGCTGACGGTCTCCACGCTGCCTTCGCTTGCAGCAAAATGGTTGATTCCGAGGATCCCGAAATTCCAGATACAATATCCGGAGATCAATCTCAGGATTCACACCAGTGATCACATGGTGGATTTCTTCAGAGAAAAGGTAGACTGCTGCATTCGCTACGGTCTGGGAACTTACCCGGGACTGTCGGTCCGGCACATTATTGATGAGGTCTTCCTGCCGGTCTGCAGTCCGGGTCTGATCCGGCCGGAACATCCGTTGCAGGACCCGGAAGATATTCAGTATTATCAACTGCTCCACGATGATTATGGTATCAAGGACTACAATACAACCTGGAAAGAGTGGGCAGAAGCCATGGGGGTTCAGCATCTGGATGTGGAGCGGGGTCTTCAGTTCGGACAGGCCGATTTTGTGATCCAGGCGGCAATTGCGCGGCAGGGAATTGCCCTGGCTAGGGAAACGCTGATCGGGGATGATGTGAAGGCGGGATTACTGGTGCCCCTTTTTGACAGTCTGGTTCGCACCCGATATGCATCCTATTTTGTCACTCCCTTTGACTTTGAAAAAAAGAAGAAAGTGACGATTTTTCGGGACTGGGTCATGGAAAACCTGCAGCGGGAGACCGCAGAACTGGGCCGGTCGCTTAGGGATAGAACCCGTTGATGGTTTCTGATCCGCCGGCACTGCCTATTTTTCTGCTTCCCGGGTGGCTTTTTTATCCGCTTCGATAAAGCGCTGCATCACGTGGTGGAAAAAACGGATACAGGTGTTCTGGTACAGTTTTTCAGCGTGATACCGCTCATATTCGCCTGGCTTGCTGAAGTCGCATTGGATCAGCGACTTGCAGTCTGAGGTCTCGAAATGGGCGATGAAATCCTGGTACAGGTCCTTGACTTCCGCGATCGATTTTGCCCGTAAGGTTTCCTCTTCACGGGGAATACAACTGTTGCCCTTCCCGTGACGGAGGCCGATGGCGATACTGCTGCCGATCAGCAGTCCGCAGGTGGTGTTGCCGGTATTGATGGCTCCGGAATAGCCGGCGGTTGCCCAGGAGTATTCCTGGCAGCCGGGCTCCCAGATTTCCTGCAGTCCCTGCAGGGTCGCTTCTGCTCAGGTCGCGGTCAGAAGTGTCTGGAAGGCTCGTTTGACAACTCCTTCGTAAAACTGATCATCTTTCATGGTCCTCCTTTAAGATGGATGTTTCAGCGGATGGTTTCCCGCCCGGTTGATTTTCCTGTTTCAGGGTCCGGTAGGAATCGAGCGCCAGGATATCGCAATGGCTTGAAAAACCCGCGGGTGGAATCCCCAGCCCCTGAATGAGACGGGCCCAGTAATTGACCTGTGCAATCGTTGTTGCCAAAATAACGATTTCCCTGTCGTCAAAGGCCTTTTTCAGCCTTTCCAGGAACCGCTCCGAAAAGAGAATAGGTGTTTGGGAAAGCAGACGGACATATGCCAGCGCCGTCAGTTCCCTCTCATTGAGGGAAGTTACTTCAGTGATTGGCTTGATGTCTCTCAGTGCCAGGATCTCCTCTTCGGAGATCCCCTGTTCGGCATATCCGAGTCCATTCATATCGATACAAAAGGGGCAGGAGACGATAAACGAGGTCTGGATCCGCACCAGCTTCAGCAACCGCTGGGAGATGGTCCTGTCCTTGTGGACGACCAGCGCTTCCAGAATACCGGATCCGAGGGCGGTTCTCGGAACCCAGGACAACAGGCGGGCCGGGAGCATTTTTTTGCCGGTGCTTTTCTCCGCAAACCAGATACCCAGTCTCAGGAAGAGTGGAATTCGGTGTGGCGGTTCGATAAAACCGTTCATCTGACGTCAACCCAGCCCGACGTAAAAGGGAATGTTGCTGAGGGTTTTTTCCATAAATTCGGCAGCGGTGCTGACGAACCATGGCAAAAATAGAATCAGCAAGACGACGACGCCCACCATTTTGGGGATGATGGCCAGTGTCATCTCCTGGATCTGGGTGACCGCCTGAAAAATAGAGACGGCCAATCCGAGTACCAGAGCCGTGATCAACAGTGGTGCGGCCAGTTTGGTGGCAACGGTGATGGCTTCAGTGGCAAATGAAACGACAAATTCCGGTGTCATTTTTCCTCTCCTGTGCAGAGAATTAACGTCCTGTTATGGCGATGGTCAACCCTGACCGTATTTCATGTCTATCCGGTCTCCTCTGGGGGTTAACCGGTAAAGCTTTTTACCAGGGATGCGGTGATGAGGTACCAGCCATCGACCAGGACAAATAACATGATCTTAAATGGTAGCGAGATCATGATGGGCGGCAGCATCATCATCCCCATCGACATCAGCACCGATGAGACCACCATGTCGATGACCAGAAATGGAATATAGATAATAAACCCCATCTGAAAGGCTGTTTTCAACTCGCTGATGACGAAAGCCGGTATAATGACCCATATGGGGACTTCGCTGATGTTCTTCGGTCGTTTAAGCTTGGCAATCCGTAAAAAGAGACCCAGATCCTTTTCCCGGGTAAAGCGAACCATCCAGTTTTTAATAGGTTGGCTGGCCCTCTGAAAGGCGACCTCCTGCCCGATCTGTTTATTGAAGTATGGTTTCAATGCCTGATCATAAACCTGCGACCAGGGATTGGCCATGATAAAGAACGTCAGGAACATGGCAAAACCCAGCAAAACCTGGTTGGGTGGTGACTGCTGTGTTCCCAGGGCATTACGCATAAAAGAGAGGACAATGATGATCCGGGTGAATGATGTGGTCATGATCAGGATTGCCGGTGCCAGGGATAAAACGGTCAGCAGGGCGATGATCTGCAGTGTGGATGCAACCTGATCCGGGTTGGTCGATTGTCCGATTTCCAGGTTGAAACTGGGGATAGGCACTGTCTGAGCGACTGCGCTGGATCCTGCCAGCAAACCGATGGTGAGGAAGAAGACAATCCGGTAGATCCAGTTCGATTTCATATTCCAGCGGGTGACTGAATTCATGATGCGCATTTGGTTATGGGACTGGTTCTTAGACTATCCTGCTTTTTACCGATTTACAATGGATAAATTGCTGCTCCGGTTTTGGCAGGGGACTGTCAGGAACCCGCCGGGAAAATCACCGCGTTGAACCGGTAGACGAACACCTTGATAAACTTCTGCTTTCTGCTATAGAGGTCCCAGTCTGTTTTTTCTCTCAGCTGTTCCGCAAAACGATCCAGCCGGGCCTGATATTGCTGACGGAGCATTGCCAGTGTCTGCAATTGCCTGAGGTATATATCTCTTCTTTTCTGGGGCAGCGTCCGTTGCAGTTCGGCCCGGTTCTCCCGTTGCAGATGTTTTTCCCGCAGGGCCCACGCTTCATCCAGTGACTGGTATTCTTTTGCCAAATCCAGGATTGAGCGACGTTCGTTTTGATAGGGGTCCTGCAGTGTCAGCTGAAAATAGGGGCTCTTGGCCAGCAGTTGCGCCAGAAAAATTCCGTATTTCTGTTTCTCCGTGGCCAGGGGTTCCTGAAAGCGATTTTTGCGGGCAGTTTCAAAGAGGAGATCCACCAGCTTTTCGCTCCACTGAAACGTCAGCTTGCCTGGCTGGCTGACGACCTTGAGGGGTTCTTCAAGGGGCAAAAACTGAATCTGAACATCCGTGGCGGTCAGGCTCTCAATCAACCGATGGTCAAAAACATGTTTTCGTATAAACAGAGCCAGTTGTTTTTTGAATTCCGGCAGGTCGTTGGTCGCCACCGAGAGGTTCAACAGCAGATCGATGCCTGGCAGGTGGTAGCGATCCCGTTGCTGAAAGGCCAGTCCGAGCTGCTTGGCCTTTTCCGGATCCCCGCTCATGACTGCCTGCAGGGCTTTTTTGTACCCGAGATCGCGATAGTGGGGAATAATCTGTTCGATGCGGTGCAGTGTCTTTTTCAGGGCGTCCGCTCTTTTGTATTCAATTTGCTGTCGGGAGAGTTCGTCCAGGGCGTAAATATCCGGGGCAAGACTGACCAGACGCTCCATTTTTGCGATCTGGAGATAGGATGCACGCTCGTTCTGGATTCTGACGAAGTGATACTGGCCTGCAGCCCAGGGCAGGAAAATGATCCAGATGATCAGCAAAGTGCCCAGGGTAGGCAGGCCAGATAAAGCCCGACTTCGCAGGGAGGGGGCATTCCTTTCCGGGCGGTCCGCCCGGCTGCATGACTTGTTGAGAATCAAGGTCAGTGCGATCAGGGTGAAAAGCGGCAGTTTCATGACCATCATTCGGGGCGCCACGGAAAAACAGCTGTGAATGTGATAAGCCAGGAAACCGCCGCTGATGCCGATTGCCAGTTTGATTTGCAGGTTACTGGACTCTGAATTGCGCAACCGTCTGATAAGGAGATAGATAAGCCAGGCCCAGAAAACAAGGAACGCGATCAGGCCGATGAGTCCGCTTTCCTGGAGATATTCCAGAATTTCGGAATGAACGTGGTTATAGCTGTGTTCGTGATGGAACAGGCTTGCATCCGGGTCCACGAAGGAAAAGAAAAGATTGTAGGAGCTTCCCAACCCGAAACCTGCCAGGGGAGAGGCTTTGATGGAGCTGACCGCGGTTTCCCAGGCCAGGAGGCGGCCCACCCAGCCACGGAGCGTAAAAAGCTGCGTGAACCGGGATCCCTTGAACCATTCAGGATTCAGAGCAATAACCGTCATCAGGCAGACAGCGACCAGGAACCCGATGCCATAGAGAATCAGCACCCGTTTTCGCCAGTGCCGGGGAGCAAAGAAATGAACATAAAGAAACCCCACCAGAGCGAGACTGATTGCGAAAGCGGCAATGGCAGCCCGGGTTTGTGCGAGAAACAGGCTTACACTGCCGAGCAGGAAAGCAACGGTAAAAAACAGCCGGGTTGCCGAATAACCCCGGAAATGATCGGTGATGGGAGAATCCAGAATCTTTTCGGGGATGGAAAAAACCAGCAGGATGGGCAGCAGGACAATCAGAAACCCGGAAAAATAGTTGCGGTGACCAAAGGTGGCCATGACCATCTGCACGGGTTCCTGCCAGGCCAGGGGATGGAAACCGGTTTTTTCCAGCAGGGACCAGCAGCCATTGTAAATAACCGCTACACCGATAAAAAAGATGAAAAGGGTGAGTTCATTTTCCTGGTGAACGCTCCGGTAAAGATAAACGACCCACAGAAAAAGGGCGAGATTGGTTGCCAGTTCGTAGCGAAAGTTGTAATTGAAATTCCACTGGTGCCATATCAGCCCGGGAAAGGTGGCAAGCAGCGGGATTGCCAGAAACAGCCAGATCTTCCAGGGAATCCGGTCATCGATTGGCGAAGGGAAAAAAGGGAGATTGCGAATTGCCCAGCATGTCAGGCCCAGAATCACCAGCACCATCTTGTAGGTGTTGACATGGTAAAACATGTGCGAGGTCGAAGTATTGACCAGGAGGAAGATCAGACCGGGAATGAGCAGCGTTGAGGAGAACCCGGTTTTTATCGAGTGCAGTGTCATATCAGCGAGAGAGTTGGTTCCTTTGATGTCGGTCTTGCATTTCTGTGTATCGGTATCGGTTCTATTCAGGCAACCGAAAAAAAGGTTTTCCTGGATTTCATGCTTTTTGCATACACAGCTTGAACGTATTCAAATGAATGTAACATCCAGATTGACTGGCACACATTTTCCCGTTTTTTGCGCCATAACAAATCTTTATTCACCTTTTGGTTGAAAAAGGCCACTGATTAACTAAACTGAACGTATAACTAAAACAGAACCGCCATACGGATGCTTGGTGGAGCCGTCACTGAGACCCGGGGACCTTGCCGACACAGAATTCTGTTAAAACAGATCAGAAAGGGACGGTGATAAGACGGTTCCTGTCCGCCAGCAGCCCCGCATAAATTGATGATGGCTGAATTTCGTATTGACCCTTTATTGACAGGATTGTTTTGAATAACGCAGTTTTCCAACTTTTATACCAGTTTGAAGGAGAAATTACTGAAAAGCAGATTCGACAGGCGCTGAATCTAAAATTTCACCATGAAATCGAGCAGCTGCGCTTCCTTTTGGAATCTGACAAACGATTCATCGGGGGTGCCAATTCCAGTTGGAAATGTGTTCCATTGGAAGAACTGGTTGAAGATCAACCCATTTCGGAAGTGGAGTTTGTCATCACCGATTTGGAAACAACCGGCTCCATTAAAGGAAAGGACAGAATCATCGAAATTGCAGCGCTGAGGGTTCGCAATGGAGAGGTCATTGATCAATTTGAGTCACTGGTCGATCCTCAGAAAAAGATATCGTGGCAGATTACCAACCTGACGAAAATTACCAATGAAACGGTTGCCAACGCGCCGACGATTGAGAAAGTGCTGCCGCAATTTACCCAGTTTGCCGATAATGGAATTTTTGTTGCTCATAACTCTCTCTTTGACTACTCTTTCATTATGTCAGAACTGGGCCGACTCGAGCTGGCAGTTTTCAAGCCCCAGATTGAAATCTGTACCTTTCGGCTGGCCAGAAAACTGTTGCCAAATGTGAAGGCGCGGGGTATCAGCGGACTATCTATTTACTTCGACTATCAGATGGAAAACCGGCATCGGGCCATGTCCGATGTGCTGGCGACAACCTTTTTTCTGAATCGGTTTTTACAGCAGTTGGAAACGATGGGTATCAAAACCCTCTATCAGCTGATAGAGTTTCAGCGGGAGCGATTGACAAAGAAGAAACTGATTAAACGGATCAAACGCCTTCGGAAAAAACATGCTGGCGAAGTGGTTGCAAAAGTGACCCTTCGAAATTGATCCCAACTGCAGTGGTTTATTTCCGCGGAACATCCCATTGACAGGGTCAAGTGGTGGCTTCAGGAGATTGCCAACTCATTTTATTGTGTAAATAAACGGCTTTCAATGCAAGAACAACCGATATCTCCCACGTATCAAAAACTGATAGAGCGACTGGCGCAATCCGCAAACCTGTCTGTGGATGTGCTGGTCGAGCATTGGAAATCAGCCACGGCTAAGAAAACAGGCTTCCGAGACCATCTCCTGAAGGTTGGTCTGGTCAGTGAAAGAATCTATCAGGCTGCTGTCAGCGACATCATCAGACTTCCCTTCACAGAACAGCTTTCACATCTGCAGCCGACCTATCAAAATGCCTTTACCCGGGCCGTTCCGATTCGTATTGCAAAAAAGTATCTGTTTTATCCATCTGAATTTGATGATGAAAAACTTGTTTTCGCGGTGATCAATCCTTGGCCGAGTACGATATATGAGGAGACTGCCCGGGCCCTCAATCGGTCGTCCTATTCTCTGGTGGTCAGCCTGGAGCGGGTTCTCCTGGATGTCATCAACCAGGGCTATGATCGCAATGCCAATACTGCTGAAGAAGCGGCAGAAGTACTGGAGGATGAAGCCGATCTGAACTACCTGGACCACTTTTCATCGGATGAAACCGAAGATCTGCTGGACGCGGAAGATGAGGAGCCGATTAAAAAACTGATGAATTCGATCCTGGTTCAGTCTGTCAGGGATCAAAGTTCAGATATCCATATTGACCCCAGTCCCAAGGACACAATTGTCCGCAACCGGGTCGACGGGGTGCTGCATAAAATCACCACAGTTCCCAAGGTGGGACATATCCCGCTGGTCAACCGGGTCAAGGTCATGGCCGGTCTCGATATTTCTACCAAAAACAAGCCCCAGGATGGCCGGACGATGATTATCCATGCCGGTCGCAAGATTGATATCAGGGTTTCAACAATTCCGACCATTCACGGTGAACAGGCGGTACTGAGGCTGCTGAACCAGAGCGAGGGTCTGATCCCCCTCAAGGATCTGGGCATGACAGAGGAAATCGCAAATCAGGTGGAGCTTCTGGTGCATCAGCCACACGGGATCATCCTGGTTACCGGACCCACCGGATCGGGGAAGACAACCACCCTTTATTCGGCCTTGAACCGGATTAATGCAGACGAAAAGAATGTTGTTACCATCGAGGACCCTGTCGAATATCGAATCAGCAACTATGGACAGATGCAGGTCAATGAAAAAGTCGGTGTTACCTTCGCCAAGGGACTCAGAGCCATGCTGAGACAGGACCCCGATGTGATTATGATCGGGGAGATGAGGGATACTGAAACCGCACAGATAGCCATTCAGGCATCTTTGACAGGGCATCTGGTTTTAAGTACGATCCATACCAACGAGGCGGCTGCAACTGTCATCCGTCTGATAGACATGGGGATCGAACCCTACCTGGTGACGAGTACCGTCACGGCAGTGCTGGCTCAAAGACTGGTTCGCAAAATATGCAGCCACTGCAAAGTGTCCGTCCCTGCCAGCCGGGAAGAGCTTCTTGAACTGGGGTTTAGTCATCAATTGCTAGAAACCGGGTTTTCAGGGGAGCTCTGGAAGGGCGAAGGGTGTACCCATTGTCTGCAGACGGGATACCATGGTCGAATCGGTGTCTTCGAGTTGTTGATGATGAATGACGAAATCCGGAAGGTGGTCAACAGATCCACCGATGCCTCCTCAGTGAGGCGGGTCGCTGTAGCAATGGGGATGAAAGGCATGGGTTCTGATGTCTGTCAGAAAGTGTTGCAGGGACAGACAACGATTGAAGAGATGCTGCGGGTCGTTTTTACGGAATCGGAAAATCAGTAAGTCCCGATGTGGCTTCCGCTACGCTGAACCGGGAAACAGGGATCAACCACAGGTTGCTCCGGCGGATTCATGAGATCGCTTTCCAGCGGATTGAAAAGCGTATTGAATCCTGATAGTGATTGGCGAGACGGCCGGGCAATCGTAAATCGAATATCGAGGAGAGATGATAAACAAAAAGCTTCAAGAGCCGACCATGCCAGCATTCAGTTTTCGCCTGGTTTCTAAAGTGCTGTTAATTGTCGGATTTGTTATCGTGGGGTGTATCGCCTTAATTAATTTTTTCTTTCTGGATAAAATTGCGGAGACCAATGTCAGGCAGATTAAGGAAATGGCGGGTGCAACAGCTCTTGTTGTATCCGATCTGGCCGTGAGCAGCTTTTACAGCCGGGATAAAACCCAGATTATTGATGCGCTGGATAAGGTCTGGGAAGAGGATGCCAGCCATGAATCTGGACTGCAGCAGATTTCGGTGATTCTGCTTCCAAGTGGGGTCTATTACGCATCGACCAATAGAGAGTTTCAGAATAAAAAGGTCGGTCAGACCCTTTTGAAGAAGATTGAGTTAAACTCAGGGAACCAGACCATCTCCGAGATGCTGAACTATGAGGTCAACAATCGCACAACGACTGTCCTGCAATTCCTGAGAAATATCAATATCAACATGGATGGTGAGGAAAAGAGAATTGCCACTGTCCAAATTCTTTTTGATTTCAACAAAATTTTAAAGAAATCCCGGGAACTGCTCTTTATTATTGGTGGACTCATTCTGCTCCTGTGTTTCATTCTGGTATGCCTGATCTATCTTCCAATATCCAGTGTTTACAGAAAACTGTACGAAGGGATGGAAGCTGTTGCCCGGGACCAGTTCGACTTCAAACTGTTAAGCAGAACCCGTGATGAAACCGGTATCCTGTTCAGGGCTTTTAACCGGATGAACCATCAGCTGCTGCAAAATTTCAGAAAAAGGCAGGATGCCCACCTGGAGGTTCTCAAAGAAAAGGAAAGACCGGCCATTCAGGCCGAACATCTGCTGAGAAAAACAGAGATCACCTGTTTATGTGCCAGGATTCCCGGAATCCAGGAGGTCATTGAATCGAGTGCCTCCAGTGTGGTGGATGAATATGTTGCCGATTTTATCGAACCTTTTGAAAAAGTCGTAAAGGAATATGGCGGACAGGTGGTCAAAATTCTGGGGGACAAGGTTTATACACTGTTCGAGGGCATCAACAGTATTGATAATTCTGTCAGGACAGCCCTCAAGATTAATCAAAGCTGGCAGGTTGCCAACCACGAACGCATGGTTTTGAATCGGAAACAGAAGAATTACGGCATCGGTCTCCATTCAACGGAAGGCATCGCCGGCTCCCTCAGCGCCATGTCTGGTGGCTACACGTTTGTCGGGGAGGCTGCCAGTGTGGCAGAGAGGCTCTGTTCCAGCGCACAGGTGGAAGAGATCCTGATCAGCGCCTCCATGATGGATAAAACCTCTGGCGCATACCTGCATCAGGTCCTCAAGACGGTCTCGGGAGAGGACTTGACCATAAAAGAGGATATTATCTCCATCACACCGCTGCCGATGGATGAGGCGCACAGCCGATATCTTCTGAAAACCACCACTGCCGCCGGGAGGCAAAATGACAGGCTGGACGGCAGCGAAAGCATGATGGGAAAGAAGAAGCCCTCTTTTGAGTCATCAATCACCGATATGCTGGAAGAGACATTGATCATCTCACCTCTGGATCCCCTGAAAACAGTGAGCATTGAAGACCCGGAGTTTCAGAACGGTTATTCTGCATCAAATACTCGCGAAGATAGTTCTGATGACGGATCCTCCTCCTTATGGTCAGAGTTTGATGCCGTCAAGAAAGGAGACAAATAATCGCGGTCTTTCCGTGACCCCTCCCCGAGTTGGTTAACTGAATGAATACGTTGCTCGTCCGGTGATGCCGTAAATGATTATGCCGATGATTTCATGTATGACCAGTTTGGTTTTCGCCAGAGAATCACTGGATGGCAGGTAGGCGCGGAAATCGTCTATCCCTTTGCCGGCCATATAATCCACAGGATAAATATCCACCTCAAGCCCCGTTTTTTTAAAACACCCCCTGGACCGGAACATGTGAAATGCGGATGTGATCAGCAGGAGTTTTTTGGTCTTGCTGTCTTCAATCAGTTTTGCCGTTTCAACAGCATTTTCATAGGTATTGCGTGAGACAGGGTCGATCCGTATCTGCTTCTCTTGCAGCCCCCACTGCCGTGAAAACGCTCCCAGGATTTTTGCCTCAGGTTCATTTTTCTGCCCGAGGGATCCATCACCCCCTGAAATAACCAGATAATCAGCTCTGCCTTGTTTAACCAGGCTGATCCCGGCCAGAATGCGGTCAACCGCACCTGTAAATTCGATTGGGTCATCACTGTTCATCCGGTCACTGGTCATGCCACTCAGCACAATGACAGCATCGTAATGTTCCTGCAGCGGAGATGGTTTTTCAATGTGTTCCAGTCCATACATCAGTGTATTGGAAATGTAACCGGTAGACGCAAAATAGAGAACCAGAAAAAGGGGATAGAAGAACAAGCGGGTGAAGGCGCTTTTGGTTCCCTTAAGCAGAAAAACCAGCAGCAGTGCCAGAATGATAAAGAGGGGATCGATTAGAAAAGTCGTTATCTTTGACAGGAAAAAAAACATACGGGTGTTCTCCCTTGGAATGATCGTTTTAGAGGGCGTGAGAACAGTGTGCGTCTGTCAAAAGCGGTAATAGCCGGTTAACGCAATGGTGATGCCACTGAAGTCGAGATTGACGCTGCCATCGGATCCCCGGCCGAAGGGATCATTGGATGTCCTGACACTGTTCGCCGTGACAGTTCGAAATTCGGTGACCAGTCCGCCGCGTTCCCCGATTTTGATCTGAACACCAATGTTTCGCGAGACCAGAAATCCGAAAAAGTCTGTTGAGTACTTCTGCCCCCCGACCTTTGTCGTTTTGAAATCACCGAAAACCAGGCCCCAACTGATCCCGAAAAAGGGATGCAGGGTTTCCGCGATGGGGTCCATGAAAAACAGACGGATTTTGACATCGGTCACGTACAGTGACATATCGATGGCGGGTCCGGTGACGACATCGCTATCCCCTGAATACACATCCTCTGACGTTTGAGACAAATTCATGAAATCAGCACCAAATGCCATTCCGGGGAGGTATTTGAAATCCAGAGGAATAATCCGGATCCAGCCGATATTGAGAAAACTGGAGGGCGAGTTGCCACCTGAAAAAATGCCGTCCCCGGAAAACTGATAGTAGACATGTTCGGTAAATCCATAATTGATCAAGCCCCAGTTGAACTGGTCGCGATAGGTTCCAGCCGGTCCTGCCGGGGCTGCATTCACCTGTCCGGCGTTGGGTTGTCCGGCATTGGGCTGTCCGGGACCGATCGGGGCGTCGACATAGACATCTTCCTGTTGGGCCAGCAGCGATGATGTCATTGTCATGAGCAGGATCGAAATGACCAGGATTCGAATAAGGTTTTGTCGGGACATGCAGGTATCCAGTCTGGGTTTTTGGTTCCTCAGGGATTAATTGCCCGGCATGGCAACGCTGCCATCCGGCAGTTGTCAGACTCCGTTATTCGAGAAATTTGCCGATCCGGTCAAAGCGGTATCCGGAGAAAAGGCTGTGTTCCGGGTTATGCGACCAGTAGATGATCACCCCTTTTCCCTCCACGGTTTTTTCATCAACAAATCCCCATGATCGGCTGTCTTTGGAGTTTCTGCGATTGTCACCCATAGCCCAGAGCTTCCCTTTCGGTACCGTGATGGTAATCTTTTCAGGGAGTGTCATCAATGTTTCATCGTAAAATACGAAATCGGATTTTTCGACTTTTCCGTTGATATAAACCGTTTCTCCAATAATTTCGACGGTATCCCCGCCAACAGCGACAATCCGCTTGATAAAATCAATGGATGGGTCTTCCGGATAGGGGAAAACGACAATATCATTGCGCTGAACCTCTGAAGGAAAAAGCCTGACATCGGTAAATGGAATGACAAACCCATAGGCATGTTTGTTGACAAACAGGTGATCCCCAATTTCAATGGTATGGATCATGGACCCGGTTGGAACGCGATATGGCGCATACAGCCAGGTCCGGAAAATCATGGCGACAACCAGAGCAAAAATGAGGGCTTCCACCCATTCTCTGATGGTCTTGTTTTTAATCAAACGCTCCAGGTTAATAATTTTCTTCATACAATACCTTCAATTGGTGTCCCTGTGAATTGATGCCGCCGTATTCAGGCAGTATACCGGATATTTTGGCTCTTTAAATTAAAAATAACTGATTTATTTGATTTAAAACGTTATCGCTCCATCCCCTGTCCCCATCGAGCCCCAAAACAGTCGTCAAGGTCGATCAGGAGATTTTCTTAAATCTGGCCATCGTGAGCAGCAATTTTAATTCCTCACTTTTAAAAAGAAAAGCACAACCCCCGAAAAAAGTGACGCCAAAACTGATCATCAGAATGAGGCGGATCCAGACGGGTTGCGCCGGTGTGATCAGAAAATGTTTAAATCCCCAGAGACCTGCCAGCAGCAGAACGCTGATTAAGACGGTTTTAACGAGCCTTTTGGCAGAAAAAAGGGTGCCGGGACGGCTTTTTAAAAGTCTATGCAGATAAAGTACCAGCAGGACGGTTTGCACCATCTGGCTCAAGCTGTTGGCCCCGGCAATACCCAGATGACCGGCGGTTTTTGAAAAGAGCAGGGCAGCACTGGTATTGACGATAAGGACCACACTGGCGATCTGGACGGTTTGTCGGACCCATTTCCCGGCCTGAAAAAAGGTCAGCAGGATCCGGTTCCATGAGATAAAGGTCAATCCGAGAATATGGAAACGCAACGCACCGGCTGTCAGGGCAATGGAACTGGCATCAAATGCCCCCCGGGCGAAAAGCAGGGCGACAATCTCATCGGCAATCATGAACACTCCAACCGTCGCCGGAAGTGTGACGAAAGCAGTCAATTCAATAATTCGCTGCAGTTCTGCCCCGAGATCATCCAGGCGTTTTTCCACAAACAAGGTGGCGAAGCGGGGTAGGAAAACGGTTGTCAGGGAGACGACAAAAACCCCGATAATCAGTTCAAGCAGGCGATTGCTGAAGCTCAGCGATGAGATCGCCCCTTCGTCAAGGGTCGATGCGATGAGATTGCTGATAATGATATTGATCTGGTAAATCCCGGTACCGAAGACAACGGGAAGCATCAGGATCGTGACCTGCCGGATTTTAGGGTCGGTGAAACGGATTCTGGTAAGCAGTCGCAGACCTGTCTTCCTGGCAGCCGGCAGCTGAACGGACAACTGAACAACCCCGCCCAGTATTACCCCGATTGCAAATCCGAAGGTCGGATTGGCCAGACGGGGCGCAAAAATCAGTGCACATCCGATGATGGAGATGTTCAGCAGAATTGGCGTCAGCGAGGAAATCCAGAAAATGGAAAAAGAGTTCAGAACTCCCTGCAGTACAGCCGCCAGGGAGATAAACACGATGTAAATGAACATGATCCGTGTCAGGACAACGGTCAACTGCAGGGGCTCACCGTCAAAACCGGCGGCAAAAACATGGCGGATCAGCCAGGGGGCGCAGAGAATGAACAGCAGGCTGAACAGAAGCAGGGCGATGGTAAACAACCAGAAATAGTTTTTGGCGAATTCAAACGCCCTTTTTTCGCCATCGGTCTGCCGGAGTTCGTTGAAAATCGGAATGAAGGCACTCGACATCGCTCCCTCGGCGGTTAACCGACGGAACAGATTGGGCAGCATGAAAGCCAGGGTGAAGGCATCACTGTAGTAACTGGTACCCAGCAGAGCCGCCCTGACCATCTCACGCACCACACCCAGCACCCTGCTGAACAGGGTGATCAGGCTGACCAGGCCAATGGATTTGAAGAGCGAGTTCTTTTGAGAATGAGACGGTTGATTCATCTATCCATGTGGATAAGAAAGGAGACAGGAAGCGTGGTTCAGGAAATTCCCTTTCCCGATGTTGTGGTTACCAGTTTGCCGTGCTTGACGCCCTTCGTTCCAATCAGTTCATTTGATATTTTTTTAATGATGGCGGGTTTTCCCTTGACGACAACGACTTCCAGGCAGTGATGGGCATCGATGTGCACATGAAGTGCAGAGATGATCTGTTTCGTATGGGCGTGCTGATGCTCAATCAGCTTGTCCGATAACTCCCGGGTATGATGGTCATACACCAGTGTAATGGTTCCAAAGGTTTCTTCATCGCCCTGATTCCACTGTTCTTCGACCAGTGTATTCCGAATGAGATCGCGGATGGCTTCTGACCGGTTTACATATCCTTTTTCAGAGATCAATGCATCAAAACGTTTTAATAATCGTTCATCGATGGACATGCCAAACCGGATTGTGTTCATGACGGTTCCTTTAGAGATGGTTGGATAGCTGATCAGAGGTTGAAATCGATTTTCCTTTTCCCTAGGTGTACCGTTTAAAGAAATAATGGTCAACGGCAATTGAGATCCAGCAGGGTATCCATCCGCGAGAACTGTATTCAAAAAAGTTCCTCCCATAGCATCACCTGGACAGGGATACCCTTGCCGCCCCCTCCGACTCGCTCTGCAGGGTCGGAGGGGGGTCCACTCGCTTGAACCGGGACAGACAGATTGACATAATAGCAGCAATTTTTTATGGTCAAATTGTTATTAATTTTATAATCGTAACACGAATATGAAGAAACGCCTGGGACCGTTCCTCTCTGTGTGACTCTGGGGGGATTGAATATCCAGGCGGTTCTGTAAAACCGTTCGGGATCAAAGGATGCATATTTCGGAAGGCGTGTTGCCGGTATCTGTGCTGATCGGTGGGGCGGTTATCGCCGTTGCGGGCACCGCTGTCGGTTTGAAACGGCTTGATTATGATCGGATTCCACAGGCAGGGGTGCTGGCGGCTTCTTTTTTTGTCGCCTCGCTGATCCACGTTCCCCTCGGAGTTTCAAGTGTCCACCTGATCCTGAATGGTCTGGTGGGAATAATCCTGGGTTGGGGAGCATTCCCGGTGATCATGATTGCCCTGATTCTGCAGGCTGTTTTTTTCCAGTTTGGGGGGATTACCACACTTGGCGTCAATACCGTCATCATGGCGCTGCCAGCGGTTCTGGTGTATCTTGTGTTCAGCCGCTGGATGCACAAGCAGTCGTCGGTGACGTTGATCATATCGTTTCTGTGTGGATTTCTGTCTGTGCTTCTGGCGGCCCTGATGATGGGATTTGCTCTATTTCTGATCGGGGAGGCTTTTTTCGAAGTGGCGTCCCTCGTCGTCATCGCTCATCTGCCGATAATGATCATCGAAGGTCTTATCACAGCCTTTTGTATCCGGTTTCTCATGAAGGTTCAGCCTTCCATTCTGCAAAACAGCGAGGTTGTTAAACATGTGCGTCACTAAGGGGATGATTCCGTATTGGATGGGGGTAAGGAGGTTGTGGGCCCAGGGTATAATCGTGCTGATCTGCTGTCTGTTTTTTTCGGGGAAGGCGTACGCGCATCGGGTCATGATTTTTGGCTGGGTCGAGGGAGACCGGATTATTACCCAGAGCAAGTTCAGCAGCAAGCGGGTTGTTCAGGGAGGGGATGTGTCTGTTTTTGATATGAGCGGGAATCGGATCTTAAGCGGTAAAACCGATGCGCAGGGTGAATTTGCCTTTCAAATACCGGTTCGGGAAACCCTGAAAATTGTTCTGTCAGCCGGTACCGCGCATCAGGCCGAATGGACGATTTCCGGGGCAGAGCTGGGTGCGGGATCAGAGCGTCTGACGGTGGTCAAAGGCGACGCTCAGCCGGTCACGACCGTTCGTGCGGGAGAAGGCGGTTGTCAGCAGGATGCGATGGTGGCGCTGATTGAAAAGGCGCTGGACAAAAAACTGCACCCTGTCTTGCAGTATGTGGCTGAATCGAAGGAGCAACCCGTTTCGCTGCGGGATATCCTTGGCGGTATTGGCTATATTATCGGTTTGGTAGGTCTGGCGGCTTATATGCGGTTTCGCTCAGCAAAGAAACAGGAATCATGAAACAGCCTGCCTTCATCCTCGGGAACTCCCCCATTCATCACCTGGATCCTCGCTTCAAGGTGGTGATGGCTATTGGGTATTCTGCCTTTATCGCCGTTGCCAATGGATTTTGGACGCTTCTGGCGGGTCTGTGTCTGTCTCTCATATTGATTCTCCTTTCCCGCCTGGATATAGTTCAGGTTTTCCGCAGGCTGGTCGTGGTCAACGGGATGATTATCGTATTCTGGTTGATTCTGCCCCTGTCTGTCGCAGGGGACCCGTTTCTGGAACTGGGCCCCCTCTCAATATCGCAGACAGGGATTCTGCTGGCTGCACGACTGACACTTAAATCCAACGGTATATTGCTCGCCCTGATTGCACTGATCGCGACCTGTCCGGTGACGACCATCGGTTACGCCATGAAAAGCATCGGGATACCAGAGAAAATGGTCTATCTTTTCTTGATGACCTACCGGTATCTCTTTGTTCTGGAGCAGGAGTACCAGCGATTGATGACAGCTGCAAAAATAAGGGGCTTTCGGCCGGGGAACAACCTGCATACCTATCGGACTTTTGCCTATCTGATCGGCATGCTGTTTGTCCGGGCCTCACTGAGAGGTGAGCGCGTCTATCAGGCCATGTGCTGTCGCGGTTTTAAAGGCCGTTTTTACCTTCTTTACGAATTCAGGGCGTCTTTTCTGGACTGGGTTTTTCTGACAGGTCTATCTCTGGCAGTACTTTTTTTGGGGGTCATGGAATGGGGGTTGAACCTGTGATTATCAATATGGAAGACATCTGTTATGCCTATCCGGGTGGTGGTGAGATTCTCAACCATATCCATTTCTCGCTGCAGGCAGGTGAAAAAGTGGGTCTGATTGGCGGAAACGGCAGCGGCAAAACGACACTTCTCCATATTATTATCGGCATTTTGCAGGCGAATTCAGGGAAACTCACTGTGTTTGATGAGGCGGTCCGGTCGGAGAAGGATTTTTTCCGTGTGCGCCAGCGGGTCGGGCTGCTGTTTCAAAATTCAGATGATCAGCTTTTTTCACCGACGGTTTTGGAGGATGTCGCCTTCGGTCTTTTAAACCAGGGTAAAAAACCGTCCGACGCCTGCGATATTGCCCGACAGACACTGAGGGACCTGAATCTGGGGGGTTTTGAGGATCGTGTGACCCATACCCTGTCCGGTGGTGAAAAAAAACTGGTGGCATTGGCGACGATCCTGACCATGCAGCCTGAAATTCTGCTCCTGGATGAACCGACCTCAGGTCTGGACGAGGCAACCAAAAACCGGCTGACAGAAATTTTGCAGGGACTTGCGATCAGTTACATCATTGTTTCCCATGAGTATGATTTTCTGATTGCCAATACAGACACGATATATGGTATGAAAGCCGGGATCCTCACCTATCACGGGGATTCTGCCTATCTCCACAGTCACTACCACAGCCATCCTGCCGGCAAATTACCCCATCAGCATTCGGTTTCCTAGCCGATGATCCGGTCCCGGGGTCCGGTAAAGCGCCCCTTTTCTTATGTCCATTGACTTAAAGGCTCCTCGCTGCCAAGATATGGGAACTGTACCGTTTTAAAGGCAAAGCGTAACGGCGGCAATCGTATTCGATCGATGAGGGAGATGGTGCGGGTAGACGTGATAAAGTCAAAAGCAGCGCTTCTGCCGGACAGTCTCTTTTTTGAGACTGTTTCGGCCTGGGCGGTCTGGGAGGTTGTCCTCACAGCCACGTTTGTCATTCTCAGCCTCCTGACGCTTTATTTTATTCTCGCAGAGCAGGGTCTTTTCAAAAGGAAACGCAAAAAATCATATATCCCTGTTAAAAGCGGGGGGATTTGGTCTTTCTGGAGTCCAAAAAGCAGTTCAAAACCAAAAAAAAAGCATCGATCTGCGGAGCGCAGGGCGAGGAACAGAAAAGATCGTCCTGGCAACCATACCATCAGCCTCGCTGGCAGGCCAAAACGGAGATCGGGGGTTTCCAATCCGCGGAGAAAGCCTTATATCCGGGATGACAGCGTCATCATATCATATACCCGAAACCACCCGGCCGTTAAAAAAAAGAGGGCCAGTTGGGAAAAGGTGGTTCTTGACGGTTTTGATGGCAATGGCAATGGACTCTATTTCTCGGTGTACCTGCTGAGGAAAGCGTTTATGTGGGCTCCCGGCTCGGCAGATGTGATTGAGGTGAATAAAAGGGCGGTCAACCCGGGCAAATACTTTAAAAGCAAAGGGATCAAACGGATCTTTCAGGCTGCTGCCGGTTTGATCAGTGTCGGTGTTGTGACGGATCTGCCGGATGGGGAACAAAAAGAGGGACTGGCCCGGGCAAGGGCGGAAACAATGGTGGCATGGATGAAAAGGGCGCTAACCGGGAAAAAAGTGGACTATCTTCTCATTCTTGAATGCCCGCTGGTTGAATCCGGTCCTGCCATTGAGGCTGTCAGACAACCGGAAAAACAGAGGCCTGTCTTATGGATCGGCCTCCGGGAGCCTGTCGGAGCGGTGAACATCGAGGCGGCTTTGATAGAAGGGCTCTCCAGGGCGATGCAGTTACCTTTTGATATTGAAGCATACCAGACTGTCTCATTGTTTCCTATCAACCCACAGCAAGGATAGATTACCGATATGTTAGTAAAAGAGCAGTGTATCCTGGGTATTGAGGGGTCGGGTTTCTCTGTTTCGGTTGGCTTGATGGAGCGGGGCGTGCCCCGGGGCAACCTGTTTCTGAATACCGGGACTCCGGGTTCAGAATCGTTGTTGTCGGCCATTGACCAGCTCCTGCGGATGCTGGATGTCAGGAAGGAATCACTGGATGGGGTCTGCGTCACGCTGGGGCCGGGTTCTTTCACCTCCCTGCGAATTTGTCTGTCGACAGCAGAAGCTCTGGGTCTGGGTTTGAATATACCGGTTTATGGTGTTGACAGCCTCATCCTCATCGCAGCATCGGTGCCTTTCCATGCCTCTACCATCAGGGTGATTCAAAATGCCTACAAGGGAGAGTTCTATACGGCTGCATACGATACCAGCAAGGGGCATGCAATAGCCGTATCCGATCTCAGCCTGGTCAAGCCGGCGGCATTTTTTGAGCAGTTGCAGAAAGGCGATCTGATTCTTGGTAGTGGCGTGTCAAAGCTGATAGACCTGAAATATGATCTGAAAGGCAAAGGGGTTGTCTGGAATCAGGATTTTCAACGAATCGTCTCCGGAATCGGGGTCATTGAACATTTTCTGGATAGTGAGATACGTGCACCCTCTGCCATCCCGTTGGAGCCGATCTACATTCGACTGTCTGAAGCCGAACTCAATTATGATAAACAGTTTGGAAAAGGCTGAGCTGGTCATAAATCGGGAAAATGCGGATCGATTTCTGGAATCCATTGTGGAACTGGATGCGGCCTGTTTCCCGCTACACCCATGGGATGCCGGGATCTGGAAGGGGTTGTTCGACCATCATCGGCTTCTTGTTTATCTGGCGTTGCGACAGAAGCAGCCGGTTGGACTGCTGGCTGTCTCATTACTGCCCCTTGAGGCCGAACTGTTGCGTTTCGGTGTCAGACAGAACGTCAGACGGCAGTCTGTTGGGAGTGGACTGCTGGATGGGCTGGTCCGTGAATTGACCCGTCTATCCATAGCGACCCTGTTTCTGGAAGTCCGGGAGGATAACCGGCCGGCTTGCCTGTTTTACCGGGCAAAAGGATTCATCACGGTCGGGAAACGGAAAGACTACTATTGCAATCCACGCAGCAGTGCATTGATTCTCAGCTACCGGGTTGCACAGGACAATGTGCCCCCGAGGCGTTAACCGACTTTACAATTAACAGGATATGCAGACAATACTGATTCTTTGTGGGGGTGAAAGCGGGGAGCATGAGGTTTCCCTCCAGTCTGCCCACAGCATCGCCCGTTTCATACCCAGGGACCGGTATCGGGTGGTCATGGTGGGGATTGACAAATCCGGTCATTGGGTGACAGGTGATCCTCTGTTTCAGAATGTGGACGATCCCTCCAGCATTGCGCTGGCGGAGAATCTGGAGCCGGCGAAACTGGAAAGACGATGTTTGAACGGGGAAAAGATCGACGCTGTCTTTCCCATCATTCACGGCACACACGGAGAAGATGGATCACTGCAGGGGCTGCTGCAGATGCAGCATCTGCCGTATGTAGGTTCGGGCGTGCTGGGTTCGGCAGTCGGAATGGACAAGGATTTGATGAAACGGCTGCTGCTCCATGCCGGATTGAATTGTGCCAGACACGTTGTGATCTACAGTTGGCAGAAAACGCCTCCCACCTATCACGAACTGGCAGAGACACTGGGACCGATTCTGTTTGTCAAACCCTGCAATCTGGGCTCTTCGGTGGGCATATCCAAGGTGAGCCAGGCGTCTGAGTATGCCAAGGCGATTTCCTATGCGTTGGAATTTGATACCAAGGTGATTGTAGAATCCTTTATTGACGGCAGGGAGATAGAAATATCCGTGCTTGGTAATGAACGAACGGAAGCATCAGTCCCTGGTGAAATCATACCAGGCGGAGATTTTTATTCCTATGATGCTAAATATATCGACAGTGGAAAAACACGTCTGGTGATTCCTGCGGATCTGCCACCGGATTGTGTGCTGGAAATCCAGGAAATAGCGAAAAAGTCCTTCAGGTTGCTGGAAATGGCCGGGATGGCCAGGGTTGATTTTTTTGTTGAACAGGATGGAAAGATCTGGGTCAATGAACTGAATACGCTGCCCGGATTTACCAATATCAGCATGTATCCAAAACTGTGGGAGGCGACCGGACTTCCCTATCCTGAATTGATTCACCGGTTGATTCAACTGGCAATCAACCGCTTTCAGGGCGAGGAGCGGCTCAGGCGGAACCGTTTTTAACGCGGTGGTCAAAAGGTTGAACCAAGACGATAACGCTGGCTGGAAGACCATTGGTATGGTGTCTGATGTCTCCCCCTTTCGTTACAGCGAGACTCAGGCAATATTCTTATTGAGTTATTGATTGATATCTATCTTTTCCGTATTGCCCGTGTATTTTTTGTAGACAGTTTTTATTAGAATGGTTGATAGCTAATCGATAGCAAAACAGATTCACCTGTTGTTCAAAAATCAAATCCAATCAGAGGAATTATGGCCAAAGAAGCATATGTTGATAAAGAAGAGTGCACCAGCTGCGGACAATGTGTAGATGATTTACCAGATGTATTCAAAATGGATGATGATGATCTGGCTGAGGTTTACAATTCAGCTGGTGCCTCAGAAGATGAAATCCAGGAAGAAATTGATGCCTGTCCAGGTGAATGTATCCATTGGAAGTAGTTTTCACCTGCTGCCTGTGAAGACTCTGGTTTGGTCCGATGCTGGATTCATCTTCAGAGCGGACAAACCGGAAGCCTGTCAGAAAGCTTCCTCTGAAAAAGAGGGAGCTGACCTCTTTAGCGCCCCTTTCCCCATCAATATCCCGATTCCGTCTTTCCGAGGGCCCCTTTTTTGTGCAGTTTATCAAAAGCGACCATCAATACCGTAATTGCTGCAGGTGTGATCCCGCTGATTTTACTGGCCTGACCCAGGGTCTGGGGCCGGTTCCGTTTGAGCTTCTGTACCACTTCAATCGATAATCCACTCACCGCTCCGTAATCGAACGTTTCGGGAATCTGGATTGATTCGATCTTGAGATATTTCTGTATCTGCATTTCCTGGCGGGAAATATATCCTTCATATTTCACTTCGGTTTCCACTGTCTTTTTAACGGCATCGTCGCAGGTCTTGAGGTAGGCCAGAGGTTCCTGGTCATCCAGGGTTTCCAGAAGTTCAAGATTGTGCTCAGGTTTCTTCAGGAACTCCTGGATGCGTTCCCGGCCGGTCAGTGCTTGAAGACCTTTGCTCCGGAGCTGTTCGTTGGTTCTTGGTGTGGGCATGATATAGGTGCTATGCACAAAATCCTTGAGATCAGCGATCCGGGACTGCTTTTCCTGGAAAATCCGATAGTTTTCAGCCGGCAAGAGACCGATGTCAAAACCCGTCTGTGCCAGTCGCAGGTCAGCATTGTCCTCTCTCAGCAACAGACGGTATTCGGCACGGGAGGTGAACATGCGGTAGGGCTCTTCGGTGCCCTTGGATATCAGATCATCGATGAGAACGCCGATATAGGCCTGATTTCGTAGCAGAATCAGGGGTTCCCGCTGGCTGTTTTTCAGGGAAGCGTTCACCCCTGCAACCAATCCCTGGGCAGCGGCCTCTTCGTATCCGGATGTCCCGTTGATCTGCCCGGCGCAGTAAAGGTTCTCGGCTTCTTTGGCTTCCAGGGTGTTTTTGAGCTGGGTTGGCAGGACATAGTCGTATTCGATGGCATATCCTGCCCTGACAATTTCAACTTTTTCGAGACCCTTGATACTTCTCAAATACTGAAGTTGTATCGGAGCGGGCAGACTTGTGGAGATCCCATTCGGGTAGTATTCAAATGATTCCAGGCTGGTAGGCTCGAGAAAGATCTGATGGCGATCCCTTTCGGGAAACTTGTTGATCTTATCCTCTATACTGGGGCAATAGCGGGCGCCGATCCCGGTAATAGCCCCGCTGTACATGGCGGATTGCTTGATGTTGGTGCTGATGATGTCATGGGTGGTGGTATTGGTATAGGTAATATAGCAGGGGACCTGCCTGAGCCTTCTGCTGCTTTTCCAGAAGGAGAACCGGATCTCTTCGTCGTCCCCAGGTTGGGACTCAAGGATATCAAAATTGATCGTGCGGCCATCCAGCCTGGGTGTGGTGCCTGTTTTCAGTCGACCCATCTGAATGCCATGGTCCATTAAATGCCGGGACAGTGCAGCTGCGGGGAATTCCCAGGCACGCCCGGCAGGGAACTGCTGGTGACCGATATGAATCAGTCCATTGAGAAATGTCCCGGTGGTCAGTATGACCGCCTGACTGGCAATTTCTTCTCCCAGATTGGTG
>JAHJRI010000295.1 GCA_018830885.1 bacterium | reverse complement strand
GGGTTTTAAATCGCTATCCCCTTGACTCCACTGAAAACCTCGATTGACTGGTGCTGAAGTGCAAAATTCTAACCGGACAATAATGGTTTGTTTTAATTGTTAGTGGTTTTAACCATTTTAATCAGGTGATACGTAACTTGCACATGTCACCTGATTAAAATGCTATCGCGGATTAGGAAAATGAGAGACATGATCATTCGTGTCCCGGGTTTTCCGGCCAGTAGCGCTGACCGGGTCTTTTTTTTGTTGTGCCACGACCCCGAGGTGTGTTGGTTATTAATCAAACGAAAGTGGTTTCGGTTATCGATTCCAGATATCCTTTAATATATGGCGAATCCAATCAGAATTCAGGCACATGTAGATCAGATTCAGAATCGGGGGGATGGCATCTATACCCTGGTGCTGAAACCACAGCGGCGGATACCCCGTTTTCAGCCGGGACAGTTCCTGCATCTCGCCATCGACCATTATGACCCCAGAGGCGGTTTCTGGCCGGACTCCAGGGTATTTTCCATCGCTTCCAGCCGCTCGCGTGAGACCATCGAGATTAACTACAGTGTCAAAGGGTTATTCACGACCCGCATGGCAGAACAGCTCAAGGAGGGGAGTGAAGTGTGGCTGAAACTGCCCTATGGTGATTTCATCATCGAAAGGGGAGTTGCGGAAAACCAGGATATCCTTTTAGTTGCCGGTGGCACCGGTTTGTCGCCTTTCCTGTCATACCTGGAAGAACAGGTGACATCTCCGGGAAAACGGAAAATTCATCTGATTTATGGCGTCAGGAAGGAGATTCATATTCTGAATGAGGCACTGTTGGTCAACTGCCTCGACATGCTTGAGGGATTCACGCTTGAGGTCTTTATCGAATCCGAACCGTGTGCCAGAATATTAAATAACAGAGTGCAGCCACGACCGGGAATGATCACCCTGGATCATATCCTGGCAACCAGTGAAACGATAAGAGATCCGGTTGTCTTTCTGTCAGGACCCATCACCATGATTCAGGCATTCAGAGCGGGTCTGCTGGAAGCCGGAATTGCCCCTGATAGAATCAGAATAGACGAATGGGAGTGACATACCGGTTCTCACGCTGATACTCAGATAGGCGGGATTTCAGACGATTATTATTGAAACAACTTCTTGACAGATAATCAGCATCGCTTATTTACCTCCGTGATCTCTGTGTCTCTGTGGTGAATGTTTTTCATACTTAAAATATTACAATTTTGGAACAGGAACATGGCGAAATCGGAAAACCAACTGAGAGATGAAATACTTGACCTGGTCGCGCAGTATCAAAAGGTCAAATTTGCCCCAAAGGCATTCACACCTGGAAAAAGCCCGGTCCGATATGCCGGACGGGTGTTTGACGAAAAGGAACTGGTTGCTCTGGTGGATTCCTCACTGGATTTCTGGTTGACAGCCGGGCGATTCACCGAGGAATTTGAATCGGAACTGGCCAACTGGATGGATCTGGAATACACCATGCTGGTCAATTCTGGTTCTTCTGCCAACCTGCTGGCTTTGACGGCACTCACGTCACCGCTGCTGGGAGATAAACGGCTGCTGCCTGGAGATGAGATCATCGCGGTAGCGGCGGGCTTCCCGACAACGGTCAACCCGATTATCCAAAATGGCCTGGTGCCGGTATTTGTCGATGTCGATCTTGGTACCTACAATGCCAGCCTGGAGCAGGTTAAGAAAGCGGTCGGTCCAAAAACGAGGGGGATTTTTCTGGCCCATACACTGGGCAATCCCTATGATGCAGAGGCATTTGCCGATCTGGCGGAAAAACAGGATCTATATTTTATCGAGGATTGCTGCGACGCATTGGGATCGGTCTACAAAGGCAGAAAGACCGGGACATTCGGGCATGTGACCACGTTTTCGTTCTATCCGGCACACCACATCACCCTGGGCGAGGGCGGCGCTGTCGGGACCAATGATGACACCATTGCCAAGGCCATCAAATCACTCCGTGACTGGGGTAGAGACTGCTATTGCTCCTCCGGGGAGAACAATACCTGCGGGAAACGGTTTACCGGCCAGTATGGGACCCTGCCGGCAGGTTATGACCACAAGTATGTCTATTCCCATATCGGCTACAACCTGAAAGCGACCGATATGCAGGCGGCGATCGGTGTCGAGCAGCTGAAGAAACTTCCGGAATTCTGCCAGGCACGAAAAGAGAACTTCAAACAGTGGTATACTGGATTCAAACGCTGGGAGGCGTTTTTTATCCTTCCAAAAGCCCTGCCCGGAGCAGATCCTGCCTGGTTTGCCTTTCCGGTAACCTTGAAAGAGAATGCTGGTTTTACCCGGACGGAATTGACCGACTATCTCAGCAGTAAACTGATTGAGACCCGGAACCTGTTTGCCGGGAATATCCTCCGGCAACCGGGGTATCTGGATATTAACCACCGGGTGGTCGGTGACTTGACCAACACCGACACTATCATGAATCATACGTTTTTCCTGGGAACCTATCCGGGATTGAACCTGGAACAGATTGAGTTCGTTCTGGCAGAGATACAGGCATTCCTGGATTTGAAAGTATAACTATCTTATTTGTCTGTAATTATTCAGCAAATGTTTCGCCATGAAAGCTGGATCCCGTAAGTAATTGAACTCATTCTCGACAGCCATCCATGGCTGTCTCCGAGGGCGGTCGTTAACAACGCCATCCTGGCTGTGTTTAACCACTCCCAATCCGTTCAATCACTTACGGCATCCAGCGCCCATGGCTCAATTAACTGGGGAATCGTTACATTTGTCTTTAATTCCCCGCAGCTTGTTTCGTCTTGTCACCCCGGCGAAAGCCGGGGTCCAGGTAAAATCTTTCTGGATTCCGACTTTCGTCGGAATGACGGTGGATACCTCGCAGCAAGTTGCGGGGAGGGCATTATTTCAGAATCAATTATAGAGCCGATATATGAAAGTCGTTATTCTGGCAGGAGGTTACGGGACACGTATCAGCGAGGAGTCGGGGATCCGGCCGAAGCCGATGGTGGAGATCGGCGGAAAACCGATCCTGTGGCATATTATGAAGATTTATTCTCATTATGGATTTCATGATTTCATCATCTGCCTCGGTTATAAGGGGTTCATGATCAAGGAGTACTTTGCCCACTACTTTCTCCATCAGTCGGACGTGACCTTTGATTTCAGAAAAGACAATCAGCAGTACATTCATAACCAGTATGCAGAACCGTGGAAGGTGACCCTGGTGGATACCGGGGAGAATAGCATGACCGGCGGCCGGGTGCGGCGGATTCGTGATTATGTCAAGGACGAACCCTTTATGCTCACCTATGGAGACGGTGTTTCCGATATTCACATCGGCAACCTTGTGGAATTCCACCAGAAAAGCGGGAAAATGGTCACCATGTCCTCAGTCCAGACTTCTGGTCGGTTTGGTGTTATTCAGGTTGCTGAAAACGGGCAGGTTTCCGGGTTCCGGGAGAAACCCCGGGGTGAGGGGTCCTGGATCAATGCGGGGTATATGGTGTGTAATCCGCAGATTTTCGACTACCTGGAAAACGATCAAACCATTCTGGAAAGAGAGCCTATGGAAAAAATAGCAGGAGCCGGTGAATTGGTGGCATATAAACACGACGGTTTCTGGTTTGCAATGGATACGCTGCGGGACAAGACTCAACTGGAACAGCTCTGGGATAGCGGAAAAGCCCCCTGGAAGCTTTGGGATTGACTATGAACAAACAAATGGATTTCTGGAACGGCAAAAAAGTGTTTGTGACCGGACATACCGGCTTCAAGGGAACCTGGCTCTCAGTCTGGCTGAACACGATGCAGGCGAAGGTCGCTGGTTATTCTCTTGCGCCGCCGACCTGTCCGAGTCTCTTTGAACTGACGGGATTGCAAACCCTTGTTGAGACAACCATTGCGGATATCAGGGATTTGAAGCAGCTGAAAGGTGCCATTTATCAATTTCAACCGGAAATTCTGTTCCATATGGCTGCTCAGCCATTGGTCCGGGAGTCCTATCTCACTCCGGTTGAAACCTATGAAACGAACGTGATGGGTACGGTGAACGTGCTGGAAGCGGTCAGAAGCTGCGGGTCGGTTAAAGCGGTTGTTATCATTACGACAGACAAGTGCTATGCCAACCAGGAGTGGATCTGGGGATACAGGGAAAACGAACCCATGGGGGGGTATGATCCCTATTCCAGCAGCAAGGCGTGCGCCGAACTGGTGGTGGACGGCTATCGACAATCCTTTTTCCATCCTGATAACTACTCTGTTCATGGTGTGGCTGTGGCTTCAGCCAGGGCCGGGAATGTCATCGGTGGTGGCGACTGGTCATCTGACCGGTTGATCCCGGATTGCATCCGGGCGCTTCTCGACCGAAAGGAGATTATCCTGAGAAATCCCTCCGCCATCCGACCCTGGCAACATGTCCTGGAACCCCTGAATGGTTATCTGTTGCTGGCTCAAAAACTGGTTGAGGAAGGCTGTCGATACGCAGGTGCCTATAATTTTGGACCGGTTGATGGGGATTGTGCAGCGGTGGTTGAGGTGGTGAAAATGCTTTGTGATTCCTGGGGGGGAGATGCCACCTACCGGGTTCAAAATGATTCCGGGCCCCATGAGGCCAATATCTTGAAGCTGGACTGCTCCAAGGCCAGGCACGAGTTAAACTGGGTCCCCCGCTGGCGTTTGGAAAAAGCCATCGATCTGGTAGTTGAGTGGAGCAAAGCCTACCAGAAACAGGCGGACATCATGGCTGTCTGTCAAAACCAGATCAGCACCTTTTACGGAAAACAGGCAGTTTAGATATATCGTCATGGATTTGACCTCTTAGAGATGCCAGAAAAACTTGATGTCGCCATCCTGGGAAGCGGTAATATTGGAACGGATCTTCTCATCAAGGTGCTGCGATCCCCCTATTTGAACTGTACGCGGTTTATCGGCAGAAATCTATCATCGCCGGGGATGAGAAAAGCTAGTTCCCTCGGGGTCCATATTTCAGATCGCAGTATTGATGCCATTATTGATGATCCAACCTGCTGCGAGCTTGTGTTTGATGCTACGACAGCCATATATCATCAAAAAAATGCGCCCATCCTGAAAGATCTGGGTATAAAAACGATCGATATGACCCCGTCCCAGGTTGGCAAGATGTGTGTCCCGGCCATAAATTTGAGTGACTGTATTGCCTCTCCCAACGTCAATATGATCACCTGTGGCGGGCAGACTGCGATTCCGGTGGCACACGCCATATCCCAAGTACAATCGCGTATCGTTTATATAGAAATTGTCTCAAGTATTTCCTCTCGCAGCGCCGGTCCTGGCACCCGGGCCAACATTGATGAATATATCGAGAATACGGAAAGCGGTTTGAGACAGATGACCGGCTGTCAAAACGTCAAAGCGATTCTGAATCTGAATCCGGCTGTTCCCAGCATTGATTCACAGTCATCTGTTTTTGTATTGGTTGACAGTCCCGATATGGATGCGATCAGTCGGTCCGTTGCAGCTATGGTTGAACAGATGGTAACATATGTTCCCGGGTATGAATTGATTGTGCCCCCTCTCTTTGAAAACGGCAGAATCGCTGCCATGGTGAAAGTCCGGGGACTTGGGGATTTTCTGCCTCAGTTTGCAGGAAATCTGGACATTATCAATTGTGCTGCGATCACATTGGCTGAGGCATATGCTAGAGAAAAACATAACAGTTCACCCCTTATTTAATGGTATCGGAGCAGGAACCGATATGCGATTGAACTCATTCTTGGCAGACATCCATGTTCGAAGCTGCGAGTCTCGCTTCTCACCTCCGAGGGCGGTCGTTGACATCGCCATCCTGGCGATGTTTAACCACTCCCAATCCGTTCAATCACATACCGGTCCCTGTTCCTAGAGTGGAATGCCTAACAGTTAAAGAAAAACTTGCACAGTAAGGTGGTTTTCCTGTGAAAAAAATAACAATCAGTGATCCAACGCTGAGAGACGGAAGTCATGCCATCAAGCATCAGCTGACGATAAAGCAGGTCTCAGACTACTGCGCGGCGATAGACAAGACAGGGGTCCCGATTGTTGAAGTCGGTCACGGCAATGGTATCGGCGCGTCCTCCATTCAGGTCGGACTCTCCGGTGAATCGGACATCAGGCTTCTTGAGGCAGCCAGGAATAACCTGAAGCACGCAAAACTCGGGGTCCATTGTATACCGGGATTCGCCACCATAAAAAAACACATCAAACCCGCCCTGGATATCGGTGTGGATATCGTGCGCTGTGCCTCTCACTGCACGGAGGCGGACACTACCCGCAACCATATTACCTTTGTCAGGGAGCAGGGCAAGCAGGCCTTTGGGGTGTTGATGATGGCCCATATGGCACCTGTCGATGTTCTTGTTGAAGAGGCCATGAAGATGGAATCCTATGGTGCCGAAGCGGTGATCATCATGGACTCCGCAGGGGCTTTTCTACCGGACAGGGTAGAAATCGTCATTGGCCGTCTGTGCGATGCATTGAATGTTGAGGTCGGATATCACGGGCATAACAACCTCGGGATGGGAGTTGGGAATTCGGTTGTGGCAGCCAGGGCCGGAGCCACGATTCTCGATGGGACAGCTCGCTGTTTTGGTGCGGGAGCCGGTAATACACAGCTTGAGATCCTGGTGCCGGTTTTGGAAAGACTGGGGTACGAAACCGGTGTTGATTTGTATCGACTTCTTGATGCAGCGGATGTTGCCGAAAAAGAACTTCTACTCTCAACTCCGACAGTGAGATCGATCAGTATTGTCAGCGGACTGTCCGGGGTGTTTTCGGGCTTTACAAGCCATGTCGAGAGAATTTCCGCCCAGTACGATGTCGATGCCCGGGATGTTTTTTTCCGGCTTGGGAAGCGGGGCATTATCGCCGGGCAGGAGGACATGATCATTGAAGAAGCCTATAAGCTCCATCAGGAAAACCTCAGAAAAAAATCGGGAATCCCACTATGAATACCAAACAATTAGCCATGATCCAGGAGGACTGTGCCAGGATATGTGTCAATCCTGAGCGGTTTTCAGTGCTGAAAAATGAATCCATTCTGATCACCGGTGGCACCGGATTCATGGGATCATGGTTGGCTGAATCGATTGCCTATTTGAACGACAATCATCGTTTCGGGATCAAACTGACTCTGGTAGCCCGCAATATGGACCGGTTCAGGGAAAACCAACCCCACCTGGCTTCCAGAAATGATATTTTTCTTCTGGAAAAAAATGTCAGGGATCTGATCGATATTCCCGAAGATGTATCCTGGATTATTCATGCAGCGGGGACTCCGGACAACAGGGTTCATTCCTCGGACCCCCTGGATGTGATCAACACAATTGCCAACGGCACCATGCAGGTGCTTGATGCCAGTACACGGCTTTCCAATCTCAAAAAGATTGTCAACATCAGTTCCGGATGGATCTATGGTTCACAGCCAAAAGAGATGTCTCATGTACCGGAATGGCATATCGGTGGTCCGAACAGTACTTTGACAACATCGGCTTATGCAGAAGCGAAACGGATGGGCGAAACCATCTGCAGTGTCTATAAGGGACAGTTCCGGATTCCGATGGTCACCCTGCGCCCGTTTGCTTTTATTGGTCCTTACCAGATGATTGATAAACCCTGGGCTATCAATAATTTTATTAACGATGCGATTAATGGCGGGCCCATAAAAATCCTGGGAAATGAAAATACCATCAGAAGCTATCTGTATCCCAGCGATATGGCCAACTGGATCCTGACGGCGCTCTGCGAGGGAGAATCCGGTCTGGTACTGAACCTGGGGAGTTCGGAGGGGTGCTCATTAAGAGAAGTGGCCGATTTGATTTGTCATTGTATTCCGGGTGAAACAGTGGTGATTTCACAAACATTGAATCGAAAACCAAAGTATTCGATTTTTGTCCCTGACGTAACAAAGGCTCGCGAGGAATTGGGCCTGGAATTGAGCGTTTCTCTTCATGATGCGATTCAACGGACGATAGAATGGCTGAAGCTGAGACAATAAAGGTAGAATGAATCAATTAGAAAAGAATCCGATGATGATCAAAGCAAGAATTCAAAAAGGTGATTTTGTCCTGGGGACGTGGTGCGAGATACCATCGTCTCTCGTTATTAACACAATTGCAAAGGCCGGGTTGGATTTTGTGATAGTCGACATGGAACATGGTCCCATTGATTTCAAAGATGCACAGGATATGGTGATGGCGGCAGCAGCGGAAGGTTGTGCCGCTGTTATCCGTGTTGCTGAAAACAGTGAATCGCAAATCCTGAGGGCTTTGGATACCGGAGCATCCGGAATCATCGTCCCCCATGTAAAAACTGTCGCAGATGTGGATAAGATTGTGTCACATAGCAAATTTGCACCGGTTGGAGATCGGGGATATAATCCCTATATCCGGGCAGGAGACTATCATGGTGGGAATCCACTTTTTTTTGGGGAGCAGAATGATAAAACGCTGGTAGCTGTCATTATTGAGGGTGTGGAGGGTCTACACAATCTTGAACAGATTCTGAAAAATCCTTATGTCGATGTTGTTTATATTGGGACATATGATCTATCTGTCGCCTTGGGCGTTGCTGGTGAAGTCAAGCATGAAAAAGTGATAGATACCTTGAGGAAGGTGGTCCGGCAGGTAAAAGAGAGCGGGAAGGCCTCCGGGTGTATGATTCATGATTCGAATGACCTTGAAGATTTTAAGAGACTTGGTATTCAGTTTATTACGTACAAAACGGATACTGCAATAATCTATGATGCGTTCAACGGTATGCAGAAGGAGCTAAAGAGATGATCAGACTGGCCGATTATATATTCAAGGTTCTGGCCGAATCCGGGGTCAAAGATCTGTTCATGGTCAGTGGCGGTTCGGCCATGCATTTGGTGGATGCAGTCGGGAAATGTAAAAAAATCAGGTTTATCGCATGTCATCATGAACAGACGTGCGCGATGGCTGCGGAATCATACGCTAAAATGACAAATGAGTTGGGTGTCGCCTTGGTAACGAGTGGACCTGCTGCGACAAATGCCGTTACCGGTGTGGCGGGGGCTTTTGTGGATTCTGTTCCCTGTCTGATCATATCGGGGCAGTCAAAGAGGAAGGAAACGGTTTATAACGCAAACATTCCCGGATTGAGGCAATTCGGCGTCCAGGAGATGAATATTATTCCCATTGTCGCATCCATTACAAAATATGCGGTGATGATAAACGATCCCAACAGGATCAAGTATCATCTGGAAAAGGCGCTTTATCTGGCAAAAACGGGCCGGCCGGGACCCGTGTGGCTTGACGTTCCACTGGATATTCAGGGTCAGATGATCGACGAGGATCAGTTGGAGGGATTTGATCCAGGCGAATTGACACTCGATTATTCGACCGAACCAGACCCGGATGACATTGAGAAGGTTGCAGAACTGCTGAAAGGCGCGATCAGGCCGGTGATTGTTGCGGGTCATGGCGTCAGACTGGCGGGAGCGACGGAAGAACTGGCAAAGCTGGCCTCAAAATTTGACCTGCCTGTTGTGACCCCGTTTATGGGAATCGATGTCATCGATAGCAGTAATAGAAACTATATCGGCAGGATGGGCACCAAGGGAACACGAGCGGGAAATTTTGCCGTGCAGAACGCCGATGTTCTGATCAGTATTGGCAGTCGGTTGTGCGTTTCGAGTATAGGCTATGAATATCATCTGTTTGCCAGGGAAGCCGTCAAAGTGGTCGTTGACATTGATCCAAATGAACATAAAAAAGAGACTATTAAAATCGATCTTTTTGTCAATGCGGATGCAAAAATATTTCTCAGAAGGTTGCTGGATCGTCTGGGGCAAACAAGCGAGATCGTCAACAGGGATTGGCTTGAAACGTGTGATGCATGGAAAACAAAATATCCGGTGTGTTTGCCTGAATATGCAACAGCGCCCAAAGGTATCAATTACTACTACCTCGTTGATCGGGTGACCCGAAAAGCCGCTGCGCACATTCCTGTTGTTTCTGATGCGGGGTCAGCCTTTTATGTGGTTGCTCAAGCGATTCAATTGAAACCAAAGCAGAGATTCGTCACATCAGGCGGACTGGCCACCATGGGATTTAATCTCCCGGCAGCGGTTGGTGTCAGTGCCGCAATCAATAACAGTCCGGTTATTGCAATTACGGGCGAAGGGTCACTGCAAATGAACATACAGGAACTTCAGACTATCTTAACCAACAATATGCCGGTTAAGATTTTTGTTGTTAATAATAAGGGCTATTTTTCAATTCGCAGTACCCAGCAACGCTTTTTTAATGATCATTACGTTGGTGAGGGAACGGAATCGGGGGTGTCATTTCCGAGTCTTAAAAAAATATCAGAGGCATACGGTATTATTTACTATAAGGTTTCAGAGAGCAAAAAACTTGACAGCGTTATCGATACTGTTCTTGCTCATAACGGACCCGTCATTTGTGAAGTCATGAATGTTGAAGACCAGCAGATTATTCCGACCGTCAGCTCGGTTGTCAAACCCAATGGCAAAATGATTTCCAAACCGATCGAAGACATGTTTCCATTCCTTGAGAGAGAAGAGTTCCTGAAAAATATGAGTGTAAAACCGGTTGATGAAGATGAATAAAATGAATAGAAGAAGCCTTTTTTGATGAATAGCACGGCTGCAATTGAGCAAGACATCAGATATATTCTAAACCATACAAAAGATTTATGGGAAAGCCTGAGAGGGCGTAAAATCCTGATGACTGGCGGGACCGGGTTTTTTGGAAAGTGGTTGCTCCAGAGTTTTGCCGAGGCAAATACAACTCTAAACCTGAATGCACAACTTCACATTCTGAGCCGCACGCCGGACCGTTTCAGGCAGATCTTTCCTTATCTGTCTGAAAAGAGAGGAATCTTTTTTCAGCAGGGAGATGTCAGGAATTTCTCTATTCCAGAAGCGTCATTTGATTATATTATCCATGCTGCTACTGAGGCCAGTGTGGAACTGAATGTGGAAAATCCGTTGTTGATGGTCGATACGATCATTGAAGGAACTCGAAGCGTGCTTGATTTTGCTCGATCCAGCGGTGCAAAAAAAGTTCTCTTTGTCAGTTCCGGAGCTGTTTACGGCCGGCAGCCTGCTGAGTTGTCCCATATACCGGAAACCTATACCGGGGGGCCCGATCTTTCTCACCCGGGCGCTGCATACGGCGAAGCGAAACGTCTGGCGGAACTGCTCTGTTCGGTTTATTTTCGCCAGTATCAGATTGAAACCGTTATCGCGCGCTGTTTTGCCTTTGTGGGTCCCTACCTGCCCCTGGATCTTCACTTTGCCATCGGCAACTTCATCAGGGACGGCCTGGAAAAGCGGCCGATTCGAATCCTGGGTGACGGTACGACCCTCCGATCCTACCTGTATGCCGCGGATCTGGCCATCTGGTTATGGACGCTGCTGCTGCAGGGAAAATCGGGACAAACATACAATGTGGGGTCTGACCGGGAAATCAGCATCCTGGAACTGGCCAGGAAGGTGTGTGATGCCTTTGAGGATAAAATAGAGGTTACTGTTGCTCAGCAACCGGTCCCCGGAAAAGTGCCCGAACGTTATGTCCCCGATATTTCACTGGCAAAAAGGGAACTGGGTCTGGACTGCTGGATCGATATCGACGACGCCATCCGGCGAACCATCCGTTTTTACCGGGAAATTAAAAAGTAAATGAGTTGCTTTAGATTTAGACGGGAGAAATAATACTCACCAAAGAGACACTGGAGTATGAGAAACAGACAGAGTGTCCGGGGTGGATCTTTTTCAGGAGATTAGACGAGTTGTTAGATGATCTTGGCGAAATGGCGCGTCCGAAATCCCAACTGTCTGAGAACGAAGTTCGAGTTTTGGGATTTCAGCGTCATGAGAAATAGATCATCTTACAGGGAGTCTTCCGACTGAAACAGATTCATCCTGGACACGGTCCTGTTTAGCAGTCCGTTTTTATCACGCAAGACCCCGCCTTTGGATTCAATAGTTGAATCTTAATGAAATTCCGGCAAATCCTCTCCAATTTCTGCCAGCAGCGGCAGCTTCGCGTCTTTTTTGGACAGCAGGGGAGTTTTGACCTGCCAGTCGATATTGAGTTGGGGATCATCCCAGCGGATACCTGCTTCATCTTCCGGGTGGTAGTAATCGGTTACCTTGTAAAAGAACTCCGCTGTTTCGGACAAGACACTGAAACCGTGGGCCAATCCTGCCGGAATCCAGACCTGCTTTTTGTTTTCCGCCGTGAGCAGTATCGAGATCCACCGGGCATAGGTGGGCGATCCCCTGCGGATGTCAACAATCACATCCAGCACCTCCCCCTGGATAACACGGATCAGTTTCCCCTGGGGGAACTTTTTTTGATAGTGCAACCCGCGAACAACACCTTGCGTTGACTTCGAGTGATTATCCTGCACAAACTCCCCTTCTATTCCCGCCTGCTGGAATATTTTCTTATTGAACGACTCCAGGAAAAATCCCCTCTCATCTCCAAATACCTTCGGAGTCAAAATCAGGATACCGGGAATGTCTGTCTTTTCTATTTTCATCGGTCAGGGTTTAAAAACACATTTGTTGTTTTTGAATGATGAGTCCCCTCCGAAAAGCCCAAAATCGACCTCAAACGTCATTCCGGCGAAGGCCGGAATCCAGTAAAAGTATATAGATCTGGACCCCGGCGTTCGCCGGAGTGACGATTTTGGGGCTTTTTGGAGGGGACTCAAAGGTGGATTGTTAAATTACCAGTTTCCTGAGATATTCACCGTAAGCGTTTTTATTATTGGCTTCAGCCGCTTTCAACACCGTCTTTTCGTCAATAAACCCATTCTCAAAGGCGATCTCCTCCGGACAGCCGATCTGAAGTCCCTGTCGTTCAATGATGGTGCGAATAAAATTGGACGCCTGCAGCATAGTTTCGTGGGTGCCGGTATCCAACCAGGCGATGCCCCTGCCCAGGGGTTTCACCAGAAGCTTTCCTTCCTTGAGATAACTAAGATTCAGGTCCGTAATTTCCAGCTCACCCCGGGCAGAGGGCTTCAGGTTTCGCGCGATCTCCGGCGCTCTCTCATCGTAAAAATAGATGCCGGGGATGGCAAAATTGGATTTGGGGACACTGGGTTTCTCTTCCAGGCTGATGGCCTTGCCGTCCCTGTCATACTCGATGACACCATAAGCCCTGGGATTTTTAACGGCGTAACCGAATATCATGGCGCCTGTAGTCAATCGCGTACCCGATTTGAGGCATTCTGCCAGTCCCTGTCCGTAAAAGATATTGTCCCCCAGTATCAGGCAGGCGGGAGACCCAGCCAGGAAATCGTCCGCGATGATCAGCGCCTGGGCCAATCCCTTGGGTTGGGGTTGTTCGGCATAAGTCAACGCAATCCCCCACTGGGAACCGTTCCCCAGCAACTGCTCAAACAGGGGCAGATCATGGGGGGTCGAGATGAGCAGTATTTCTCGAAGCCCTGCCGATAGCAACGACGACAGCGGATAGTAGATCATCGGTTTGTCGTATATCGGCATCAGCTGTTTGCTGACAACTTTAGTGACAGGGTAGAGCCTGGTTCCTGAGCCTCCTGCCAGAATGATTCCTTTCATGGGAGCTGAGATTCAATTTAAGAATTTAGCGTTCTGATCTTATTTTTGGCTTGAAGAGTATTGAAGTATTGTTCTGGATGCTTCAAAAACTGTATCAATTCAGGTTCTGCTATAGAAGCTAAGACCTGTATGTCATTGAACTCATTCTCGACGGCCATCCATGGCCGTCTTCCGAGGGCGGTCGTTGACATCGCCATCCTGGCGATGCTTAATCACTCCCAATCCGTTCAATCACATACAGGTCTCAGCTTCCGCTCAGAAAAAGTGGTGCCTAATCACGGATAACTTAACAAACTCTATTCAATTCCGTACAGAAGGAGGATCAGAAATTTTCTGTTTTCCAGTACCTGTTTTCTCTTTTACAGTTGGGGTCTTTTTGGGTGTTGTTTTATCAATACCTTGTTGACGGGGCTTTGGAGAGGCGTTAGCCTGATATGAAACGGCTTCATTGCATATACCGGTTGGTAACTACCAGTGAAACCAGTACCAGCTTACCAGTCGGATTGGAAAATTTGATTCACGGATACGGGGCCATTCTTTTCCCTTTTGAAAAACCTCAGCCGGGGGTGAAGGCCTTTCAAAAGCGAAAAGAATGGCAATAAAACAACTCCAGATTGCTGGTAAGACAATTTCGGTATTGCTGGAAAGTACCTCCGGTTTGGGTGGTCAATGTCACCGGTATACGCATTCATGCCTGACACTATCAATAAGTGAGAAAAAATGGCGACAAACAGGAAAATTCTGATTCTGGGATCGGCAGGGCAGTTGGCGAAGGCTTTCATCAGCTCCCTGGAGCAGCGGGGGATGGACTTTGTGGCCCCGGCTGAAAGCGAGAGCAGTATCACGGATTTTGATCAAATCAGTCGGTTGCTCGACAAAACCAAACCAGGTATTATCATCAACTGTGCGGCTTATAATGCCGTGGATGCTGCCGAGGAGGACCCGGAAACCGCTTTGCTGGTCAATGCACGGGCAGTCGAAAATCTGGCGCAGCAGTGCGAAAAACGCAGCTTGTTTCTGGTTCACTATGGCTCGGACTATGTTTTCGACGGCAACAAGGGAGATCTCTATACAGAGGAGGATGACCCCAATCCCCTGAATGTTTATGGCCGGAGCAAGCTGGAAGGCGAGGTTGCCGTGCGGGAAATCATGTCCAGATATCTTGTATTCAGGTTGAGCTGGGTGATTGGTCCCGGTACCCAGAACTTCCTGCACAAGTTGTCAGGCTGGGCAGAGCAGAACCGCATTCTCAAAATCAGTGCTGACGAAGTCTCGGTTCCGACCTTCACGGATGATGTCGTCAAGGTCACTTTGCTGGCGTTGGAGAAAGGCCTGCAAGGCCTATATCATCTCACCAACAGCAGCTATGCCTCCCGCTATGAGCTTGCCCGATATTACATTGAAAAAACGGGACGTCAGAATATTGTAGTCCCGGTCCCCATGAGCAGTTTCAAAACAGCTGCACGACGTCCCCTCTTTGCGGCCATGTCAAACCGGAAAATTCAAAAGGAGCTCGGCATCGATATCCCAACCTGGCAGGAAGGGGTTGACCGGTTTTGTGAGAGATCATCCTGATCAGTTTGTCAGACATGTTTGACTGGATGCCGGATCGGAGTTTGGCATGACGGAAATTTTTACCACGAGAAACGGAGAACCCGGGTTCAAAAACCGTAAAGCGGAAGAGAGAGTTTGGACAGGGCCATTTTGAACTTCTCATCAAACGTGGCAATTTCCGCTTTTCGGTGTTGTATGCTTACGGCAGCCAGTAAGGCATCTCCATAATCAACTATAGTAGATGGCCAGATCTTCAAAACGGTTTTTAGATCAACCTCTCCGATTATCTGGACTCCTGGCATGCCCATTAGATCAGAGATCATTTCATTTGTTTTGTCTTTATCAATATCGTAAACCCTGTCCATTACGTGCACAAATTCGGCGACCACATTCAGGTGGCAAATGGCTTCATGCTTTAAACGAGCTGCCTGTTCAAAAAAGAGTGCTGCCATTTCCTGCTGGTCCGGATTTCGGTCGGTGATAAATGAGATCAGTAAATTGGTATCGAATATCACTTTTTTCATTTGTACTTCTCAGTGATTGCTGTTCTGGCTTGAGCAATGTCTTGGCTGATGTCTCCTTTCCCGATGCGAATCGCATTGCGGTGGGCCAGGAATTTATTTTGAACGAGCTTCAGGGTTACCTTGCCATCTTTCAGTTCCCAATCCAGGGTGTCGTTCACGGAAAGCTTTAATCCTTCCCGAATGGCTTTGGGTATTGTTGTCTGGAATTTGGATGTGATTGTTGATTTCATGGCTTTCCCCCAATAGATTGATTGAAACAGCCTGTAAATATTCCTTACATTTTAAAGATAATGTAAGGAGGAAGGTCATGTCAAGAGGGAAGGATAAAGCGAGTGAAATCAACCATGTTTCATACTCAGGAAGTTGCCAACAGATTAAAGAGCGCCTGAATATCAGCCCGGTTTCCTGAGATATGCCTGTATATCTCCGGCAGCGGTCTGTCCCAGAATTCAACGGTCTTGAAAGGCCATAATTCAACTGTGGCAATCCTGCCGACCGGGCTTTCTGAAAGGTTTGTGACAATATCCGGTGAACTGGAACCGGTCAGCAAATAACGGCCCACAGCCCCGCGATCCTTGTCAATCACACCCCGCAATACCCGGAAAAGCTCGGGATACTGCTGGGCTTCATCGATGGTAACCATTCAGCATACACGCCGCCAAGGAGCCGGAACCTGTATGTAATTGAACTCATTCTCGACAGACATCCATGTCTGTCTACGAGGGCGGTCGTTGCCATCGCCATCCTGGCGATGTTTAACCACTCCCAATCCGTTCAATCACATACAGGTCCCGACTCCCGATTGGCTCAGTGAAAGTGGTGAATAGTTACTATCGATGATCGTTTTTTCCCGGCGACGCTGAAAAAACCCGATGGGATCGCTCGAAATCAGCTGAAAATCGTCCGGCCGCTCCAAATCATAGTACGCCCAATCTGATCGCAGCATCCTCACAAGCGTAGATTTCCCGCATTGTCGTGGACCAACCACCGCAACTACCTGAAACAACTGCAGTAACCGATTCAGCTTATCGCTTAAAATCCTGTTTTTATCCTTCATATTTAAAGGCTGCCTTTAAATATGAAGGATGTTAAGAGGAAACAGGAACCTCCTGCCGGGATAAAGCGCGTTCATCAGGGAATTCGGGGACAGTGAATATCCTCTCCGGCAGCTCTGCCTTGCGCGTCTCAGTCATTCAGTACGGGTGTGACAGTGCTAATTCAACCGCCGCCCGCGGACGATGACCTCTTCCCGGCCGTCGTAGTAGCCCCGGGTGAGGTGGTGGGTGGTGCCGCGGAGGGTTTTTTCCACCGAGGGGGCTGCGATGAGCAGCTGGAGTTCCATGTTCTGGCAGAAGTCGTTCAGGGTATAGAGCGCCTTCTGGTCCAGGCGGGACGATTCGTCCAGCAGCAGAAATCGCAGGCTGCTGGATTGTTCGGTATTGCGCAACAGGTTGGCCTGGTCCTCCCAGCTCATGAGCACCATGATCAGCACGGCGATCCCCACACCGATGGATTCGCCGGTGGAGAGGTTGGTGGAGGTGACCTTTTCAAAATCCTCGGTGCCCTCCCGTTTGACCTCGATATTGAGCCGCACGTAGTGCCGGTAGTCCAGCAGCTGATCCCCCTTGACCTTTCCGGCTCCCATTTCCTCGTAGAGATTCGCCATCAGGGTTTCGACCGGGACATTTTCGCTGCCGGTTTCCGTGAAAAAATCGAGCTGCTGGGGCAGCACATCCAGAAACGCCTTCAGCTTGGGCTGGGTTTCGATGTTGATGCGGATCGTTTGCAGAAAACCAAACCGCACCGCCTCCAGTTTCTGGTTCAGCTGCCGGATCCGGCTTTTCTCCTTGCGGATTTTGGCGTGAATATGGGCGGGGATGTTCTGCACGTGCTGGCGCAGGCTGCGTTCCTGCTGCTCCAGGTTTTGCTCCAGAGACTGGAGTTTCTGCCCGATCGCGTCCTGGGCTTTTTCAGGATCACTTGTCTGCAAATCCACTGGAATGACCTGGTTGATAT
>JAHJRI010000294.1 GCA_018830885.1 bacterium | reverse complement strand
TCTCCAAGCAATTCAAACAGGTCCATCGCAGACACTGATCAAGCGGCTTCACTAAATGACATTGACTATTCACCACTTTTTCTGAGCAGACGCTGAGACCTGTATGTGATTGAACGGATTGGGAGTGGTGAAGCATCGCCAGGATGGCGATGTCAACGACTGCCCTCGAAGATGAGAAGCGAGGCTCGCAGCTTCGAACATGGATGGCCGTCGAGAATGAGTTCAATGACATACAGGTCTTAGCGTCTATGGCGGGACCTGAATTGATACCAAAATTTCAGTATTAAAACAATCCCGGTTTTTTCCCGATGTTACCAACAATGTCGGTTTTTGACCAGATATCAATTCCAATCCCGTTGCTGAGCCTGTTCAGAGCGCACCCGGAACCCCCGCGGACAAGAGAATCAAACCCCAGCATAAAAAAATAGAGCATATGCTCTATTTTTCTTGACACTTACCTCATTTCCCAATAGGGTGAAAACAGAAAATATCGGTAATGATACCATGGAACGACCCTGTTCTGTCTTTCACGGAGCACCGGGATCATCAGAACCTTTCCGGGGAAGGTTTCAGCCGGGTCACAGGGTCGCGTCAGAACACCAGAACGGTTATTTCAATTCATTCCAACCAGCATCTCTGTTCCGGAAGAGGCTGTCTCATTCTATGATATGACCGGTCACACCAACAACCCATCAACAGGAGAAAAGCATATGTCATTTGAACCGTCGGATAAACTCCAGGCAATTCTGGACATGATCAATGAGTTCGTCGACAAAGAGATCATCCCCATGGAACACGACTTCGAAACCAAGGGATTCAGGGCAGTCGAACCGGAAATTGAGACCAAGCGAAATATGGTCCGCGACATGGAGTTGTGGGCACCGCTCCATCCAAAGGATATGGGCGGAATGGGTCTGCCGTTGATGGATACGGCCATGATCTACGAGGCACTGGGCCGTTCACCGCTGGGGCTGTACATATTTGGTTGCCAGGCACCGGACGCCGGAAATATCGAGATCCTGCATAAATTCGGGACCGAAGCACAGAAAGAGAAATACTGCCGACCTGCTGTTGAAGGGAAGATCCGATCCTGTTTCTCCATGACGGAAGTGGATGTCGCTGGCTCCAACCCGACCTGGCTGTTGACCACCGCCGAAAAAGACGGGGATGATTACGTCATCAATGGACACAAGTGGTATTCATCTTCTGCTGACGGGGCGACCTTTTCGATCGTGATGGCAGAGACCAACCCCGAAGCGGAATCCAAACATAAGCGGGCCAGCATGATCCTCGTACCAACGGATAATCCTGGATTCAACCTGGTCCGAAATATCTCTGTGATGGGACACACGGGTGACGGCTGGGGCAGTCATGCGGAAGTGTTGTTCCAGAATTGCCGGGTTCCCAGGGAGAACATCCTGGGCGGTGAGGGCATGGGATTTGTCCTGGCTCAGGAACGACTGGGACCTGGCCGAATCCATCACTGTATGCGCTGGGTCGGTATCATGAACCGCTGTTTCGATCTGATGTGCGCCTACGCCAAAAAACGACGCCGCACACCCACCGAGGTACTGGCCGATTCCGACATTATCAAAACCTATATTGCGGACAGCGCTGCGGACATTCTGTCCTCCAGGCTGATGGTCCTCAATACCGCCTGGGTGATCCAGAACAGGGGCGTCAAGGATGCCATGAAGGATATTTCCCTGATTAAATTCCATGTGGCCAATGCCATGCAACGGGTGGTTGATCGAGCCCTGCAGGTACACGGTGGACTGGGCATGTCTGACGATACCCCCATTGCGGGTTACTACCGTGAAAACCGAGCCGCCCGGATCTATGATGGTGCCGATGAGGTACACAAAATCTCGGTCGCACGCCGGATTCTGAAAGAGTATTAAACACCGACCGCGACCCATGTGGGTCCTCCCCCGGTCAATGGGGGATTCCTATCAACACAGACAACTGCAAAACCAACCGGAGAGGATTTTATGGCATTTGAACCATCAGAAAAACTCCAGGCCATTCTGGACCTGATGAACGAATTTGTAGACAAGGAACTTATCCCCATGGAAGCCGACATGAAGGGTACGGACTTCTATACCTGGGAGCCTGAGCTGAAGAAAAAACGACAGCTGGTCAAGGAGATGGAACTCTGGGCGCCCCTGCACCCCAAGGAATTCGGTGGCATGGGACTGCCACTGATGGATACGGCCATGATCTACGAGGCACTGGGTCGCACCCCCCTGGGACTTTACGTGTTCGGTTGCCAGGCCCCGGATGCCGGTAATATCGAGATTCTGCACAAGTACGGGACACCTGAACAGAAGAAAAAGTATCTCCAACCCCTCGTGGACGGAGACATCCGCTCCTGTTTTTCCATGACAGAGGTGGAAGTGGCCGGCTCAAATCCCACCTGGCTGCTGACGACGGCTGAAAAGGACGGAGATGACTATGTCATCAACGGTCAGAAATGGTACTCCTCTTCCGCAGATGGTGCCGAGTTTGCCATCGTCATGGCGGAGACCAATCCCGAAGCTGAATCCCGCCACATGCGGGCCAGCATGATTATTGTCCCCATTGCCACCCCGGGATTCAACCTGGTTCGAAATATCTCCGTCATGGGACACGTGGGTGAAGGGTATAACAGCCATGCCGAAGTCCTGTACCAGAACTGCCGTGTTCCGCAAGCCAATATTCTGGGCGGAGAAGGTATGGGGTTCGTCCTGGCCCAGGATCGACTGGGTCCCGGAAGAATTCACCACTGTATGCGCTGGGTCGGTATCATGAACCGTTGTTTCGACCTGATGTGCTCCTATGCCAAGAAACGTCGCCGTACACCGACCGAGGTTCTGGCAGATTCCGACATTATCAAGACCTATATTGCCGACAGTGCAGCCGATATCCTCTCCTCCCGGTTGATGGTCCTGAATGCCGCCTGGGTGATTCAAAACAGGGGCGTCAAGGAAGCCATGAAGGATATTTCAATCATCAAGTTCTATGTGGCCAATGCCATGCAACGGGTTGTTGACAGAGCCCTGCAGGTGCACGGCGGCCTGGGAATGTCGGACGATACACCGATCGCCATGTATTTCAGGGGCGAACGAGCAGCCCGGATCTACGACGGCGCGGATGAAGTCCACAAAATCAGCGTTGCCAAACGCATTCTGCGGGAGTACTAAACCCTGGGCAGGGGGTCGTGATTACGCCCCCGCCTGCAAAAATTTCCCGATCCATTCAGGGTGAGGGGATTTTTTTCGATCCTGAATGTAAGCGATTACATTCAGGGACGCGTTTATCTCCTCCAGCAACCCGAATCATTTCATCTCCTCCCCTTCTTTACCTGTCCCCCACGGCCAGACTGGTTCAGATCGATTCTGCACGCAATAGCCAATGGTTCTCCCTGATTTATTGAATTAACCCGGTCATTTTGACTCCCTCCCCCGGTGACCCCCCAATTGCCTCCCGAATATTTTTTTCGTCAAATATTTCTGTTTGTTAAATACGTTTTAAAAAAATATACATTTTTTATTTGACAGAAATGGCAAATTCATGAATTATTTTGTAAACGCTTACATTTACATAGGCGTTTATACCTCTTAAGCCCTGTTTTTTAAGAATTTAACAGATGGCAGCGCTCTCATTATGACAACCACCATGACAGATATCGCCCGGTTGGCCGAGGTCAGCATGGCGACGGTTTCCAGGGTGATCAACACACCGGAGCGGGTCACAGAGAAGACGCGACGCCGGGTGCTGCGGGTCATGGAGGAGAACAACTATGTATACAATGCGCTGGCCGGCGGGTTGAGCAAAAGCAGCACCCGCACGCTGGGGTTGATTATTCCGACGATCACCAACCCGATTTTTGCCGTTTCGACCCGGGGGGTGCAGAAAGCGGCCACCAGCCGGGGATACTCCCTGCTGCTGGGCAGCACGGAATACGAACCGCAGCTGGAATTTGACCTGGTGCGGCTGTATCTGGAGAAGCGGGTGGACGGGATTATTTTTTCCGGGACCCCGCTGGACAATCGCTCCCTGGATTATATCAAGACCCGGGGGATTCCGTATCTGGTCACATGGGAGACCGTCGACGGTCACGAGGCCCCCTATGTCACCTTTAACAATGTGAAGGCGGCGAAGCAGGCGGTGGACTATTTTGTCTCCATGGGACACCGCCGCATCGCTATGATTTCCGGTCTTTTTGCCGAAACCGGGCGGGCCCGCAAACGCTGGCAGGGGTACCGGGAGGCACTGGCCTATTGGGGGATTCCCTATGAAGACAGCCTGGTGATCCAGAAAGATTACTCGGTGGCATCCGGACGGGAAGCTGCCGGGCGGCTGCTGAAAATGAAACAGCCCCCCACGGCGATCTTCTGTGGCAACGATATCCTGGCCTACGGTGCCATTGCCGCCGCCAGGGATTTAGGTCGTCAGGTCGGGGTTGATCTGGGGATCATCGGTTTTGATGATCTGGAGATGTCTGCGGTCATGAACCCGCCGCTGACGACGATCCGGATTCCGGGTCAAAAGATGGGTTCCGTGGGGGCCAATGCCCTGATTGATATTGTGGAGAAGAAGAGTCTGGAAACCGTGCACTACGAGCTGGAGACCGATCTGATTCTGCGCAGTTCCGTACCCAGGCTCGGATAGTATCTGTCTCCGGGTCGGTCCATTTTTTTTAGAGTTGGCAGGGTTCTTTCACCCCCTGCCACGGAATCATCGTCTATCAACTGCCTTTTTGAAGGGGATGGGAGAAGCATCCCGCTTTTGGCAGAGGCCGTCGACAGACCATGATGTTTCGCCAATGAAACCCTGCAGGAGTGGAAAGCATGAAAAAGGATAAGAAACAGGTGGTTTACACAACCAGCGAGCGTCTGACTCTATTTGTATTTGCACTCTCTTTCTGCGCGTACATCATCAACGTCCTGTTGGGTAAAGCATCGATTCATTGGGGCTGGAATACATTCTACCTCAGTAATGTGGGTGAATTTATTCTGCTTTTGTTTGCATCAGTTGCTCTGATTGCGACGGCGTTGCACGCCGAGCATCGGGAAGAGAGCCAATCAACCAATCATGAAAAAGGGGAGAACAGCCATGAGTGAAGAAACAAGGGAAGAAACGGAAAATACTGGATTGACAACGGTCGACCGGCGACGGTTCATGGAACTGACCGCCAAATTTGGATTCACGGCCGCAGCACTGGCCATGACAACCGGAGTGGTCGGCACCCGGGAAGCCAAAGCGGCCGGTTTCGAGCAGGAGGAGATGGAACGGAAAAAGGCAGCCAGGTATACGATGAATATCGCCACCGGTTATATCATCGGCGCCTCCAGAGCCTATCCCATCATGCAGCTGGATATGAAAGAGAATATCCAGAACGCCACCGACGGCAAGGTCTATGTCAAACTGTCCCCGGCCGGACAGCTGGGCGCCGGCAGCGCACTGGTACAGAAGGTTCAGACCGGTACCATCCAGGCCGCCCAGCACTCCATCTCCAACTTTGCCCCCTTTGCACCGGCAGCCGATATAATCAACATTCCTTACTGGTGCGGCGAAAACCAGCGGTTTGTCAATCTGGTTACCTCCAAGGCCTGGAAGGGTGAGATCAACCCCAAAATTGAGGCCCGGGGCTTCAAGGCCCTGATGTACATCACCATCGATCCAAGGGTGGTCGCGCTGCGCAAGGGGATCAAGGGCCCGATTCGAACCCCGGACCAGATGGATGGCATCAAGTTCCGTGTTCCCGGCTCCAAAATTCTGCAGCAGTTCTATCGTCTGGTGGGCGCCAATCCGACACCGGTGGCCTGGGGTGAGACAGCCTCCGCCATCAAGCAGGGTGTGGCCGATGCACTGGATCCCAGTGTCGAAGCATTATTGGTTTTCGGGTTCAAGGACGTGCTCTCCAGCGTCACTTTTACCGGTGCCGTACCCGATGCCCAGGTTTACTCCTGCAACCTGAAGTGGTTCAACCAGCTGCCTCTGGATGTCCGCGAAGGGATCGATTTTGCATCTGAGATCACCTTCCGACAAAACCTGGCCAAGGTGCCTGCAGCCAGGAACTACGCCATGTCGGAAATGAAGAAGGAGGGGATCACGTTTTATGTCCCCACCGATGCTGAAAAGCAGCAGTGGGTCAAGAAAGCCGGCGCCCAGCTGCCGGCCTGGGACGAGATCAAAAAAGAGCTGATCGGTTCCCTGGATCGATTTGACCGTATGGTTGAAGCCGCCAATACCTTTAACGGGTATTATGTGCATGACGTCTAGTCCTTAGCGATCAGATCGTGACGGTCCGGTTGCAAGGGACCGTCACGATCCTCACTGTTTAACTGATCACTCCAGAGGTGTATTTATGACCGCCAAAACGTTTCTGAAACATCTTGACGAGAAAGGGGAACGCTGGCTGACCCTGCCCCTGTATACCATGGTCGTGCTGACCGTGTTTTTGGAGGTATTCCGCCGCTTCTTTCTCTCCTACTCCTCCATCTGGTCGGAAGAGATCGCCCGTTATGCCTTTATCTACATCGCCTGGATCGGCGCATCCGCCGCTATCCGCGAACGGGCTCACATCCGGATCGATGTGCTGCTGCCACTGCTTCCCAACAAGGCACGAACACTCCTCTATATCTTCGGGGACATCATGACGTTGATCCTGGCGGTTATTGCGCTCTACTGGTCCATGGAACCGGTTTTGAACTCCATTCATTTCGGTTCCGTGACCCACGGTCTGCGCATCAGCCAGGCCTGGTTTTTAGCTGCGGTTCCCCTTGGATTTTCGATGATGGTGATTCGTCTTATCCAGTCCATGAAGCGGGACTTTTCCGATCTGATTGCGGGACGTCCCGTATTCGAGGGCAACAAACTTTTTGATTAGAGAGGCGCCATTATGCAGAACTATCTGGTTCAAGCAGCCGACGCAAGTCTGGGCTGGAGTTTTTACTGGCCCCTTCTGGGGATGCTCCTCCTGATCATTCTGGGGGTTCGCATCTGGGCGGTGGTCGGTCTGGGTTCGCTGACCATGTTGATCACGACCGAGGTTCTTCCACCGACCCTTTTAGGGGAAGCACTTTTTGACGGCGTCGATTCCTTCGCGTTGATAGCCGTGCCCTTGTTTATTCTCACCGGTGATGTGCTGGTCCGAACGGGACTGTCCAACAAACTGCTGGATGTGGCCGAGGCCACCATGGGCTGGCAGCGCGCCGGGCTGGGAACCTCGACGGTGCTGGGATGCGGGTTTTTCGCCTGTATCTCCGGATCCGATGCGGCGGATGCCGCGGCCATTGGACGGATCACCATCGACCGGCTGGTGGAAAAAGGGTATCCCAAGGCCTATGCCTGCGCCCTGGTTGCCGCCGGTTCCTGTACCGGGGTGCTGATTCCACCCTCGATTTCCTATATCATTATCGGCTTGATTCTGGGGATTTCCGCCTCCACGCTGTTTCTGGCAGCTGCGGTACCGGGGGTCTTGATCCTGCTGTCGGTCATGATCACCAATTTTATTGTCAACCGGATCCAGGGCTATGAGGACTCCCGGGCCGGCTTCAGCCTGAAACACTGGCTGCGTGCCTGTTACGAGGGTCGCTTTGCCCTGCTGATTCCCTTTATCATTCTGGGAGGGATCTATTCAGGTATTTTCACCCCGACCGAGTCCGCCGCCGTAGCGGTTGTCACGACCCTGATCATCGGTTTTGCCCAGAAAACCATCACCATCAGCGACATTCCCAAGATGCTGGAGACATCCGCCAAGGTCAATGGCGTCATTGTCCCGATTATCGCCATGTCGCTGCCGCTGGCCCAGACCCTGGCGGCGCTGCAGGTGCCCCAGGTTTTCGTGCACTCCATGACATCGCTCACGGAAAATCGCTACCTGATTATGTTGATCATGGTGGCGATCCTGATGATTGCCGGCTGCGTGATGGAGACCACCCCCAACATCGTGATTCTGGCCCCGATCCTGCTGCCGCTGGCACAGGAGATCGGGATGAACGAGATTCATTTCTGTATCCTGATGATCACCTCCCTGGGCATCGGTTTTATCACACCGCCTCTGGGATTGAACCTGTTTGTCGTGTCCGGTGTCACAGGGACCCCGGTCATGGCAATATCCAGGTACGCGGTTATCTTTGTTATTTCCATGCTGGCCGTGGTCATGCTGCTGATGTATGTCCCGGCCATCTCGACCTGGCTGCTCTAGCGCAGTTGCAGGAAACGACCAGACACCCCATGATCCGAACTGCCGGCGGATCATGGCCCATTGGTTATCCAATGCACGTCAGAACCCGGTGCCGGAATGAAGGAGTTAAAAAATGCCCTACGGATATAACGGAAAAATTCTACACGTTAATTTGACCCAGGCCACCTGGGAGATCGAAGAACCCGATACCGCCTGGTACCGGACCTATGTCGGCGGTTCGGCGCTGGCGGCCTACTATCTGTTGAAACACCTCAAACCCGGAACCGATCCGCTCTCGCCGGACAATGTCCTGGTATTTGCCCTCAGTGCGGTCACCGGCGCGCCGGTGTCAGGCTTCAACCGCTACACCGTCGCCGCCCGTTCGCCGCTGACCGGCGCCATCGGTCGCACCGAGGCCGGGGGGTACTTCGGACCGGAACTGAAGTTTGCCGGTTTTGATGCGGTCGTCATTTATGGCCGGTCTGCAAAGCCGGTCTATCTCTGGATTCATGACGGTGAGGTGGAGATTCGGGATGCGGCCGCCGTCTGGGGCAGGGACAACCTGCAGACCCTGGAAATTCTCGAAACGGAGTTAAATGACAACCGGATTCGGGTCGCCTCCATCGGGCAGGCGGGGGAGAAAATGATTCCTATCGCCTGTGTCCAGAACGACCTGGAGCACTATAACGGGCGCACCGGCATGGGTGCTGTCATGGGCTCCAAAAACCTGAAGGCGGTGGTGGCCCGGGGCAAAAACCGCCCGGAGATGGCTGATCCGGAAGCGGTCAAGGCCATCCGCAAGCTTCACAACGAACGGATCAAGGTGCATCCCCCCAATGTCGGCCTGAGCAAAGTGGGAACCACGGGTCTCATCAAGGGTCTGAACGATACCGGGATTCTTCCCACCCACAACTTTCGGGACGGCACCTTCAAGGGAGCTGACAAGATCAATGCCGATGCGTACCATGCCACCATATTTGATTCGGCCGGTTCCTGCTATGCCTGTTCGGTCCGCTGTAAACGCAGGGTCAAATTCGAAGACGAGAAGTACCCGCTGGATATCAAAATGGGCGGCGCTGAGTTCGAAACCGTTTCGGCATTGGGATCCCTGTGCGAGATCGACAACCTGCCGGCGATTGCCAGGGGAAACCAGCTCTGCAACCTGTATGGTCTGGACAGTATTTCCACCGGCTGTGTGGTGGCCTTTGCCATGGAGTGTTTCGAGCATGGCATCCTGACCACCGCGGATACCGGCGGTCGGGAAATTACCTTTGGCAATGCGGATGCCATGCTCTGGCTGATCGAAGAGATGGCAGCCGGACGCGGTATCGGCAAGGTCCTCTCCCAGGGGGTTAAACGAGCGGCAGAGGAGATCGGCAAGGGAGCTGAAGAATTCGCTTTTCATATCAAGGGACAGGAACTGCCCCTCCACGACGGCCGCGGCAAATCCGGCATGGCCATGGGCTACGCCCTGGCGGCCACCGGTGCCGAACACGTGGAAACCCCACACGATGTTGCCTTCCAGGGCGACGGGGTGAGCAAACTCTCCGCCCTGGGGTTGCATGATCCGGTGAACCCCCTGACTACAGACATGGCCAAGGCCCGATTTTTCGCCATCGGCCAGAAGGCCTGGCAGATGAACAACTGTTATGGTATCTGCAACTTCTGTTCGGTCCCGATTCACGCCCTGACCTTCCAACAGCTGGTCGACCTCATTCGGGCCATCACCGGCTGGGATACCAGTCTCTATGATATGATCCAGGTCTCGGAACGGGGGACGGTGATGCAGCGGATGTTCAATTATCGGGAGGGTTTCGGTCCCGAAGATGACCGGGTCATCCGGCGCTGGCATGAACCCCTGCCGGACGGTCCGTTGAAGGGACAAGCCATCGATCCAATCGCGTTCCGGAAAGCCATCGATCTTTACTATGCGATTTCCGGCTGGGACAAAAACGGGAAACCTACCCCGGCCAAGCTGGTGGAACTCAATCTGGGCTGGCTGCTGGAGGGAGAACCGGTATAGGAGAATGATCCAGCTCCCATGACTCAATGGTGCAGTAAATCAATGTCATTTAGTTAAGCCGCTTGCTGCGTGTCTGCGATGGACCTGTTTGAATTGCTTGGAGACGTTTCTTAGATGATCTGAACGAAGCGAAGCGGCCGAGGGCCCAATTGTCTGAGCAAAGCGAGTTTTGGGCTCTCAGCGAAGCAAGTTTTAGATCATCTTGAAACGGATCCGCAATTGAAACGGGTCTATTGCAGATACGGGATTTAAAGCTTAACTAAATGGCATTGTGCAGTAAATAGTTACCACCGTTTTTTACATTAACCAATTAAGGAGTGTCATCATGCAATTTGGATTTATTGGACTGGGGAATATGGGTGGCGGACTGGCCCGTAACCTGGTACGGGCAGGAAAAGAGGTGCTGCTGTTCGACCTGAGTAAAGATGCCATCGAGAAAGTACAGGCGGTCGGCAGTACCGGCAAGGCCGCAGGATCCATTGAAGAATTGGCCGCAGTGGATGTTCTGTTCACCTCCCTGCCCCTGCCGACGCACCTGGAGAAGGTCATGCTGGGTGATACGGGCTTGTTGAACCGCATGAAGGCCGGCGCCACCTACATCGATGTCAGTACGATCGATCCCGCCTCCGCCCGCAAGCTGTCCGACGCTGCCGCAGCCAAGGGGATCGCGTTTCTGGAATGCCCCCTGGGGAAAAATCCCGCTGCCGCCGAAAAAGGGGAAGAGCCGATTTTTGTGGGGGGTGAAAAGGAAACCTACGAAAAGATGAAGGAGATTCTGGCCATCGTCGGGAACCCCATCTATTATATGGGAACCGTCGAGGCTTCGGCTGCCTTCAAACTGATCAGCAACCTGATCGGAATGACCAATGTCGCCGTGATTGCAGAGGGGTTTCGCCTGGGTGAAAAAGCCGGTATTGAGCCCAAACTGCTCCTGGAGCTGCTCCAGGACACCGGCGCCAAAAGCTTTCAGCTGGATCTGCGGGGCGCCTGGATTGCGGAAGGGGATTTTGCCAACCGTTTCGGCCTCGACCTGGCACTGAAGGATGTGCGACTGGGGTGTGAGATGGCAACAGCGTGGGGTCTGCAGGTCAAACTGATGGAAACCGCCCTTGACTATTTTAAACAGGCCAGCAGTGCGGGATTCGGGGCTGAAGACTGCAACGCGGTCTATAAAATCATCCAATAGCCATGGCAGAAAAACCGGACCGACTGTCCCGGCTCTTCCGCCTGGACGGTAGAATTGCTCTGGTCACCGGTGCCAGTTCGGGCATCGGCCTGACCATGGCAACAACTTTGGCCGAGGCGGGCGCCAGGGTTGTGCTGTCCGCCCGCAGAGCGGACGTTCTGGAACGTGCTGCCGCTGAAATCCGGGCAGCAGGGGGAGATGCCGCCTGTGTGGCCGGCGATGTATCGCAGACTGAAGACCTGCCGGCGTTTGCCGCAAAAGCGGCCGCGTGTTTTGGAGCCCCTGATATCCTGGTCAATGCAGCCGGGATCAATCCCAGGCAAAGCTGGGAGACCGTCAGCATCGAAACCTGGCAGCACACCCTCGCCCTCAATCTCAGCGCCCCTTTTTTCCTGGCGCGGGAACTGGTACCGGCCATGCTGGAGAAAGGGTGGGGGAAAATCATCAATATCGCCTCCCTGCAGTCCGTAAGAGCTTTTCCCAACGGCGCCCCCTACGGGGCATCCAAGGGGGGGGTCATGCAATTGACCCGGGCCATGGCAGAAGCATGGTCAGCCAACAGCAGCGGTATCACCTGTAACGCCATCGCACCCGGATTTTTCAAAACCGGTTTGACGGAAAGCCTCTTCGAACAACCGGAGGTGATCCAGTCCCTGGCCCGCCAGACAATCATCGGCCGCAACGGCGAGGCGGAGGACCTGCAGGGGGTGACCGTTTTTCTGGCCTCAGCCGCGTCCGACTATATTACCGGTCAGACCATCTTCCTGGATGGGGGCTGGACAGCCAAATAGATCCCTCACCAACCGGTCTGTACTATCTGATACAGCAACACAAACTCAACACCCACGGAGTCGATAAACCCATGAAAGCCTTAGTCTACACCAATACCAATGAAGTCATTTTCCGGGACGAACCCGACCCCGTTCCCGGCCCCGGTGAGGTCCTTGTCAACATGGAGGCCACCGGCATCTGCGGCTCCGACATGCACGCCTATCACGGACATGACGCCCGTCGGGTACCGCCCCTGATCCTGGGACACGAGATCGTGGGGACCATCGTCGACGGTCCCCGGGCCGGAACACGGGTGGTGATCAACCCCCTGATCACCTGCAACCACTGTGAATACTGCGACAGCGGTCTTTCCAACCTCTGCCCGGAGCGCGAACTGATCGGTATGCGGCTGGCCGGCGCCTATGCTGAGCAGGTGGTCATTCCGGCACGGAATATCATTCCCATTCCCGATACCCTGGACTCGGTCAGGGCCGCCCTGTCGGAACCGGTGGCCACGGCACTGCACGCTTTGAATCTGGCCAGAATTCAGTCCCCCCGACCTCTTTCCGAGTTGAAGGTCCTGATCATCGGTGGCGGAGCCATCGGTCTGCTGGCAGCCCTGCTTTTGAAAGGCTATGGGAACAGGCGCACCCTGCTGGCGGAAACCAACGACCTGAGACGGCAATCCGCTGGCAGTGTTGCCGGTTGCGACGTCTGGAATCCCCTCAAAGAGGGTGACCCGACCGCCGGGGCATTTGATCTGATCATCGACGCTGTCGGCGGGTCCGTCACCCGAAAAATGGCCATGAAAGCGGTTAAACCGGGCGGTATTTTTGTCCACATCGGTCTGATGGATGCCCTGGGAGAACTGGATATCCGGAAACTGACCCTGTTCGAAATCCATCTGATTGGAGTCTACTGCTATACGGCAGCCGACATGAGGGCGGCGGCAGAAGCGATCGCATCGGGTCTGCTGGGCAGTCTGGACTGGGTGGAAACCCGCCCCCTGTCCCAGGGCGCACAGGCTTTCAGCGACCTGGACCACGGCCGGTGTGCCGCTGCGAAAATCGTTCTCACCCCCGGATAATGATCAAGAGGGAGAACTGAAATGATCACGGTGACCGTCAAGCGGTTTATCAACTACAATGAGCAACCCCTCCAGACCGTCGAACTGGATGAGGGCGCCGATACCAGGGATCTGGCCCGCAGGCTCGGTCTGCCCCTGGCAGAAATCGGCGCCCTGAGCATCAATCGGCAGCAGGCCATGCTGGACCAGAAACTCACCGATGGTGACTTTATCGATATTCTGCCCCCCATTGGCGGTGGTTAGAATCAAAAAATCCGCATCAAACCAACCCCTTTCAGAAATTCAAATAAGCGTGATTATTTTCGTATTCTTGGATATTTTCAGTCTTTATTGACTAAATCGTATGTTTTTTGATTTTTTTTACATTTTTAACATTTTTTTTCTTTCCCTACCTCTTATGTAACCCCTCATCATATCAGTCTGATAAAACACCAAACCCGTCACACCGGGCATGAGGGATCGGTTTTTCCCCTCAACCGGGTATTTACAACCCCATCCAACTTCATTACAGTGGGTACGCTGTAATCTGTTCACGACTGCCTGCAGTCACTGATGCCGGGGTTTAAGACCGTACCCAATGCTGAAAATCAATCCCGGAAACCCTTAATTGTTCAGACGGAGATCAACCCTATGCATGCTCAATCTTTTATGCCGCTTTTTGGCGGATTTGGCTGGCTGGCTGTAATGCTGATTCTCGGCGTCATTCTCAGGGCCAAGATTGGATTTTTCCAGAAGTACCTGTTTCCCGCCTCCATCATTGGCGGTATCATCGGCTTTATTCTGATCAGTGTCGGCTGGTGTAACATCACCCATGAAACCTTCACCCTGTTTGCCATTCACCTGTTCACCCTCAACTTTATTTCCATCGGGCTCACTGGGTTCGAAGACACCAAACGAACGGCAGGCAGCAGTATCCAGAAAACCATCTTCCGGGGCATGCTCTGGATGGCCTGTCTCTGGGCGGCTCTATACTCCTTGCAGGGTCTGATCAGCGTCGGTCTCATCTATGTCACCAATACATTCAGCACACCGATTTACGAAGGCATCGGCTATCTGGTGCCATCCGGATTCGCCCAGGGTCCCGGACAGGCCGTGGCGCTGGCCTCTGTCTGGCAGGGACCCTTCAAGATCCCGGATGCCATCTCCTTCGGGTTGACCTTTGCAGCCGTGGGATTCCTGGTCGCCAGCTTTGTCGGTGTGCCCCTGGCCAACTGGGGCATCCGCAAGGGATTAACCATTAACGCACCCAAGGAACTGCCCCGGGACTTCATTACAGGTCTGGCTGAAAAGGGAAAGGGAATCAATGCCGGCCAGCTGACCACCCATCCCGGAAACATCGATGGTCTGGCCTTTCAACTGGCGATCCTGATGGCGGTCTATTTTCTGACCTACTACGAGTGTCTGGGGCTGCAGATCATCCTGCCCAAAACCCTGAAACCCCTGGCTTTCGGGTTGATGTTCATGTGGGGGATGATCACGGCGGTCATCATCCGCTGGCTGCTGGGGAAGATCGGACTCTCGGTCTACATCGACAACAATGTCCAGCGCCGGATTACCGGGGTGGCGGTGGATTTCATGATTGTGGCCACCCTGATGGCCGTCCAGGTAGCCGCTGTCTGGGCCAATATCATCCCGATCGTCGTGTTGTGTCTCGCTTCCGCCATATTCACCCCGCTGTTCCTGCTCTACTTTGCACGCCGCCTGGATGAATTCAGTTTCGAACGGTTTATCGCGATTTTCGGAACCAGTACCGGGACTGCTGCCAGTGCGCTCCTGCTGCTGCGGATTGTCGATCCCGAGTTCAAAACCCCTGTGGTACAGGAGATCGGTCTGATGAACATCTTTCTCCTGTTACTGCTTCCGACCTCCATCGTCACCTATACGCTGCCCAAAATTGGTCTCGGCACCGGGGTACTGATATCGGTGATTGTCATCGTCATCTCGCTGATCCTGTTGAAGGTCTTGAAACTCTGGAAGAAACCCGTCTGGTAGGGGGTGTCCGACAGCAGGGACCGTATCAGCCCCTTGACAGGTCACCGTCACCGTTCTGACCGGTAGCAGCGGTCCGTGTCATCCTGTGGAGGGATTAAAGTCGAGGGGGGTGACCCCTACAGGTCAATTGCAGATCACCCGGTAAAATCCCCCGGGTTGATCCCCAGCTTTTTCATGCGGTACTGCAGGGTGGTTCGCGGCATTCCCAGGAGTTTCGCGATCCCCCGCTGTCCACCCACCATGCCCCGGCATTTTACCAGTGCCTGGATAATATGCTGACGCTCTGCATCCGCCAGGGTCGTCACATCCCGGGTGTTCTCCTCGAGGGGTTCGAAATCCTGGAACTAAATACAATGTTTAAAAAACCACTAAAGTTCTGATGATGCATGTTCCAGGACAGTCGGCTTTATCGATCTGATTATTCGGCATCAATGGTTTCAGTAGAATTGGCGAATTATGAGAATTGATCCGATAATAAGCAGGCAGACCTGTATGATACGATTGAATCGGTCGGCGGGAATTTTGTTTGTCAGCTTTCCACCAGTAATAATGGAAAAGATTAGAATGGGTAAGCTCATTAAATAATATCGAGTGACAGATTCTGTAACCAGTCCGCTCGCAAAATGTCCACTAACGAGTAATATGCTATTTGGGAAGAATATACTAAATATCGTTGCTCTGAAGGTTGACGCTGGCCATTCTTTCAGCGCACCGAAAATAATCAGAGGAGGTCCGCCCATATTATAAGCCCCGCTGGCGATTCCAGTCATGAAACCGAAACCGAATGCCGGCCAATCGCTTTTAATGGTGTGCCTTGTCTGACCGAAGAGAGAATATGCTGCGAAGGCGATGATGATCAGAGCCAGAAAAGCCTTCATGACACTATCATTCCCGCCTTTTAGTAATAGGAGTCCAATGGGGATACCGGGTAGTGAGGAAAGAATCAACCGCCAGACGCTTTTAAAATCGATTTCATGCCGATGGGTGGCCAGGTATATCCCGGTCATGGTACCGGTTACCATGGCCAAGAGAGGAGCCGCTGTTTTGACGTCAACGATCAGTGCCAACAGCGGCATCGCTATCATCCCAATTCCAAAACCCAGGGCGGAAGTGACGAAAGTGGAAACGAACAGAATAAGCAATATCGCTATTGTCTGAGGGTCAATCATAAGTTATCAGGCACATAAAACCTTAAACACCAAGGGCTCTTGTTTCGCTGTCTACAAGCTCGAAATGGAAGTCGTCCAGCATTTGTTCGGTGATTTCCAGTTTTTCGCCAACAATCTGCTCTATCTTGCCGATAACTGACATGGCGTCGATCCCATACCGTTTCATCAGATAAAGTTTTGATCCGCCGTGCATGTACTCGTCCTGGATGCCGATTTTATATAGTTTTTTACCAAGGCCCAGTTCGGCCATCTTATCAGCCACAATCGATCCCAGACCGCCCAAAACGTTATGGTTCTCCATGGTTACAACACCATATTTGGATTCGGTGATGGCTTCCATGATTTTCATATCGTTAAACGGTTTCATACAGGTAACATGCATGTGCTGAACGGAGATCCCTTTTTTCTCCAGTGCCGCGACAGCCCTCATTGCTTCCTCGGTACAGACGCCCGAAGAGAGCAGCACGATGTCTTTACCTTCACCCAGTATCCGAGATTCACCCAGTTTCATCGGCATCTTGAACAACCTGGGAATCTCACCACGAAGAATCCTGGCGTAAACCGGTCCGTCAACCTCTTCCATGACACTGAACATTGATTCCACGTCTACCGCATCGCCACATTCCAAAATAGTCATGTTCGGCACAGTCCTCATGACACCGATATCGTCAATGGCCTGGTGGGTGGCACCCGCGGGAGAGGTTACCCCCGGCACGGATCCAATCAGCCGGACTTTTGCATTGGGATGCGCGATAGACATGTTAATCATATCAAGCGACCGCCTATAAATAAAAACGGCAAAGGTATGAACAAAGGGGATATATCCTTCACTGGCCATTCCCCCGGCAAAGCTGTGCATGTTCTGCTCGGCGATACCCATTGAATAGAACCGGTCCGGAAAGGTCTGCTGGAATTGCCGAAGTTCGCATCCACCAGTCAGGTCAGCAGACAGAGCGATAACCTCAGGTTTATCCATTGCCCACTCAACAAAACTTCGATCGTATACTCTAATTTCTCTTTGCATATTGTTCTCCTGAATAATTGTTAAAGTTGAGCAAGGCACTCTTCGTATTTGGGGATATCGCTATCGGTCATCCCGATAAAGTGAATCCGCGGTGCTTTTTCCTGGATGACCGCCATGCCCTGACAGGGATTGGTCCGGGCCATGATGACCATCGGCCGTCCATCCGGTTTCTGGTTGGCAACGGCTTCCATGACTTCGCAATTGTGCCCATCAACAACATAAACTCTGGCACCAAATGCCTCAAACCGTTTCTCCAGCGGCGGCGTATCCATAACGTCGCTGATCTTGCCATCGCACTGCTGCCCGTTCTGATCCACAATAACAATCATGTTATCCAGCTTATAAAAGCACATGGCCTGGATAGCTTCCCAGGTCATACCCAGTTGAAGTTCACCGTCTCCCAGGAATACGATCTGACGACCGGTTTCTCCTTTCAGTTTCCTGGCCATTGAGATTCCGGCCGCCTGGCTGATGGCCTGTCCCAGAGAGCCGCCGTTAATATCCATGCCGGGAGAGTGGGCTTCGCCGATATGCTCGACCACAGAGCCGTCTTTACCGAAAAGTTCGAATCCTTCAGGCTTCATTCGGCCCACTTCGACCAAGGTTGCGTAAAGGACAACGGAATACTGGGACGGGGAGAGGTAAAAGCGGTCGTATGCGGGCCCCCGAATACCGTTAAAGTTGTCGCCGGTAAAGCTGTCCTTGTTGGTGGCGCTGGGTGCCCCGGCGAACTTCCGCGGCATCAATGGCTCTGACAGCTTGGTGATGTTCATGATTCGGGTATAAAGGGTTGCCAATATCTCAGACGATGAACAGGCCTGGCTGATGTTACCCCCCCTATTGGCGATCGCGAGTGCCAACACCCGCTTTCTGATGCGATTTGCAACTTTGTATGGATTCATATCTTCTTTGGAAAAGCTCATTGTTGACCTCCAGATAGTGGTTGGTTTATTCGTCGTAAGCCAAGTCGTTTTTTTCGGGAATGCAGCGCAGGCTGCCGCCGCCGTCTACATAAATTGTCTGCCCGACGATTCCGGACGATTCGTCGGATGCCAGATAACAAACAGTGTCTGCCATTTCGCTGGGTTCCATAAACCGGTTAACCGGAACCATGGGGAGAATTTCCTTCTCCTCAATCACACCCATTCTCAATCCATCCTTTACCATGTCTGTTGCAGACCAACCCGGTGCTACTGCATTGACACGAACCCCATAACGGGCCCATTCATTCCCCAGTGCGCCGGCAAGTGCATTGACTGCGGCCTTGGTGATGTTGTACGGCGACCTTCTTGATGTGTATCGCATGGCCGTTCCGGACGATATGCAGACAATGGATCCTTTTCCCTTTTCAAGCATGATTTTTCCGGCAGCCTGACAGGCAAAGAATTGCGCTTTAAGATTGACATCATTGATGGCATCCCAGTCTGCTTCAGAAAACGTCGCTGACGCATTTCTGATCTGGATACCGGCACAATTTACCAGAATATCCACAGTTCCATATGTTTCAACGGTAAAGTCTACCAATTTATTGATTTCTGATACTTCTCTCAGGTTTACCTTATATGGGACTGTGGTATAACCCGCACCATTAAATTCCGCGCTGGTCTCTTTGGCAATGTCATCAAGGATATCGGCAATCACGACCTTGACGCCTTCCGATGCCAGCCTGTTTACAATTGCCTTGCCGATGCCTCTGGCACCGCCGGTTACAATCGCAACGCTGTCTTTCAAACCTCTCATTTTTTTCTCCGTTTGAGTGGTCAACGTGTAAGGTAAAACGCTTTTCGGTCTATCAATCCAATACTTCGCTCCGATGCCAGACGCGTTCAACCATCAAATCTTTTGCGACATCATAGTATTTTTTGAAATGATCGCTGTTCTGGTGCACCTTAAAAGCTTCCAAATCGTCATACTCCTCATAAAAATGAAAGGTGTCTTCTTCTTCCAGGTTTTTCATGACAATAAAATTTTGGCACCCTTTTTCATTGGTCAGCGATGCACGCTGATTTTCCTTGATCAGCGAGATGAAGGTTTCCGAAGAACCCGGTTTTATTTTCAATTTTACTACCAGTGCAAATCGAGCCATAGTTTCTCCTTTAATTTTTTTTACGACTGTTTATTATGAAGCATGGGGCTAATCCCCATCAGCTTGCGGCGATCCGTCATTCCAGCGAATGCTGGAATTCATAACCGCTGTGCATGGTGGCAATGGTTCTTCACAGCGAGTCTCCCGAATTCAGTGGATCAAGTCTGGAATGACAGCTGATACCCCACAGCTTGCAGCGCGGAGTTTCATTTTTATCTTAAAATGTTCCTGACTTTTTACTCTAACCTCTGATCCTAAGTTTTCCCATAAAAATGAGGCGAGATACCGGATGTAAAACATCGCGGTGTACAAAGCACCTTTGGATTTTTGCCCACATGTTTTTCGGTCAGGCGCATGGCCTCTTTGAACCTCGAAACCGGGATGAATCCCATACCTCGAGCATAGGCTGGTTTCTCGGCTCCGACGAGATACACCGCACTGGCTTGAAGGTTGGGGACCGAGCCGCCGCTAATCATTGACATGGCATGAAACGGATGATAGGCATAATAGTTGGAATAGAGATACCGGTAGCCATAATCTTCCGAAATCTGCAGGGCATCTTTCGATACAAGGAATTCGGCTGGCGTACAGTACTCCTGGAGTACCTTGTAGGTTTTTTCATACGAGGGAAACCAATTGGGGTTAAACCAGCCGTCACAGATAGCCGTTGCGATGATGACACCCCCTGGTCGAAACGCGTTCCAGCATCTGGAGAGCTGTCCGCCGATTGCCAGGCTCATCAGAATTGGATTGGATCCCATGCCGGGTCCGTAGTGAAAGTTGCGGGGCAGCCCCATGACCAGAACATCTGCCGGCTCATCCATATCCAGGTGAACCCGGGTGCGGCTGTCGGCTACCGGCCAGGTGGCCTTCTCGACAGCACCCAGCTCACCTGCTTCAACAGCCAGTACCTGTGATTGCTGGTTGAGAACAGCGTCGACTGCGAAAAACTGCTTGCCCATCCCCTTTTCCATCGCCTTTCCGATGGAATGGAACTGGTCGCGCATGCGAGACGTTGTAGATGCTCCCAGCCAGTCCTTGCGGTGCATGGTTTTCGGGCAATGGTGCGATGCAATGGATCGCCAGCCGGACAGACCGGTGGCGACCATTTTATATCCGCCGCTGTAACCGCCATAGGGATTGCCGGCGCAGTGACCGATAACGATCGCCAGATCTGCATCTGCAACCATGCGGTTGCACTGGATGGCATTGCCCATCTCGTCGGTTCCATAGTCGTATAGATCGTGCCCATCACCGTCGTGATTCAGCAGTCGGTCCGGCCAAAATTGGTTGACAATCTTCTTTCCCAGATAGTCATACCACTCTTCAAGGGTATTTTTACGATGCAGGCCTACGGCGCATATCAGTGTGATGTTTTCCAGCTTGGTGCCACCCTTGACCAGTTCATCGATGATAATTGGTATGGAAACCTTGCGGTGCGCCGTTTCGTGGTTGCCGCCCTTGACCCTGTCAGGGAATGCGATCACGATTTTTTTGCCCGGACCGCCAAGCTCCTTGAGTGGTGGAAATCCGTGGGGTTTGGCCAGGGCCTTGTGGACCGCTTTTGCCGGATCGATACCTTTCGGATCGGTGTAGGTTTTTCCGTATTCAACAACTGTTGCAGTATCGGGCAGTGCGACTGAAATCGAACTTTCCCCGTAATCCATACTCACTTCTTTCATGTCTGTAACCTCCCGGTTGATCAGCTGTAGATGAAACTGCTTGCAGGTCAATAAAAAAATATTTTACGCCAATGTTACATGCGATGCCGTGATAGCGCAGTTCGCGACTTGTTTCAATTACGGCATCCTTTTATTCATGTCATTGTGCCGAGCGTCGGCTATCTAGCCTATCGGTGCCAGCACATCCATTCCCTCAGGCAGTAGTAAAACGATCTCGGGAAAAATGGTCAGCAGTATGATGACCAGCACTTCAACAATAACGAAAGGAATAATACCCCTGAAAATGGTCGCCATGGGAATGTCAAATTTTTTCGCCACGCCGTGAATGACGAAGACATTCAGGCCGATCGGTGGTGAGATCTGGCCCATTTCCATCATGATAACCATAATAACACCGAACCAGATGGGATGAAATCCAAGGGCTATTACAGTGGGGTAAAGAATAGGCAGGGTCAGCATCATCATGGGAATAATGTTCATCAGCATTCCCAAAACGAGATAAAGACCCAGAATCATCACAAAAATCACATACCGCGACACGTCGAGGCTTTTAAGATAATTGGCAAAGTTGAGGGGAATATCGGTTAAGGCAATAAAGTATCCCAACAACGAGACCCCGATCAGAATGGTAAAGATCATGGCACTCATCTGAGTCGCCTGCCGCAGTGCTGCGAAAAATTTGTTCCAGGTAAATTCACGAGCAAATACGGCTATAATCAGAGCACCGATGGCACCGACGCCCCCGGCTTCTGTGGGGGTAATGATACCCGAATAGATACCGCCGATCACCACTAAAAACAGAACCCCTACGTGCCACACGTCCTTCATTGATAACACCATTTCCGCTACACTGGCCTTCGGTGCTTTGGGACCCAAAGCCGGATTTATTCTGCATTGAATATAAATCGCCAGGGCAAAACCCAAAGTCAAGATAATGCCCGGGATGATACCGGCCATAAACAGTTTGCCAATCGACTCTTCGGTAATGATGCCGTAGACAATGAATCCGATACTGGGCGGAATCAGAATGCCGAGTGTACCACCGGCAGCCACCGATCCGGTTGCCAGGGAATCGTCGTAATTAAATCGCTTCATCTCCGGTATCGACACAGATCCCATCGTCGCAGCCGATGCCACGCTCTCGCCGCATATGGCTGCAAAACCGGCACAGCCAAATACGGTGCCGATAGCCAGCCCACCCGGCAAGCGACCGAACAGTTTACTGCCGGTACTGTAAAGCTTTGTTCCGATACCGGCCTGTAAAACCAGAAAGCCCATCAGCAGGAAAAAAGGAATCACGCAGTAAAAGTAGTTGGCAACGGCGTCGTATGTGTTCATCTTCGCAATGCTTACCGCCACGTTTCCACCGGTTAAATAGATAAGGCCCGAAAGCCCGGTGAACGCCATGGAAAATGCCACTGGGAATCCCAACATAAGCATGATCATCATGAAACTGATGTACAAAATCCCAACGGCTGTTCGGCCCAATTCACCGAAAATCAATTTCAGGATGGGAGCAGACCCAAGCCCGGCGAGGGAAACCAGAACGATGATGAACAGCAGGCCCAGCAGTGTGGTATATTTGCGGTGGTGCTGGTAGAGAATGGAGAGGTTCTTAAAAATATTCGTGAACAGAACCAGTGCCAGCAACAATGTGCCAACTGCTACCACACCGTGCATCAGAGTGTATGGTATGCCGCTGATGTCAGCAACTTCGCCTCGACCGAAGGCTTCACCCGCCCTGATGAAACTCTGCCAGCTTATGATCAGAAAGGTATACATGCCCCAGATCGAGAAAATGCTATGTAAAAAACTGTTCACATGCTCAGGTAACTTGGAAGAAATAATGTCCACGGAGACATGTTCATCCTGAAGCATGGTATAAGCCATGCTGAGAAAACCCATGATGACCAGCATAAAGGTCTGATACTCGATCATCGCGCTCAGGGGATGTCGGAATAAAAACCGGGAAACAAGGTCGACTACCATCCCCAAAGCCATCAGGAAGGTAATATATGCGCCCGTATAGGATAAATAGCGGGAGATAGGGTCAATGATGCGGTTGATCGGGCTGGCTATTAACGAAAAGATATCAGGCGTCAATGCTAATTGACCCGAGCCGTCTGCGTTGGCCTCGGTTATTCCTGGCGGTTTCAATGTATTCGAAGTCTTGCTCATTAATTCTCTCTCCTTATCGTATATACTATTTTGATAGATACCCCGGCCTGACGAAAGCAGACCCGGGTATCAGACCCGATCATATCATCCCGATGGTGGACTGAAGGATGGCTATTCCTGCCACTGATCTCCCCACCAATTGGCTTTTACATACTGAGTCCCTCTGTATTCTTTGGCGTAGGACCTGATCTGGGCAAGAATCTTCTCGCCGTCGATCCCTTTTTCCTTCATCTCATTCAGCCAGCGATCATACATGGGCTTCATGGCATCGACCCATCTAGCCTTTTCATCATCCGGCAGGGTATAGATTTCGTCTTTCCTCTCCTTTAATTTATTCAAGGTAGACGCCCTTCGATTGTCCACGATGGCGCCGCAAAAATCGGTAACCGAAGGTCTCATTTCGTTAAACACCGCCTGGACATCCGGCGGCAGGGTTTTCCAGGTCCTCTCGGCCATTGCCATGGGGACCTGGACGAAGGGTCCGTAAACAAGTGTATGATGACTGGTCAGATCTGTCAGTTTCCATTTCGCCAGGGGGGCTGTCGGCCAGAAACAACCGTCGATCGCTTTTCGTTGCAGTGACATATAGGCATCCTCCGGCTTCAGACTTCTCGGCGTAGCGCCCAGCAGTTGGGTCACTTCAACAAACGTTTTTGAAACGGCGCATATTTTCAACCCTTTCATGTCTTCCAGGGTCCTCGGCGCTTTTAAATCTTTATGTATATGCAGATTAAAGAAATCCGAGGCATGGAATCCCAGCATGACGATGTCTTTATACTCCGCCCTGAATTCAGGAATAGTGTCATAGGCCTTCTGGTATACCCTGTCTACCTGCACGGTACTGTCGAACAGAAAAGGAAGTGTCATGACGTTGCTGACGGGAAACCGACTTTGCATGGTAAAAACACCCAGCGTGACGACCATATCTACCAGACCTCCCGTCATGGCATCATAGGTTTGAGGCGCCTTTACCAGGCTTCCACCGTGATACCACTTGAATTTTACCTGGCCGTTGGTTCGCCTTTCTATCTCCTGGGTATATGGCACATAGACATACTGCACCAAATAATGCCCCTCAGGTTCGTAGCTTCCCACCTTTATTTCAATGGTTTTGGCAAAACTGCTTGGAACAATGGCTGTTATTAAAAACAAAAAGGATGCGATCAGTGTCGTAACCATGTTTTTGAATTTCATCTCAAGTCTCCTGAATACAAGGTTAATAAACGTTCATCGGAAAAACACCATAACAGATTATGGAAACGTTATTGGTTGCGTAAACCCCATGTTAAAAATCGCATTTCAACCAAAAAAAGAGAAAATTGCTTGCTGTTGACAGCTTTTAGTGAGCCTGTGTTTGGTATGAAATGAAATTTTATCCGAATATATTATGTAAAATTCTCATAGTCAAGTGAAAATTTACATTTTTTTGTAAGTTATTTACATGTACTTTGTAAACCCGCAATTCAGAGCGTTTTAGAAGAAAAAAATATTAGGAGGCTCACCGAATCTTGGCAAACCATCCGGAACTGTCAGTGGTTCAGGTTGTAACGCACAATCAAGCCAGCGATCAACCTTGCGGCGGTTAATGAACAATGCCTGGGCAATGCTGTTGATGCGCCATACGTCATTGACCATTAAAAATATTTGGGCGCTTTCAACTTAGCCTGCATTTTCAGTTTGGGAATTACTGAGGCAAGGAAGTAATTTTGATTACTGTATCAATGTGTTAACCAGCTAATTTAAGCTAAAATGGGAGATTGATCTCCTGCTTTTGTTGTAAATGGAGATGGGAATTCGCCACGCTCCCTGCAGATCTACTTAAGGACTTTTCTACTGACTAAAGTGAAAAAAAGACATTGACAGTATGAAAAATTATTATTATTAATGAAAACACGAGTAAATTTTTCATTGAGTATGACTCTTTCTTTTTCAACGGACGAGGTCATCTACCGATTCGCCTTTCAAAACAGGTTGTAAATCAATATCGTTAACTTAAGCGAATGGTTCCGCATCAACAGTTCCGATTTTCAAGAAACGCATTTATCCTTCCTGGAGCTCCGGGAAGCCATACCCGGCTCCCAGGGGTATAAAAAACCGGAACCGTTGGTGCTCAGTAAAAAAAGGTTGCTTAAGTTATCAGCATTGGGTTGTGAATTGTTGATAATCAGAAAATTAAACTATTTGAGGAAAGAATCTAGAAATGTCAAAAGTCACTATGAAAGATGTTGCTCGGGAATCAGGTGTTTCGCTGGCAACTGTTTCGCGGGCTCTGAGTAATCCGGATCTGGTAAGCTCAGAGACCATACAGCGAATAAAGGAGGCCGTGCAAAGTACACGGTATGAGTACTCGAAAGCGGTACCCTCTAACGGTGCGACTTTACCGATTATTGGCGTCTTGGTGCCTTCAACGATATGTTTTGGATTTGCTGAAACGATCATGGGTATTCAGGAGGCGAGCCTGGAAAAGGGCTTCGCGCACATTGTCGGTTGTACGCACTATGACAGTCATACGGAACGCATGCTTCTTGAAAAATTTCAGCAAAGCCGAGTCTCCGGCCTGATTCTCGCTGGTTTTTCTCTATCCAATGAATCCTTAATCCGGGAAATTATTCACGCGGGTGTTCCAACATGTGTCATCTGGGAAAATTCAAGTGACGTCGAAATCAGCTACGTCGGCTTTGATAATTTCAAAGCAGTGTACGACCTGGCAAATCATCTGATTTCTTTGGGACACCGACACATCGGGTTGCTTTGTGGGCCCTTTTCCAAAAGTGAGCGTCCCTACAGAAGGCTCAATGGATATCGAGCAGCTCTAGAGAAGCACAACATAGTCTACGATCAACGTCTGGTTTATGAAGCCGATCCCACCATGGAAGAGGGAAAAAATGGTATGAAGCAGATCATGTCTCTACCTGATCCGCCCTCTGCTATATTGGCCGCGGCAGATGTGTTAGCATTAGGGGCCCTTTTAACGGCAGCTAAAATGGGATTGAGGGTTCCAGATGATGTCTCTGTTGTTGGAATGGATGATATCGCCTATTCTGAATACAGCATTCCACCTCTCACCACTGCGCGCGTACCGGCCTTTGACATGGGTTACCAAGCTGTGGAGGTGATTGCTCAGAATCTTAACGCGAAGGAGCCACAAGTAGTGCATAAATGTCTTGGTGTGTCGATTGTCCTTCGTGAGTCTACTCAAGATATAAAGAAATAAATGCTTTCAGCGATATTTGTTCGATCCAACGTCAATCGGGCATTCCAGGGATAATCAAAATATCCGCTGACAACATCATCTGGATTTCTTAATAAGTTGTTTTTTAAGCAATTTTAATTTAATTTCACTACCCATTAAAGGGGAATAAAAAGATGGAAACGACCAAGAAAATCGAGATTCAACGTTATATCGACTACTCAACTTTGAAGCCTGAGATGACCACAACAGAGGTAAAGAAGGCGCTGGAAAGAGCTCTAAAGGAGAACTACAGGGCCATCTGCGTTCGTCCCTGCGACATTGAAATGGCTGTTTCGATGTGCAAAGGCACCGATACAACATCTTGTTGTGTGATGGACTACCCGCACGGCACTGGTGGAAAAGAGGCAAAAACGGCCCTTACCGAGATCTATGTAAAAAAGGGAATTGAAGAGATTGATACGGTCATGAATTTTGGTTTCGCCCGATCAGGGCTATGGGACGCTGTCAGGGATGAGATAGCTGCCGTTTCGCGCGTGGCTCACGACCACGGCGCAATCGTCAAAGTGATCTTTGAGATTGGGCACCTTACGCTTGACGAAATTGGGAAAGCGACGGAAGTCTGCATTGAGGCCAAAGCAGATTTCGTAAAAACCTGTACCGGTTTTTTCGAGCCGGTCACGGAAGAAGCGGTTAAAAAAATGGTAGAAACTGCTGCAGGACGCGCCAAAGTAAAGGCATCCGGTCCCGGAATTGCTGATCTGGCAACCGCATTGAGGTATATTGAATTGGGTGTTGATCGATTGGGTCTTGGATTCGGGTTCTCGGACAAAATTCTGGCCGAATCCCGTGGCATCGATGTATCCAAGCAGGATAAGGGCATTGCAAAAACCGAATATTAGCGCAACATTCGGTGTAACTCAATAGAGTGCAAATCCCAAGATAGGAAAAATAGGAAATAAAAAAAATGGCCGCCGAACAATACAAGATGTTTTTCCCCAAATATAAATACAGCAGAGCCTTCTGCAGCGAGGAGGATATTCAGATTGCCATTTCCGTCAAAGAGTTTGTGGATAAGGAAATCATGCCTCGCCGTCGTGACTGTGAAGGTGGATGGCACCGGGATGAGGAACTGGCACTGAATACCATTGACGAGCTTTATAGAGGCATTGAAAAGCTCGGGGTTCACATAATGAACTTACCGGAAAAGTATGGGGGATTGGAGTTGTCCCCAGTTGCTGCTTTGATGATTACCGAAGAGATGGGTAGAGGCGATTTTGGGCTGGCAACCCTTCCGGGGAAGACCAACTGGATCGTAGGCGTCATGCTGGCGGCTAAAAGAGATGACCTGCTTGAGGAGTTCGCCCCCAGAATGGCAAGTGATGGGGGATGGACTGCCTGTATCGCCATTACCGAGCCAGGTGGGGGGGCAAATTTTGAGGACCCATCCTTATCCTTCAATACCGTTCAAACCGTTGCAAAACTGGACGGGGATGAATGGGTCATCAATGGACACAAAAGGTGGCCGGGGCCTTCCGGGCCTGCAGACCGCTTCGAGTTGAAATACATGAAGGGCCACCTGGGATATTGGGTCATCGCTACCACCGATATTGCAAAAGGGCCTGACGGGGTCGGAATATTTCACATTCCACCCGATGCGGAGGGACTGTCCTTTTCAAAACCCTACGAGAAAATGGGTGTCAGCTGGAGCGATGAGAATTGTGACATATGGCTGAAGAACGTCAGAATCCCAAGGAAATACAGGATTGATAGTGAGCCGGGTGATGGTGCGAAGATCGTAAAAAGCGCAATCATCGGGTCCGCCAGGCTTAATACCAGCGCCAGACTTTGCGGGCTTTCACAGGCTGTGCTTGAGATCGTTCTGCAATACACAGGCTGGCGGGATATTGCCGGCAAGCCGGTCAGAGAGCGTTCACTGTTCGCTGCAACCATCGGCGAGATGTTCCGCATGATAGAACTGACAAGAACTTACAACTTGAACCTGGGGTGGCAAAGGATGCACCCTGAACTATATGGTGAGCCTTCGTCTCCAGAGATGATGGGTAAATGTTCGTTAGCCCGTTCATTTGCCGCCGACACCGCAGAGTTCTGCACCAACAAAGGCATGGAGCTCATGGGGTCCTACGGATATTCCTACGAGTATGAGCTTGAGAAATATATGAGAGATTATAAGATTGGCAAGATGTGGCTTGGCGGTGCACACAGAGACAGGCTCGATATCGCCCAGGCTTTATACGGGCCGTTCACCTGGGGCGGTTACAAAGAGTGGTTGCGCCAGGGCGCTGCTGTCAAGAGTTAGATTAGAGGAACCATACCAACTATGGAGCCGGTAAGCACAAGCGATCCGGCAAGAGGGCGATACAGACAAAAATGACACCTGGTATCGTGTTGGTCCGAAAAACATAACATGCTCTTAATTTTCACTAAATAAAGGATTAAAATGAGTTATACAGCCTATGATCGATTCAAGGACACCATAGAGAGCCGCCCGAAGGATCGTGTCCCGGTTATTGCAGGCACCATCCTTTGGGGGGCCAGTAATTATCCGGATGCGCCTTATCGGGAAATTGTCAAAGATGCGGAATTGATAACCGCAGCTCAATTGTGGGTTAAGGACACCGTTTCGTTCGACCTGGTTTATCCCACCCCGGATAACTTTTTTATCGGCGAGGCCTTTGGATGCAAGATACGATATTCAGAAGATGATCCGATCCTGGATCCGCTGCCACTGAAATTAAAAACGTTAAGCGATCTGGATGACATTCATTTTCCAAACCCCAGGGAAGACGGCAGATTTCCTGTGGTTCTGGAAGCAGCGAAGCGGTTATTTGATGCGACCGGAGGGACGTTTCCCATCATGGCGAATATTGAGGGGGTGTTTACAGTTGCAACTCGCATCATCGAACCTTCACAGATTCTGCGTATGACACTCAAGACCCCTGATGTACTGGACGCACTCTTAGACAAGATCAATAGAGTCCTGATTGATCTTACGCTAGCCCTTGAGGAGAATGGTGTGAATTCCATCTCCATGCCGGAGCCGACCGCTTCTTCGAGCATGCTCTCGCCCAGGATGTTCAGAAGATTTGTCCTGCCACGTCTCCAGGAGTATACAAATGAAGTGAATGTTCCGGTCATGCTCCATATTTGTGGTGATACAGCTCCCATATTGGATGCTATGGGAGAGTCGGGGGCGGCTATCCTCAGTCTGGATCAATGCATGGATTTCAAGGAGGTCCGGAAGGTTCTTCCTGAAACAGTGATCGCGGGGAATGTGGATCCAGTGAAATCGTTGCTGATGGGGGATACTGAGACGGTCAAACAGGATGCGCTTCATTGTCTCCAGACGATGGGAGCCGAGCGCTATATCCTGATGCCTGGCTGTGGAATCCCACCAAAAGCATCTATAGAGAATCTCAAAGCGATGGTTCAGGCTGCATCGGATTATGGTTTGGGAAAATAATATAATAATATGGCTATTTACCACGGAGATACTGAGGGCACAGAGTTTTGATTGAATATTCTAAAATTTGTAAAGATCTCTGTACGTAAAGTGCTTAATAGGTTTTCCTCCATGAGTCTGTGGTGAAATGGTTCTGGCTCAATACAAAATAACAAGGAAAAGAGATGAACGATTCAAAGAATTGGCTGCTGAAGGGCGTTTTCTACGAGTGTTGCCGCGTTGAAGACGGCCACTGTTCGTTATGGTTCCGAAGGGACCTGCCCCATGCCTGCACTAACATGGCGATTTATCAGATTACCGAAGGGCATATTCAGGGCGTCGATATGAAAGACGTTGTGATTATCCTGCACCAGGATGGTATCGGTCCGACGATCGCCGAACTGGTCAATGGGGCGGCTGAAGGCGCCGCATATGTCAGTGACAATATAACTGATGAACAGAGGGGCATTTTGGAAACCTTTCTTGAGACTGAGGTGGGAATCCGGCCCTGGAGAAAAAATCTTGGCTTTAAGGTCGTCAAGATAAGTTTAACTGAGAACAGTGGCGATTATCACATCTCCATGCCATTCGGTGAAGTCAAAATGTCTCTGACCCTCGGACGTGACAAGAAAAATCCAATGCGTATGGACAACCCGTTTAATCCGGCCTTCAGCGACTACAGGTTCTGTAATACAGACACCTGGAGTTTCAACGACTACGGCAAAAACCTGACATTTAAAAATGCAAGCGGTATGATAGTTGACTTTGCTTTCAGCGGCTGACTTTTATTCTTCTATTTGTAATGGAGTGAAATAATGGCTAAACAGATGTTACTCGACGCAACACGCGGGCAAAAAACAGAGAAGGCTCCCTGGGTGCCCTATGCCGGCGTTAATTGTGCGTTCTTGATAGGGGAAAAGGCAGAGCCCTATCTCAAGGATCCAAATTTAATCGCAAAAGGTATCGTGGAGGCTGCCAAAACCTACCATGCCGACGGTATCCCCCTGCTCTTCGACCTCTCCGTGGAAGCCGAAGCGGTAGGATGTGCGGTTGAGTATTGGGAAGATAACGTTCCTTCTGTGAGATCCCACCTTTGTGAAAAGCAAACACCGGAAGAACTGGGTATGACTGTCTTTGGCAAGGAAGACGGTCGTTGGCCGATCATATTTAAAGCAGCGGCCAAAGCCAAACCTGAGCTGGACAAGCTGGATTGTGCCATGCTGGGGTTGGTTGCCGGTCCTTTAACCCTGGCTTCCCATCTGGCAGGCGTCAGAATTTTCACCGCAGTGAAAAAGAACAAAGAGTTTGCCCACTCAGTCCTCAAATATGCCGGTAAGCTCTGTGCCCAGTCTGCGCGGTATTATGTGGAAATGGGGTGCGACCTGATTGCCATTGTTGATCCGGTAGCGTCCCAGATTCGATCGGAAACGTTCAAAGAATTTGTAACACCCTACTGCCAGGAGGCGATTGAGGTCATCAACGACGCAGGTAAAACATCGAGCTTCTTTATCTGCGGCGATTGCACCAAGGTCATCGAAGATGTCTGTCAATTGGGCACGCATGGTTTTGCCATTGATGAACAACTGAACATGAACTTCGTCCGTGATATCGCCATGAAATACAAGAAAGGATTTGGCGGCAACCTGAAATTGACACTGGCCCTTAGCCTCGGGTTGCTGTCGCCCAGGGAGGATGCGCTGGTCAGTCTCGCTGCCGGAGGAACCCAGGGATATACCTTCGCCCCTGGCTGAGACCTTCCCTTCGACGTTCCGGCGGAACGTCTGATTGAAGCATATGAAGCCAGAGAATGGTATATGGAAAATTATCCTGTATATCCTGAGGATTAATTGAAGTGTTGTTTTATCCCAATCAAGCTGAGCGGAAGTTCATCGTAAATTCAGTGTTCACTGTACCTCAAACCACTCAGTGCCCACTGAACGATAAACCACCCATAGCTAGTGATAACCTGACAGTCTAGAATTCTCCCCGTCATGCCGGACTTAATCCGGCATCCAGGCTAGCATATCTTTGGAATCATACTGGATTCCGTGTCAAGCACGGAATGACAGCAGTTGAGATCGACATTATGCATAAGTTCAACTACTTAGAAGAGAACTCTGAACTGTACAGGTGATAAGTAAAACTAAAAAATAGGGGCAACGATAATCATGACAGAAAAAATACACATTGATGTACTGACGCTGGACAGCGTTCAGTGCGCTGCCTGTGGATACATGATGGAATCTATCGCGGCACTTCCTTCAGACGTGCAGGAGATGGTTCAGTATACGGAGTGGTCCATCAAATCCAAGGAAGGCGTCGCAATGTTTACGAAGCTCAAAGGTAAAGTATTGCCGACTATCTGTATTGAGAAAGATCTGGTTTTTCAGAGTATCATCCCTCAATATGAAGAATTGATCGACGCCCTGGCAGAAAGAGCGCATTCCGATGAGCAACGTGAACGAATCCTGTCATTGAGGGATGAGGGATTTAACTTTGATGACATCAAGCAAAATTTGGAGAAAGCCGGTTCCGGGAAAAAGACACGTTCAGATTAGCAGGAGCCTTTTAAAATAAATTGGTACGTGGGCAGACAGGAAATTTCGTGCGTTAAACAAAATACCTTTTAACGGATGCCAGATATCGTTCACATTGAAGTTACGTTTAAAAACAGGTCGTACACGCCCAGTGTTTATATGGAGCAGGCCGTACAGGAAATTTTGCCGATGTACGAGCATCGCGTGACATACAGCCGGTTGGATATTAGAACGGAAGAAGGCCGAAATCGCTTTCTCACACTTTCCTGCTCCTTGTTTGGGGAGAAAGGTGTTTATATTAATCACCGCTTGGCGCCAATACCAGGACTGTTCATGGATGGCGAACTGGCGTTTGATCTCATTCCGTCCAGGCCGGAGCTTGAAGAAGCAATCGAGAAACAGTTGTCCAGGGTAAGCCTGGCAGGTGATAGTTCACAATAAGGCACAGTAAAATAAAAAGATGATACACGACAAAGTACTTGTTGAGGTCTTCGTCAGCGACTTAAGACAATGAGCGGCTTGCGTCTACATGGCGCAGGTGGTAAGGGACTTACCGGAAGAGATAAAGGTGATGACTGAAATCAGGGAGTGGGATATGTCCAACCGAGACCATATGGATGAATTCAAGCGCGATAGGGTGAAAAAACTACCCAGTATCGCAATCAATGGTGAACTGGTCTATGAGTCTCTGATACCGGATCAGGAGGAACTGATCGACATGATCAGGAAACGGCTAAATAGGGAACAAACAAAATGAAAGCCACAACGGATGTATTCCTCATTACTGGATTTCTCGGCAGCGGCAAAACCACATTTCTGAAACGGATCATTCACGCCTTTCCTCCGAATCAAAAACTGATGATTCTGATGAACGAATTCGGGGATATGGGATTGGATGGAAAGCTGGTGGATAGTGAAGACCTTGCCATGCTTGAGATCAGCAAGGGATCCATTTTCTGTGTTTGTGTCAAGACTGACTTTATCAAAGGCCTGATGGACATCGCCCAAAATATTAAACCCGATGTCCTGCTCATTGAGGCCACCGGTGTCGCCAACCCCACAGACCTGAAGCGGGACCTCGGGCTTTCCATTTTTCACAATCGCTTCCGGTTCAGAGAACAGTTCTGTCTCATTGATGCCGTCAACTTTGAAGATGCCTACGACACGTTTACCTCTGTCGAGAAACAGATTGAGAGTGCCACTGTGTTCATCATCAACAAGATTGATGAGGCCGACGAAAAGGTCGTCAGTAAGGTTAAGGAGATCGTTCACCGCCATCACCCGGATCCGGTTTTTCACGAGACAACATTTGCCGACATACCTTTTGGGAACTATCTGTCCGTGTCAGATCATGGCCCTGAGGAGGAAGGGAAGGAAACAGAAGCTGTCACGTCAGAGATCCTGGAGACATATATCGAAGACTTGCTTGCGGACCCTGACTATTCAATGACACCACCAGACCTCCTGATGTCTTCAATACTTGAATGGTCAGCCAGAAATGTTGAAGAGCTGAAGAAAATGACAGCGAAAATACCAACAGGTATCACCAGGGCGAAGGGTGTTTTCCGAACAGGGGAGGATCTTTATCTTTTCAATTGGGTGATGGGAAAGAAAACGTTAACTAAGATATCGCAAAAACCAGGCATGGTTCCCCTGATAAACAGGGTTGTCTTTATTGGATCTCCGGAAGCCATGTCGCAGCTTGAGCGCGTTGATTTCAAAATTGGTTGATAGATGTGAATTCATTCTTTTTGGAATAGGTTGAGCTTCAATTTCTACTGAGTAGTTACTAAAATTGATGAATTGATTTTAAAAGAGGGGAAGTAAAATGGTTGAAGAGGCAAGAAAAAAGGAAATCCTGGCGAAATTGTCAGAGGCAGTTGTTGAATTTGAAGGAGATGATGCAGCGGAGTGGTCACAGATAGCAATCGATGAAGGTATCGATGCACATGACGCCATTCTCGGAGGGTTGGCTGCAGGGATGGAACGTGTGGGTGAACTCTATGAGAAAAAGGAATATTTCGTGCCTGAACTCCTGTTATGTGCCGATGCCCTCAATGCCGGGTTGGATGTCTTGAAGCCCCACATCGGCAAAGCCTCGGATAACCAAGTGGGCACGGTTATTCTTGGAAGTGTCCAGGGTGATGTTCATGATATTGGGAAAAATATTGTCAAGTTAATGCTTGAAGTCGGCGGGCTGAAAGTCATTGACCTTGGCAAAGACGTATCTGCGGAAAAGTTTGTTGAGGCACAAGAAGAATCCAAGGCAGAGATTGTAGCACTGTCAGCGATGATGACCACAACGATGATGGGCATGAAGAAAGTCATTGAACTGTTTAAGACAAAAAAATCCGATGTAGCCATCATGATAGGTGGTGCACCAGTTTCGCAACAGATTGCAGATCTTTTCGGTGTGGATGGCTATGCTGATTCTGCTGTAACGGCGGTTCAGCTTGCAATGGAATTGATCAATAAACGTAAAGCCCTTTCAACCCAGGCCTGATTATCGTCAATCCTTCAGGGTTCATGCGGTTCTATTGGGCTCAGAGGTTTTTCGATGTCTGGAATATTGATATGTGTTCCAACCCGGCTTTCAGCTTTAACGAGTAATAGCTGGATTCCCTCGCTTAAAAAAGCGATACGATACCCTTCGTCCTGATTCATGCTGATATCGATTGGAATCCAGGTGAGGCTCTACTTGAAACACCCTGACCATATCTGATGAGGTATGAATCCAAATCGCCACACCGGCTTCGCTTTTATTCACCTTCATCGTGACAATATCCTGGCAATCTGAATGACCATACTGGACAACATACCTTTTGATCTTGATTTGGATCAGATGATAATCGATTTGCGGCTGGCGAATCGGAACCGACATATCCGGGAGTTCAGGGAACTGGCAGACGAGGCCAGGGCGCTGGCCTGGCCGAAAGCGCTTTACCTGGAACAGGAGCCGACTATCATCGCGGATAAAATCGTCCGGATAGCGGGAGAGACCTTCGAGAGCCAGGTACTACAAATCAATCTGGCGCAAAGCGACAAGGTCTTTCCTGCCCTGGCGACCTGTGGCAGGGAACTGGATGAGTGGAGAGCATCAAAAACCAACATTCTTCATCAATTCTGGGCCAAATCAATCACCGATTCAGCCCTCGAGGCCGCCGTCACAGACTTTAAGAGAAAGATAAAAAAAGAGCACAAGATCAAGTTTGTCTCCATAATGACGCCGGGATCATTGATGGATTGGCCCCTGCCGCAGCAGGAACCGCTTTTCAGACTTTTCGGTGATGGAGCCCAGCGAATTGGTGTCACGTTGAATGAGTCCTTCCTGATGTCGCCGGAATCGACTATTTCCTGCCTGGCCTTTAGTTCTGAAACTCATTTTTACACCTGCCAGTTATGCTCGAATTTCGATTGTCGGAGGCGGCAGGCAGATTTCGATAAATCACTTCTAAAAACAAAATATCGGTTGGTGACGACAGGCCCTCAAATAGGGTCTGGATACCAGGCGTAATATGTACAATATATCCCCCGTCAGGACTTTCAAAAGACCATAGGCGTTTTGAGCTCGGGATCAGCACTCCGTAGCAGCAGGAGAGTACTGGCAGCAGTCCCGGTAACGGTTCAGACTCGTCGACAATAATCAAGAAAAGGTTGAAATATATTTACATGACAGCTAACTGAAGAACAGGAGCTGTTAGGAAATCTCTAGCACAAATCCCAGTTCTGCTTAGCCCACTTTGTTGCGATATAGAACGCAAAACCCGTAACTTCCGGGACACACGAATCTTCAAACAAAAATTTTAATAAAAAAAGAAATAGCTATGCTTTTATGTAGTTACAAATTGCAGTGTTATTCAAGAAACATTCTACAAGTTGTTAATTTCGTATTATTGATCACCCGGTAAAATCCCCCGGGTTGATCCCCAGCTTTTTCATGCGGTACTGCAGGGTGGTTCGCGGCATTCCCAGGAGTTTCGCGATCCCCCGCTTTCCACCCACCATGCCCCGGCATTTTACCAGTGCCTGGATAATATGCTGACGCTCTGCATCCGCCAGGGTCGTCACATCCCGGGTGTTCTCCTCGAGGGGGTCGAAATCGATGATCTTGTCGATATCCAGACGGGTCACCCGCTCACCGGGACGCAGAATCACCAGGCGCTTGACCAGGTTTTTCAACTCCCGCACATTCCCGGGCCAGCGGTACGCGCACAGCGATTCCAGGGCCCCGTCGGTGTAGACCGGCGCCACACCATTGGTCTTGCGGGCCTGCAGGGCAGACAGTTTGCTGATCAGGAGGGGGATATCCTCCACCCTTTCCCGCAGCGGGGGCACGTGGATATTAACGGTATTGAGCCGGTAATAGAGGTCCTGCCGAAACTGCCCGTTCGTCGCCAGGTTCCTGAGATCCTTGTTGGTCGCCGCAATCACCCGAAAGTTCACATCAATGGCACGACTGTCTCCCACCCTTTCAAACCGCATGTCCTGCAGGACATGCAGCAGCTTGGCCTGGAGTTCCGACGGCAGTTCGCCCACCTCGTCCAGAAACACCGTACCGAGATGGGCCAGCTCGAAGCGGCCGACCCGTTTTGCATCCGCCCCGGTGAAGGCACCCCGGACGTGTCCGAAGAGCTCGCTTTCAAACAGGGTGGGGGCCAGGGCGGGGCAGTTGGTCTTGACAAAGAGATGGTCCCGACGCGGGCTGCGGTTGTGGATGGTTCTCGCCAGATAGTCCTTGCCGGTGCCCGTCTCGCCCGTCAGCAGGATGGAAACATCGGAATTGGCCACCTTATCCACCAGACTCATGATCTCTTTCATGACGGGGGCTGTATAAAAGAAGCTGTCCTGCTGGTACCCGTCATCCGTGTTGGCAATCAGGAACTGTTTCTGCTGGGTCAACTTGGCATTGAGCTCCTTCAGATGCGTATAGGAAAGCATATTGTCCACCACGATGGCCGCCTGTCGGGAAACATCCGTCAGCACCTCCTGCAGCTCCTCCATATACTCGGGCTCCTTTTTATAGGAAAAGTGAATCGTGCCCAGGATCTTATTGCGGATCACCAGCGGGAAGGCCATGGTCGCAGTCAGTCCGTACGCCACCATGGACCGGACCGATTCAAAATCGGCGTAGCGTTTCAGATCCCGGATAATCACCGGCCGACCGGAGCGGATCACCATTTTGGATATCGCCCCCTTAACCAGCGACCGGCTTTCCGTACTCGATATCCCTGCCGGATCGATACCGTCGGCCGCTGCAAAATAGGTAATGGACTGGCTCTGGGCATCATAGAGATTGATGCTGATCCGATCACAGGAAAAATGCCTGCGCAGCTCCAGCGCCAGGGCCTGAAACAGGTCCCGGCTGGTGGTCTGCGTAATGATGGCATTGTTGATCTTGAGCAAAATCTGGTACCGCGTTTCCGGACTCCAGTACATGGTGCTTCCTTTTTCAGTTCAACCGATGAATCGTCCGACCCCCTGCCGGCAGGGCACTGGTCGTTCACTTAAGGGGGGGTTCTCAATTGTCAGCGCACCATCGGGGTGTCATTGCAGGAACCTTGGAAGCCATGGATGGCTTCCCGGAGCTCCAGGATGGATTGATGCGTTTCTTGAAATGACATCCCTATGGTGCGGAACAGTCTTAAGTGAACGACATTGAATTCATAGTAACAGGTTTCTGCCGAATATCAAGCCCAATCTTAAGCCTAATTTTGGGCACTGATGCCTAATTTTCGGCTTAACTACCTCCCCATCCTGCCGGCTTTTCTGTCTAAACGCCATTATTATAACAGCTTAACCCGATTAGCGGCATATGGTACCATCCTTGCTGTTAGAAGGGGGATTCGATTTCAAGGATCGGCCCCTCAAGGGGACGATCTGCTGTACAAATCCGCATCCGCCATCCGGGGTAAATTGCATCCGCATGGGAGACAACCCGTAGACAGATGTCCTGACCGGTGGTCATGTCAGACCAGATCGACACATACGGGGAATTGACATGGTTTGGATGACGGGTTTGCAAAACGGATAATCCGGTCTGATCCTTCAGACAGCGGCCTTCGACTGACTGAACCGGTGCTGCTGCAGACGGTCCGGCCGGAAAATCCCGAACCAGTAACAGGGCTGCCCGAATGGGCAACCCGTATATTCAGAAAGGTAACCATGATTCAATTTTTAATCCATGAGAAAGCTGACACGGTCGGGGTTGCGACCGTCGATATCAAGCAGGGCGAGACCGCCCAGGGTTTGTATATGGACAGTCAGGAAGCAGTCACCGTCAAGGCCCTGCAGGACATTCCCCTGGGTCACAAGATCGCCATGAAGGATCACAAGGTCGAGGATACGGTCTACAAATACGGTTATGACATCGGACGGATCGTTGCCAATGTCAAAGTGGGAGAGCATGTGCATATTCACAATTTAAAGACCAGGAGGTGGTAAGATGAGTGAGAAAAAAGTATACGCCTATCGCCGGGAGAATGGCCGTGTTGGCATCCGGAATCATGTGGTGATCCTGCCCCTGGATGACCTGTCCAATGCCGCCTGCCAGGCTGTGGCCAACAATGTCAAGGGAACCAAGGCGATTCCCCATGCCTATGGCCGTCTGCAGTTTGGAGAGGACCTGAAACTCTTTTTCCGGACCATGATCGGCACCGGAGCCAATCCCAACGTGGCTGCCGTGGTGGTGATCGGTATCGAACCTGAATGGACCCAGTTGATCGTTGATGGTATCGCCAAGACCGGCAAGCCGGTAACCGGCTTTTCCATTGAAAGAACCGGTGACATCGGGACCATTGCCAAGGCCTCCTGGAAAGCCAAGGAATATGTGCAGTGGGCATCCGAGCTCAGACGCGAAGAGTGCGACCTGACCGAAATCCGGGTTTCCGTCAAGTGCGGCGAATCCGATACCACCTCCGGTCTGGCCTCCAACCCCACGGTGGGCAATGCGCTGGACAAGCTGGTGGAAATGGGCGGCTACTGCTCATTCGGCGAAACATCCGAGATCACCGGTGCCGAGATGATCTGCAAGGATCGAGCGGCCACCCCGGAACTGGGTGAAAAATTCATGGAGGTCTGGAACGAGTATAACGACTTCATCAATGCCAACAAGACCGACGACCTCTCCGGCTCACAGCCCACCAAGGGAAATATCCGGGGCGGATTGACGACCATCGAGGAAAAGGCCTTTGGCAACCTGCAGAAAATCGGAAAGAAGATCAAGTATGTTGAGGTTCTGGGACCCGCAGAAGCCCCGACCAAACCCGGGCTCGCCTATATGGACACCTCATCTGCTGCTGCTGAAGCCGTAACGTTGTGGGCCGCAGCCGGTTACGTGGCACATTTCTTCCCGACGGGACAGGGCAATATTATCGGCAATCCCATTGAACCGGTGATCAAGCTTTCTGCCAATCCGCTGACCGTTTCCACCATGTCAGAGCATATCGACTATGACTGTTCAGCCATTCTCCGTGGCGAAATGACACTGGACGAATCCGGCAACAACCTGATTGACATGTTAATCAGGACCTGTAATGGTCGTCTCACCGCCCAGGAAGCGCTGGGGCATGAAGAATTCGTACTGACCAAGCTGTACCGCAGTGCTTAGTGTTTCAGTTGCCCGTTAAAACCAGGGGATCCCGCAAGTTTCG
>JAHJRI010000293.1 GCA_018830885.1 bacterium | reverse complement strand
GGAGCCAGGCTTTTGTACATGTAGAGCTGTTTCTTATCCTGGCGGGAGGTCGATCGCGCAACTGCTTTCTGCTCATTTTTCCGGGTAATTGAGTACAGTTTGGTACCCACGCCGGAAACCAGGCGACCAAAGGCACTATCCAGTGCCCTGGAGAGTTTGATAATGGTTCCCAACTGGGGATGGACCTCTCTCTTTTCGATGCTTTCCAGCAGGTCAATATCAAAACCGGTCATTTTTGACAGCTCATCAATCGACAGCCCCTTTTCCTCCCGCATTTTTTTTATTTTATCGCCAATGGCTTCAACACTCTGGGTTTCCGGTGACGGAAGATCCTGGGTCAGGTTTTCGAAATAATCGACGTTGATATGCGGTGTTTCCTTTTTAATCTGCATGGATCACTTCCCCTCGTTAATATTGTGTTTAAATCCGGTTATAAAAAAGGATCTGCTCACGCTGATTTTTCTGTTCGAGCAGTTGCAACGGAACTGGAAGAACGGGTGACACCCGGTATTAAAACCGCATATTGCCAAAACTGGGGTCACCAATGGGTTTGAGCAGGCTGACCTCAAAAGCCATGGCCAGCCAGTCCCGCATCTCTCCAAAGGTCAATACCCGGTCATTGAGGAGTCTGGCCCCGCAATAAAACGGATGCGCCTCCATGTCATATTTTTCCTGCATCTGATCGCTGAATAATTTTCTCTCTTCGTCGGTCATGGGGTTTCCCTGGGCCTTTCTTTTCCCCTCTTCGATCGACGCCAGAACCCCGGCTGCGCTGCGGCCGGCCATCACTGCGGTCCGGGCCCTCATGGTGGCAAACAGAAAATGGGGACGGTACGCCCGACCGCACATGCCGTAGTTGGCGGCGCCATTATCCGGCCCGACGGCGACCTGAATCCGGGGTACCTGGGCGCAGGCAACCGCCCGCACCATATCGGAACCGTACTTGCCAATCCCCATATGTTCGGATACGGAGCCGACCATGTAGCCGGGAGAACCCTGGAGGAAAAGCAGTGGAATCTTTTCCTGGGAGCAGCGCACGATCCATTCGGTCGCTTTCCGGGCTGCCTCGAAAAAGATGATTCCCGCATTGTTGGAGGCCACAATCCCGATGGGCATCCCCTTCAACAGAATTTTCCCCGTGATGATATTATCGGCCCGACCCAGGGCATAATCCTTCTTGTACTCATTAAACACACTGCTGTCGGCAATGCCCTCGATCAGCGGCTTCACGTTAAACGCCTGGTTGACGGTTGCCGGTAGACTGTCATAGATCGATTCCACCGGTTGTCGGGGCGGTTGCTCCTCGTAGCGATGCAGATGAATCTGCTGGGGGGGTTCCATGGACAGGATCTCCCGGACTTTTTCCACCGCTTCCGACTGGTTGATACAGAGATGGTCGGCCCCGCCGGAGATCTGGGTGTGTACCCTGGCGCCACCCAGGTCCTCGGCCGTAACCACCTCTCCCGTGGCCATTTTTACCAGTGGCGGTCCAGCCAGGAAGGAGTAGGACATCTTGTCGATCATGATGGACTCGCAGGCCATGAAAACGATATAGGCGCCTCCCGCCGTATTCCCCCCCGTACTGAACGTAATCTGCTTTAAGCCTTTGGCCGACATGCGGGCCATGTTATAGAAGATCGATCCAAACTGCTGATCGTCTGGAAAGACATCCGCCTGCATCGGTAGAAATGCGCCTCCGGAATCGGCTATGTAAACACAGTTCAGACCACACTGTTCGGCGATGGCCTGCGCCCGCATGTGTTTTTTCAAGGTGATCGGGAAATAGGTGCCGGCCTTGACCCGGCTGTCGTTGGCAAAAATCATTGTCCAGTTGCCGTGAATTTTCCCGATACCGGTGACAATCCCCCCACCCGGAACATCGTCCACCTCCGGGTAATCCATCCCAAAACCGGCGATCCGGGAAAGTTCGAAAAACATGGTGTTCTCGTCTATCATCTCCTGGATCAGCAGTCTGACAGGGCGTTTTCCTGCCTGGGCCAGTTTCTGGACGGCTTTTTCGCCGCCGATCTCGGCAGCTCTGCGAACAAGGTCTTGCAGCGTTTTCTCTTCACTCAACCAGAAGGTACGGTTTTCGGAACGTTGGTCGGTCATCTGTGTTTCCTTTCGTAACAGGTTTTCTTTTTTCCCCCTGAAGAGGCTTATTCCCTCCAGTCGACCTGCGGTCGGAGCAGCCAGGCCACCGATATCCGGCAGAATGCCCGCCCCGGTCTGAAAATCGGGTCAATTCCGGCAGGAATGTCATATCAGGCTGTTTCAGCGGCTTACAGCCCGCCTGAGGGGATCATTAAGGCACCTTGATTCATTAAAGTGATCGAAACTACCGCACCCAAGGGTTGATCTTTCAAGAAGCGCACGAGTCCATCCATGAAGCTCCTGGAAGTCATCCATGGCTTCCAGGGTTCTTGAAACACCATCCCTTTGATGCTGACTGAGTTCCAGTTCATCAAGGTGCCCATAAGTGAGATCATTCAACCGGACGGCGCCGTCTCCCGGCCGCCATTGAATCCATCGGGCTGTCAGCAGCCAATATACCGGGAGATCACAATTCGCTGCACTTCTGAGGTCCCTTCTCCGATATCCAGCAACTTCTGATCCCGGTAAAACCGCTCTACATGGTGATCTTTCATCAACCCGTATCCGCCGTGGATCTGCACGGCATGATTGGCCACCCGCCCCATCAGTTCCGAACAGTAAAGCTTGCCCATGGCGGCTTCTTTTTCGAAGGGTCTTTTCTCGTTTCGCAACCAGCAGGCTTTGTAAAGCAGGTTGCGCGCGCATTCAATTTCCATGGCACAATCCGCCAGTTTAAAGGCAATGGCCTGGAATTTTGAAATCGGCTGACCAAACTGCTCCCGGTTTTTAGCATAGTTGAGGGCCAGTTCATATGCGCCCTGTGCACCACCCAGACCCATGGCCCCAATGGAAAGCCGGCCGCCATCCAGGGTCTGCAGCATCTGATGGAATCCGTCGCCGATCTGCCCCAGGATGTTTTTCTTGTTCACCCGCACATCGTCAAAGTAAAGCTCCGACGTATTGGAGGATCGCCACATCATTTTCCCGTGCATGGGCACCGCTTTAAACCCCGGGGTACCCGTTTCAACAAGAAAACAGGTGTAGATCGGTTTCCCGTTATCCTTCTTCCCGGTCAGGGCCTGAACGGTCACCCCCATGGTCAGATCACAGGAAGCGTTGGTGATAAATATCTTTGAACCATTGATAATCCAGTCGTCACCGTCCTGGACAGCCGTGGTTTTACTGCTTCCGGCATCCGATCCCGCAGTGGGTTCTGTCAGACCGAAACCCCACAATCCCTCCCCGGTGCTGAGTTTCGGCAGGTATTTCTGCTTCTGCTCTTCCGAGCCAAAGTAATTAATCGGGCCAATACCCAGTGAGTTGGCGGCTGCTATGGTGGCCGCCTGCGATCCATCTACCCGTGCGATCTCTTCCACAGCAATGATATAGGAGATATAATCCAGGCCCTGGCCGCCATATTGCTCAGGGACAAACATACCGAAAAGACCAATTTCACCCATTTTCAGAGTCAGGTCCACCGAGAACTCCTCTTTTTCATCCAACTCAATAGCCACTGGTGTTATCTCTTTTTCAGCAAACCGTCTGACTTCTTTGCGGATCATCTCCTGTTCTGATGTAAGGTCGAAATTCAACAGTACCTCCTCATATGAAGTTAAAAAGATGAAATAAGCTGAATACTACAATCTCTGAACTCACAGCAACGTCTGGATTCGTCTGCCCGGCATGATGCGCCCTTTCCCGGCCGTTCCCCAGATATTAAGACTTCCCCCACCCGCCAGGCTCAGACCCTGTCTTTCCTCTTCCATGGTTAGAACCATGCAGATTATGCTGACAATATCATAATGGTCTTCGGCAGAATCATCCTCAACCGGTTTCGGGCTCACCACCTCCTTTTTGATGGCCTGGTGCCGATCTGCCGGGACATCCCCTGCCCGATTCAGAATCCTGGGCAAGATGGCAATAAATATACTGATCAACATCAACCCACTGTAAACAATGATCATGCCGGTGATGCTGATGCCTATCCCATTTCCTGCAATTATATTCTGAAACCCCATCACGATCTTCACCTTGTCAAAATAAATCTATTTGATCTAAATACCAATTGGTTAGAGAGTCTTGTGAATCCGATTGCCCCCCGCTGAAGCTGGGATCAGCAACCCGACTGAGCGCTCAGTCTTTGTGCCGATCTTAAAGCGAAACCTGTCAAATGACAATATTTTTTTTTCATTTCTGCAGGAGAAGGGGTGCTGATTAAAAAAAACAGACGGATAGGATCATGCACGCCCATTCAGCCCCATGAACAAAGTTGTTTTCGAACACCTTGGCAGCAAACCATAGTTGCGCAGTCACCGCAAGCAGTCATCGTATGGTTACCATGGAAACGGAATAGCACCGTATTTGACTGACAGACATACATGTCCTGAGCCACGCCGACTGCTCCGCTGGAACAGCCTTTTCCACGTCACGCACAGAGGCTTATCATCACTGTTCATCGATAGTGAACCGGATCCGCCAGCGGGTGCCCTGCTCTTTTTCCAGGTTAATGGAGCCGTCAAGCTGTTGCTCCGCGATTGAATGAACCAGTTTAAGTCCCAGACTATGGGATTGCAGACGATTAAAACCGTCCGGGATACCAATACCATTATCAGCGATCACCAGCTCCGCGCTGTTGTCTTTCCGGGACTGCAGTCGAACGACGATTTCGCCTGTTCTGCCATCGGGGAACGCGTACTTCAGCGCATTGGTGATCAGTTCATTGGCAATCAGTCCAATGGGTGAGGCCTGTTTGACCCCCATCCGGGTATGCTCAGCCTCGACTTGAATCAACACTCTACCATCCAGTGCATATCCCCGGAGAATGGTATCCCCAAGTTTGGACAGATATCCCTGAATATCGACAATAGCCAGGTCGTCCAGATGATACAGCGACTCATGAATGAGTGACATTGTCTGCACGCGGTTCTGACTGTCTCGCAGCGCTTCCTTTGTCTGTATATTGTCTGTGCTGTTCATCTGGAGACTGAGCAGGCTTGAAATGACAGCCATATTGTTTTTGACCCGGTGATGGATTTCATGCAGCAGGGTTTCTTTTTCCTTGAGGGCGGCCTTGATCTGATCTTCAGCCTCTTTCTGTCGGGTAATGTCCCTGCAGAGACCTTCAATCCCAATGATATGATTCCCTTCATCAAACACCGCGGTATTGGACTGTAAAATCAACCGGTCCCGACCGTCCGGACCGATGATTTTATACTCATAGGTTCGGGGCACCCTCCCGTTGATCAGGTCGGTCCATTTTTCGGCAAAATACCCGGTATAGTCCGGATGGATGATTTCTTGAATCAGCAGTGGATTGGTCATCCACTCCTCTGCTTCATACCCAAAGACATCCCGGGCGGATTTGCTCATATATTCATACCTGCCATCAGGAAGGGCCATCCGATAGGCGGCATCATTCAACCCTTCCAGAATTTCCCGGTGTTTTTTATCGCTTTTCAGCAACGCCAGTTCCGCGGCTTTTCGTTTGTTTTCTGCCCTGATAATATTCCAGCTTCTGATTGCGCTGAACAGGTAGATGATCGATACGCCACTCAGCAGGAAAATGACAACCAGCATCTTGTTCCTGAACCCTTTCATGGTCGAGAGGATCTCATCTTCCGGGGTGGTGACAGCGATGGACCAGTGGGTATTACCCAGATCGACCGGGTAAAAGGCGGCATGGTTGATTGACGGGTCCGTTTTGCGGCTGTCTGTTTTATCAGAACGGTATTGTGCCGTTCCGCTGTTCCCCTGCATCATTCTTTCGGCCATCCCTGCTATCGCAGGATGATCATGGGTGGTTTCCTCAATCAATTTACCCGAATGACCCGGGATGGAACAAAACAATTCGACCCCTTTTTCGCTGATCACCCAGGCATGGCCACTCATTCCGATCCTGATGTTCATCAGGTATTCCTGCGCCAGGCTGTTAAATGGGATCAGAATTCCCAGACTCCCCTGATAGATGCCATCTTTCAGTAAGGGGACGTGATACGCCACTGCCTGATATCCCTGGACAGCCATGAACACGTCACTGATGACCGGTTTGTGGGTTCGCATAATGGCCTGAACATGGGCCTGATAAGAAATGTCGGTCCCGATCGCCTTTAGATTAAAAGGGACCGTGTGGATAATTTTACCCGCAGCGCTGATAAGCGTGATCGCTTTAATGTTGTCAGAATGCGCACTGTAAAAGGATGTCAGCAGGTCATTCCCCTGCCGGTTGGCCAGGACAACGGCATCAATACCGGCCAGATAGGTCAGGGCAAGGTAGTTGTGTCTGAAGAAACTCTGAATGCCTTGCGCCGCCTGTTTTGCAAGAATCATCTGCTGGGCGTTGAAATCATCGATGGTCCTTTGTTTGACCTCCTCATAAACGGAAAACAGGAGGTAAACAAAAACCCCAATTACCAACGGTAGAAGCACATGCCGTTTCCTGATCTTTATCATCCTGCTCCTGAACTGCATTTCGGGACAATCCGTTTCTGCTCTGCCATTTTTTCAAGCTTGATCCATGCAGAGAGCCGGGAAAACCTACCTGGGCAGGATAAAGAAGAAATTGTTCCCAAGCGGGGTGGCTTCATAACCGACGATACCGCCATGAAGATCGATGACTTCTTTGATAAACTGCAGACCGTGACCCGTACCGTATTCGCTTTCCACGTTTTTGCCTCTGTATCCCTCGTCATATAAATTCGGGACATCTTCCGGCGGGATGTGGGGACCCGTACTGAAGACGTTGAACTTGATCCCATCTTTTCCGTCACCGAACCGGTCGGTTAGAACTTCCATGCCCACAGCCACAAATTTATGAGTATGGCCCTTTTCATTCAGAACCTCCCGGGTATATTTCACCGCATTGCTGAAAAGGTTGGCATATGCCTGGGAGATCAATCCTACATCGGCGACAACGGTGATTTCCTGGGCCGGAATCCCGGTGAGCTGATCGTCGATTGCGATTCCACGCTCCTGCAGCAGGGGAATGAAGCGATCCAGTTGGGGTCGAATAATCTTCTCCCTGAAATTGAACTGTTTCGGCTCAATCACGTAGCGGCCCTCTTCGAAATGGGATCGCCTCAGCAGAGTTTCGAGGAACAGGCTTGTCTGTTCATAGTGGGCAAGGATTTCCTGAAACTGGGTCTCCATGGACTCATTGACATAGCCTAGTTCCTGGGTCAGCAGAAACCCGTGACTGGGCTCCTGACCATCCGGCGTCCGGTCCGAAGCTGTTTCCTTTGCCATCATTTCCCGGCTGATCGCATTCGCCCGGTCAATTTTACCCTTCAAGCGTTTGAAGAAGAGCTTGAAATACATATTGGGCACAATGACGTTGTGTCCGATATCATTGACGAGGTTCCTGATAAACTGGAGGTGCTCCCTGTTTTTTTCCGTCGTGAACCGATTATGAAGTTGAAACCCGATGCGGTTGACGTACTTCTCGAAAAAAAACTTCAGGTGATCGGAGAGCATGGAGGCTGACCGAATTTCAAAAATGCCCAGAACGCCACTCCTGTGGAAATTAGTCAGACTGCTGATCAACTGCATATTGCCTTTTATGGGAATCGTGTAGCAGTCGTCTTTAAATGAATGGTCATCAATGATTTCAAATTCATAAAATTTTTTCCGAGTCGATTCAGGATTCTGGGATGCCGAGCTGCAGACCATTTCAAAGTGCTGATCTGCGTTCATCAGGTACAGGTTACAGTCGAACTGGAAAAATACCCTGGGAATCAGGACACAGATAAGATAAAAATCCCGCTGTTCGTCAAATTCCTGGGCCAGATCGAAAAAAGTCTTTAAGGCACAGTCCTGTTGTTCGGTAAAAGAGTACTGATGGTAATCCTTGATCTTCTCGGAGATCCTTTTCATGACCATGGCAATATGCTCATTTCCCCAGAATTCTGCATTCGGTGGTATCATTGACAGCCCCTTAAAAATTTCCACTCAATCCACTTGACCTGTATCCATTGCTCCCTCTTCTCAATAAACCTCACCGCCTGCCGGCTGATCGAAAACCGACAGAGGGGGGCCGGCCGATGATCGGGAAGACTGTTCCGCCACAAATCCTGATCCGGGGATTGTCGTCTTCCGGTAACCTGTCATTTGCCTGCCATCATTTTGAAACTGAGTTCAAAACAGGTCCCTTTCCCTCTGATCAACTCGATGGATCCTTTCAACTGATTTTCAGCGAGCATTTTAACCAGGCTCAAGCCCAGGCTTTTTGTATTGTGCCATTCAAAATCCGCAGGCATGCCGATACCGTCGTCTGAATAGTGCATGTCAACCTGTCCCTGGTTGGATTCGGTCAGACGCAGGCGGATTTGACCGGCTGTATCCCCTGGAAACGCATATTTCAAGGAATTTGTGATCAGCTCATTGACAATCAGACCCAGTGGTGATGCCTGTTTTGGCGTCAACACAAGATTACCGGCCTCAATTTCCAGACCTACCTGTTGCTTTATGGAATACCCCCGGAGAATGGCGTCACAGAGGTCTGACAGATACATCTGGACATCGATGGAAGATAAATCATCAGAGCGATAAAGGGCATCATGGATCAAGGACATGGAATGGATCCGGTTTCCACTCTCCCGCAGGGCCTCTTTCGCTGCTTTATCCGTTTCATTCCCCATCTGGAGCGACAGTAAACTTAAGACCACGGACATGTTGTTCTTGACCCGGTGATGGATTTCCTGGAGCAATGTCTCTTTTTCTACGAGAGAGGCCTTGATTTTTTCTTCTGCCATGACATGGCTCGTCACATCCAGGGCCTGGGACATGATGGAAACCATTCTATTCTCGTCGTCAACCAGAACGGAGTTGTACCATGTACAGTGAATGACCTGTCCATCCCTGGTGTAGTTCCTGTTGGAAGCGATGACATTCTGCATTTTTCCGCTGGTAAGCTTTGCCAGGGTTTCTTCAACCTTGGGGATATCGTCTTCGTAGATCAGTTTGATATCCATCATATGCCGGCCAATGGTTTCTTCAGCCCGCCATCCGAATATCCGTTCCGCTTCGCCGGTCCAGCGACTGATAATAAAGTTGGCATCCCATTCCAGAACAGCCAGGGGCGAGATCTCCGTATGGAAATGCAGTCTTTTGTCCTGCTCCCTGAGCTTCTCCTCCACCTGTTTATGCCGGGTGATATCCGTCACGGACAGCCTGAACCGCTTGTGGTCCCTGCCGGTTTGATGGATCGGTGTGCTGTCCAGCAAGGCCCACAATTCAGAGCCATCGTTTTTCTTCAGTTTCAGTTCCACCGATGGGTCTTTGTCCCCATCAATCAGCCGCTTGATGAAAAAGTAATAACTGTCCTGACCGTCCTGGGTGACAAATTCATAAAAAAACCGGCCCGTCAGAAATACTCTTTCAACATCAAGAATACGGGTAATGGTCAGATTAGCCTTGAGAATGGTTCCTTTTTCATTGAGGGTCACATAACCCACCGGAGCATAATCATACAAATCCGTGTATTCGTCTTTTGCCTCCTGGAGGGCTGACTGGGTTTTCCGGAGTTCATCGTTCTGCATCTCCAGTTCAACCTGATGGATGCGCAGTTCATGAATCGTATGGGCTGTTTCCGCGATGGACAGGTTGACGATCTCCACAATATTCGGGTCAATCACATCCTCAGCATGCTTACGCAATTCGGTAAAATCAGATTCTGATCCTGGGGGCGGTTTCTGTTTCATAATCCTCTTTGATGAACCGGTGATTTCTCCGCTCGATCACACCTGAAAAGCATGAAAGGCAAGGGACCGCCTGACTCAGGCCTATTCCGATACGGGTTTTAAATGGGTGATATCTCTCTCGGTGGTTGCCAACGCAACAGGCGTTCCATTGTCATCGACCAGCCGGGTTACCGTCAACCATACCTTCAGGATCCTGCCATCCCTGGTAAGACGCTCTGTTTGACAGGGTTTTACCGGTTTCCCGGTTTTCACCTGTTGAACCAGAGCAAGCATCTCCGCTCTATTTTCAACCGGTATGATGTCACCGATATTCATTTTCAGCGCATCCGCTTCGCTGTAGCCATACATCTCCATGGCGCCCCTATTCCAGGCGGTGATCCGACCCTCAAAGTCCTGCACCGTAATGGCATCATTTGAGTCCTGAACAATTGTTGCCAGCAGACGCAGTTTTTCCGTCTGCCTGACTTTCGTGATATTGGTAAAGGTCATCACGACCCCGTCAATCACATTATCAATAGTTCGATAGGCATTGATACGCACGGAATACCACAAGCCATGCCTGTCCTGAATCTCCCGCTCCGTTTTTTCCAGTGTTTCCAGCACATGCTGCATGTCTGCATACAGCATGTCAAAGGGAACACTGGCGGTAATATCAAGGATGGATCGTCCGACATCAGTCACAATCAGATTGAAGATCTTGGTGATGGCGGGTGTAAATCGTCTGATGTTCAGATCAATGTCCAGAAAGACGGTTCCGATTTCGGTGCTGGCCAGCAGATTGTTAATGTCGTTATGGGCCACCGATAATTCATTCACCCGTTGCTGCAACTCTGTGTTGACCGTGACCAGCTCTTCATTGGTCGACTGCAGCTCCTCTTTTGAGGTCTCCAGCTCTTCATTGGTGCTCTGCAACTCTTCGTTGACCGATTGCAGCTCCTCATTGGCGGATTTGAGCTCTTCATTGGACGTTTCCAGCTCTTCAATGGTCGTCTGTAGATGCTCCCTGGTGGCATCCAGCTCCTGCTCCAGACTCGTTAACGCCGGATCGGGGTCACCCGCTATGGGTTTCTGTCCGTTTGCCGGGGTTGTTTTTGAAACCCGTGATTTTTCATCAAACATCACCAGAAAGAATGCCCCGGGGGTAGTTACCTCCAAAAGCGGTCTGACGGTCAGGCTGATAATCCGAATATCGTCATTGTGCCGGACCCGGACCGCTTCGCAGGAACAGGTCTTTTTCTCTTTGACAGCTTTGTTGAGTGCCGTGCTCAATTTGGTCCGCAAGCCTTCCCGGGCCATGGAAAGCACATTGAAACTGGCCTTGCCAATGGGAGTCTCCAGGAATCGGTCCGTCTTACCCAGGAAATGGATAATGTCATACTGTCTATTGACAAGAACCCCGGGTAACGCATAATTGCTGAGAATAACCTTCTCAGCGACACTCTGAATATCTTGCTCCATCTGGGCTCTGGGCTGTGACTGGGGATGCCCCTGGGAATAATAAAAAGGCATGGCCGGATAGTCACCCCTCTTCCCGGAGAACAGTTCCAGTTTCCTGAATATTTTCCACTTGGTGTCAAGGGGTCTGAACAGGTCCGTAAATTCACCGATACTCTCGGAAGTCCCCAGAAACAGAAGGCCATCCGCTCGCAAAGTATAGTGGAACAGTGGCAGAACCTTTTTTTGCAGCGGCGAATCCATATAGATCAATAAGTTCCGGCAACTGACCAGATCGATTTTGGAAAAGGGCGGATCCATGATCACATTGTGCTGGGCAAACACAATCATTTCACGAATCTGCTTTTTAATCCGATAGATACTGTCTTCCTTGACGAAATACCGCCTCAGCCTCTCTTCTGACACATCCGCCGCGATGCTGTCCGGATAGACCCCGAGTCGGGCCTGTCCGATGGCGGCCGCATCTATGTCACTGGCAAAAATCTGAAAATTTTGCCGTTTTTTGACCCGATCCATGACCTCCAATAGGAGAATGGCCAGTGAATAGGCTTCTTCACCGGTTGAACAGCCGACAATCCAGATCCGCAGGAGAGAATCCGGTTCCCTGCTGTTCAGCAACGCGGGCAGGATCTCCTCCTCCAGGATGCGATAGGCCTCCACGTCCCTGAAAAAACTGGTCACCCCGATCAGCATGTCTTTAAAAAGAATATCCACCTCTGCGGGATTCTTTTCCAGGAAGGTCACATAATCCGCGATTCTGTCAATCTGATGGACTGCCATACGTCGTTCGATCCGTCTATGGATCGTCGTATGCTTGTAATGAGAGAGATCATGTCCGGCGGAATGTCGAATCAGGGCAAAGATGGTCTGAATATAGGCCTTGAATCGATCATCAATCGATTTCGGTTTCGGTTTATTCGAGATATAGGGTGCCCTGGCAACCTTGAGCAGTTTTCCAGGCAGCATCTCCACAGGAAGAATGACATCCACCACACCGGTTGCGATGGCACTTCTCGGCATACCGTCATATTTGGCCGTGTTCGGTTCCTGAACCATGGCAATCCCGCCTTCACCCTTGACCGCCTTCAAGCCAAGCGTGCCATCGGTAGCTGTCCCGGAAAGAATAATGCAGATCGCCTTCTCCCCGAGATCGGCTGCCATGGATCGAAAAAAACAGTCGATCGGCAAATTGAGACCCCCCGTTTTTAAAGGCATCATCAGTAGCAGCCGGCCATTCTCGGCCACGACATTACGATCGGGCGGGTTGAGATAGATATGGTCCGGTTCGATCTTCATGCCATTTTCAATGCCAACAACCTTCATCTGGGTTGATTTCATCAACAGGCTGCCCATCATGCTTTTATGGGTGGGACTCAAATGCTGGATGATGACGAACGCCATTCCGCTGTTGGCCGGCATGTTGGCAAAAAACAGTTCCAACGCTTCGAGACCTCCGGCAGATGCACCCAAACCAACAATTGGAAAATCGATGGATTCGGTAACAGTCCCTTTTATCGCTGCCTTTTTGCGTGGTTCCCGGGTTTTTGGCTTTTTGACCGGCTTGACCTTTCCCTTTTCTTTTTTCTCAGCCATGTCTATTTCCTGACTGCTATTTTTGTATCTATTCAGTTCAATTTCCGCTCAGCCCCGAAGGTATTGTGTTTCAAGAACCTTGGAAGCCATGGATGGCTTCCAGGAGCTCCAGGAGGATTCATGGGGTTCTTGAAACACAATACCTTCGGGGCGTATACAGGTGAACAGCTACCTATTTTTAAACCTTTTTTCAGACCAGAAACGAATCGCGAAAACGCGTATCGACAGTGAGTATCCGGTTGGTTTCTGCCAGACTACATGACTCGGTTGAACAAACCAAGACAATAAGCGAAAATTTTCCGGTCGAGGGGGAACAGGGAGAGACCCTGGCCGTTTTTTACCCTCGACGATTTTATGATCCAAAGGAGATGGACTTGCTCCTGGAAGGGTGATTCGCCGGAAGTCATCCCCATGGGGTACCCGCCAGAGAACAGCAGAATTGAACCCCTTTTCAGGATTCTTGTTGGTACCATGCGGCGGCTGCCCTTTTTATCTGCACCTTGTCAATCTTGCCGCTGGCGATACGCGGCAGTGGGATCTCATGAAACCGGATGACAGCCGGGACCTTGAATTTTGCCAGGCGGCTTTCAACATAGCCCTTCAGCTCCGCTTCAGTGATTGCATGACCCGGGGCCACCATAATGGCAGCTGCGAGTATCTCCCCGAGACGCTCATCGGGAAGGCCGAAAACAGTTGCTTCGTAGACTGCCGGGTGTTCATACAGAACCTCCTCCACTTCAGCGCAGCCGATGTTTTCGCCACGCCGGATCACAATATCCTTGGCCCGGTCCGTGATAAAGAGAAAATTTTCTCCGTCCAGGTATCCCAGATCACCGGTCCGAAACCAGCCATCCTGCAATACTTCCCGCGTGGCTTCGGGTCTGTTCCAATAGCCTTTGAACAGGGAACAGGATTTGATACAGATTTCTCCCTCCCTGCCGGGCGGCAGGACTGTGCCACGGAAGTCCCTGATTTCAATCTCTACCAGGGGCGCCAGGGGGCGACCCACACTCGCTGGCCGGTTGACGTAATCTTCTCCACGAATGCTGGTAGCAAGACCGTTGGTTTCTGTCAGACCATATCCGGCACTCCCGACAGTGGCAGAAAACTTTTGTTCGATCTGTTTTGCGTGTTCCACCGGACGTTTGGCGCCACCTGCGTTCAGCAGCAGCAGGGAGCTGGTGTCACGCTTCTCAAAATCAGCCGAGTTGATCAGGTCCCATGACTGGGTGGGCACCCCGTCAAACCCGGTCAGTCGCTCCCGTTCGATGAGTTCCAGGGCCTTTTCCGGATTCCATTTTCTCATGAACACCAGTTTCCGTTTTGAGAGAATGCTGTTCAGAAACTGGACGATCAAACCTGAAACATGAAACAGCGGAAATGTCGAAAGCATCCCCGGTTGTGGTGGCGGATCTTCCGGTACTGCCGTTGGATCGAGCGGCGGAATCATCTCCGTTTGCCTGAACAGCCATGCTTTCCAGGGTTCTAGCGCCGCTTGCGGCAAGTGCGTGAAGAGATCGCCCAGAACCGGGTAAATCCAGGCAACCAGCGGCGTCAGAACGGCACGGTGTGATGAGAGGACCCCTTTGGGCTTTCCCGTGGAACCGGAGGTGTACATCAGTAACGCACTGTCGTTGGGGTCAATATCCACCGGTGGTGCCGCTGTTCGGTCACCTTCCAGCAGCGGGCCGATATGCAGACTGGTGTTCACATCCTGGCCTTCTGCGCGAATCGCGATGACCGTCAGATCCAGTTCCTGGATCAAGGGGCCCAACCTGTCTATTCGTTCAGCATCAGCGAACAGCACCCTGGATCCGGAGTCCTTCAATCCGTACACCAGTTCCTCAGCACTCCACCATGCGTTGAGGGCAACTGCGATACAGTTGAGCGAGGTAATCGCCATGAATGCAAAACACCATTCGGGATAGTTTCGGGCAGCAATGGCAATGCGATCGCCTTTCCGGATATCGAAATCGGTCTTCAGTCTCCAGGCGAGATTCGCCGACTTCAGATAGACCTCTTTCATCGTATATCGATCATCTTTGTAGACCATCAACACGATCTCATCGTTGTCCCCGTTTTCCGCATAAAGATCAACCAGGTTTTTGATATGCCCGTTGGGAACCCGGTATAATACACCGTCAATCTTCTCTGTTGAAACCTCCAAACGGGAGCCCCTGGAGCCAAACAGTTCAATCGCTTCCTTCCTGGTCAATTGCGCAGCCATGTGTCAATATTCCTTTATTCATGATTTCTGAAGAATGGGGGAAACCCTCTCTGAACAGCCGGACGACCCCTGAATGGTCCGGACCTCATATGTTGAACGAATCCAAAACGTAAAGCTGATAGCGCATTACCGTCAATCAATTTCTCGATGATCAGTATAAAACGGAAAAATTTTGTTGGGCACAATGAAACATGGGAATCATATCGCGCTGGTCACCTGCGAATAATATGAACCCGATTCATTGCGGCATTGAGATCCCTGAAAAGGGGGGCACCAAAAAGAAGCCTCTTGACTTAGGTTTCAGTCATCGGCTAAGAGTCGTTTTTAAAGGTATTCCCCTTTTCAACCAGGGACCTGGAACAGGTACCGGCCCCCTGACGCCCATGCGGGCAATGACACCCGACTCTCGTGGCAACGTTTTTTTGATCACCTCAGGATACCCTGCCTGGTTTGTCCTTGATGATGCCGCAGAGCAGCCTGGGAAAAGCGCCAGGAAGTGGCAGCTGGCAAAGGGGAAAAATGGTCAATAAAAAAGAGGATCAATGAAAACGTTCAAACAGAAAATAGCCGTCATCACCGGGGCAGGAACCGGTATGGGCAGGGAACTTGCCCGTCAACTGGCTGCCGAAGGGTGCCACCTGGCCATTTGTGACGTATTGGATGACAACCTGGCCGAAACGAAACGGCTCTGCGATGACACCGCAGCAGCAGGAACACTGGTCACGATGCACGTCTGTGACGTGTCCGATGAATCCCAGGTACTTTCCTATTGTGAGGCCGTCAAACAGCAACACCACACCGACCATATCAATCTCCTCTTCAATAACGCCGGAATCGGCGGGGGAGACAGCTTTCTGCTGAGCGAACGAAAGGAATGGGAGCGGACATTCGCTGTCGACTGGTTTGGTGTCTACTACTGCTCAAGGGCGTTTATGCCCCTGCTGCTGGCCAGCAGTGACGGGCATATTGTGAACACCAGCAGCGTCAACGGTTTCTGGGCCTGCCTGGGACCGAACGTGAGTCACACCGCCTACAGCACAGCCAAATTTGCGGTGAAGGGGTTTTCGGAATCGCTGCTGGTCGATCTGCGTCTCAACGCCCCCCATGTCAAGGTCTCACTGGTCATGCCGGGGCATGTCGGAACCAATATCGGGCCGAACACGATGAAGATACACGGCAGTCCCATACCGGCAGACCTGGACCGCGAGCAACTGGTTCCTTATCGGCGCTGGCTGGAAAATCAGGGGCATGCTGCCGAGAATATCAGCGATGCGGAACTCAGGGCGATGATTCAGCAGTATATGGATGATTTCATGAACAACGCCCCCCTCACTGCAGTCCAGGCTGCAACCATCATCCTCGACGGGGTCAGGGCCAACCGGTGGCGCATTCTGGTGGGAAACGATGCCCATGCCCTGGACCGGGCGATACGGGATGACCCCGAGGCAGCCTATGATCTCCCTTTTCTGGAACGGTTACCCGACTTTGGTCTGTCCGGCTGAAACTGAAAAATGACCTCAGATCGTTTTAGACCCCAGGATCTGGTTGTTTTTCACTTATGGGAATCTTGATTAAATGGAACTCAGCCAGCATCAAAGGGTTGATGTTTCAAGAACCCTGAAAGCCATGGATGGCTTCCAGGAGCTCAATGGAAGGACTCGTGCGTTTTTTGAAAGATCAACCCTTTGGTGCGGTAAGTTCGATCATTTGAATGAATCAAGGTGCCCTCATTCTTCACGTTCTTCGCTGCGGGTCCAGCGAATTCAATCAGGCACAGGTCTGCGCTTCTACTCATAAAAAGGGGTGAAGCGTTGTATTTCAGTAACGGTGAGTGGTGGGGTTTGCCGTTTGCTCACATTTACAATGGTTTAATGTTTTCAACAGGGTGATCCCCGAAGGCCCCGGTTTGAATGCTGAATGCGGGTTTCCGCTTTCGACAGTTGCCTGCTCCCCTGTACTGCCACATGAACAGTCATGCCCGGTTTCAGACCCGCTTTCTTTTTTGACATTCTCTTTGGTACTTTTGGACGTCACCATGGTTTACTCCGAACGGTTCACTCAATATCGATCCATTAGACTTGGTTCCTTCATCCACGGTCAGGGATCAAAAAAACAGGTCTGATTACAATCCTATAAGCTTTGTATCTATTCAGTTTGATTTCCGCTCAGCCCCGAAGGTATTGTTTTTCAAGAACCTTGGAAGCCATGGATGGCTTCCAGGAGCTCCAGGAGGATTCATGCGTTTCTTGAAACACAAACCCTTTGGGGCGTATATCAGGTGAATAGTTACTAAGCTTTTTAAGATACCAGACCAGGTTGCTTTAAAAAAGGCACACATTTCTGATCAACTCGATCTAGAAAATCGATCTAATGAACCGGCAACACAGACAGGGTGGTCTGTGTTTTTACTTGAAGGTCTCCACGACCGGGCTCACCAGGGGGGGCAGAACGGATCAGATCCGGACTGAATTGTGTTTCAACAGGAAAAGCGGTATCATAACTGCTACGCGCAGTGAGATCCTTGATCAACCCAGAAAATGCAATCACCCATGGATATTTTCAATCTGATCTGGCCGAATCTTCCCGATTTAAAAGACGTGAAGATCGACCTGGCCAGGGAGTCCGATGCTTCACCAATTGGACTGCTTTCCAGGAAGTATATTGAAACGGGATTGCCAGGCTGGGTGTGGGACCCATCCAAAGTCCTGCATGCCATTCAGGACCCGGATTCGATGGTTGTTGTCACCCGCCGGCAGGACAGCATCAACGCTGCAGCCATCCTTCAGTTTGGCAGAAAGACCGCCCAGCTCAACCTGCTTGTGGTAGCCGTGGATTTTCAGCGGACCGGCATCGGCAGCTGCCTGCTGCGATTCATGGAAAATGCCGCTTATTTATATGGCAAGTCCCTTTTAAACCTCGAGGTCCGCGCCAGCAGTGACTCTGCCCTGAGGTTTTATCGCGCTCTGGGATACCGTCAGACAGAGATTGTTCAAGGCTACTATCAAACCGGCGAAAACGCTGTCCGCATGTCCCACCGCATTGTGACACAACCCTCTGCAAAAATACCGCTGTCCAGTGCCCCATAGACTCAGAATCTATTGAACCATAGTGTTCTTCACAACCTGTCAAGAAGTACCACCATAACCCTGCAAATTAAGCATTTAGCTGCTATTGTCCAATTGATAAGGTTTCACAAGATTTCATGACTTTCCAGACAATGTGCGTACATAACTGTGTACACAATTTTCGATGTGGAATTGCGGAAATCCATGTCCAGCTTTTTACAATTTGGACGCCCTATCTCCATCCAATTAGTTATTTATTTTACAGGAAAATCAAATGAATACCTACGTATACCGGATATGTGGTTTCATGCATGTACTTATTATTGTTTTTTTTATCCCCCAATCACCCAAAGAAAAGCAGAATTGGGAGGTTGGGGGGTGTTATCGGGACAGATCAAAATTCCTCTTGGAGGAGCCTCTATTTTATCGAATTCGTCATATTATTCCATTTTACTTTTCAGTTCCTCCTCCAGCGCTTCCAGTTCCTTCATATCGTCATCGTCAGCATGTTTAGCGGCTTCTAACTTTCTTCGTCGGTCGAATTGGCCATATATTTCCTTTACCTTCTTTTCCATTGCTGCATTACTAATTCTTCCAGAACCGGTTAAAACGGGTCTTTCATTAAATTCAAGCAGTCTATCCACATTCTCTCGCCAGAAACTCATGGTAATATCCAGCCGGTTCTTAGCTCTCAATTCAGCGGTATCCAGGAAGATCACGACCAATCGGTTGAGTGTGTCGATTTCGTCTTTGATCAGGTAGTTTTTGGCGATAGTGATATCCTGTTTGCGGACAACATTGCCCTTCCAGGAAGTGAGATTCATATTGGGTTTCGAGGCGTCCGCTCGGCTACTGATAATTTCGGCGGCTGTTTTTTGGGTGACAGCGTAAAGCAGTTTATTCTGGGTCTCGGCGAAAAACATCTGGGTTGCTTTATCCGTTTTATCGTAGTCGCTACATAGCTTAAAAAGATCCCTGACCTTTTGATAAAACCGCTTTTCAGACGCCCGTATATCCCTGATCTGTTCCAGCAACTCATCAAAATAGTCCGGTCGACCATCTGGATTTTTAAGGCGTTCATTGTCCATCACAAACCCCTTCACCATGTATTCTTTCAGGTTTTGGTTCGCCCAGATCCTGAATTGCGTCCCTCGCTTGCTTCGTACTCTAAAGCCGATAGATAGAATCATCTCAAGAGAATAGTAGATTACATTGTACTTTTTTCCATCGGCGGCAGTTGTAATGAAATTCTTTACAACTGAATCTTCACCTAATTCTCCTTCTTTCAATATGTTAGCGATATGTTGACCAATATTTTGCTTTGAGGTGTCAAAAAGGTCAGCGATCTGATTCTGATTCAGCCATACCATTCCATCTCTGGAATAAAGTGAAACAGCGGCTTTCCCATCAGCTGTGTTATAAATAACAATGTTCTTATTCTCCTCGATCATCTCATACCTGCATTTCCAATATCAAAATAAATTTCTAAAATGAAATTGTCAGCCTGGATTTCCACCAAACGCCCTCAGATTAAAGCTTCCTTCAGCATCTGTATGGCTGCGTCTTGAAGGTTCATGTCGTGGCTCCCCATTTTTTATTCATTAATATTTTCAGATTCATGATCACACCATACCAAGTTCAAGTTTATGTTTAATTTTCTCCCAGCCAGGGATGACAGAATCGAGGAGCTTGTAAAATTCGGTGCTATGATCATGATATTTCAGATGACACAGTTCATGTGTGACAACATAGTCAATGCACTCTTTGGGCGCTCTAATCAGGTCTGTATTGAGGGTTACTGTACCCTTGTTTGAAAGGCTGCCCCACCTTTTTTGCATTCGCTTAATGGATAGTTTAGGTTTGCCAATGCCGAGACCATTGAACTTCTGCCAACAACGATCCATGCTCTCCGCAAATTGCAGGTCTGCTTTTTCCAAATACCATCGATTTAAAAGTTTCTTTGAGATAACTGAAGTCGGCTCGCTCCGGCAATTGATATGAAAAATGCCGCGAGATAATTTGACCGAGTTTTCTGGTCCCTCGGCTAACTTTAAGCGGTACTGCTTTCCAAGATACAGGTGGGTTTCGCCGGTCACGTAGCAGCGGTCAGGTGTCTTTGGATTAAACTGCTTGAAATAATTCAACTGCCTGAGAATCCATCGAGCCCTTTTAAGTATCTTCTTTTTTATCAGAATGATGTCTGATTGCACGGGTGCTTTGACAATAACAGTACTGTCAGGATGCACAGCAATTTCCATCGTTTTTCTGTCATAATAGAATAGACTGAAATCAATAGTCTTTCTCCCGTAAACAACCGAGTGTTTGTTGTTGTGGATCAATGCCTCCATTATTTATAGCTCCTGTGCTTTGCCACCTGCAGCACCTTTTCAATAATGTCATCCATCTGATCAAGTGACAACTCAATACCTCTTTCTGTTTTAAGTTCATCATAGAGATAATCGTCGATCTCATTAACCGCTTGCTTTTGAGCATCTTCATCATCCCAGAAATGAACTTTTTTGTGCTTTTCCAAAATGCTGTGAATTGAAATCGCCGTATCTGCAGCAGTGGATTCAAGATCTTCCTCACTCAATTCGTGTTTTTCGAGAAAAGGTTTAAGCACGCCAAAATAAGCCATAGCATCTTCTTTTCCGGATAGTTTGTCAGGTATATCATCATGTAACTTACCAACTACCTTATTACGGATGTCCACAACTTTGTTCAGATAATCCAAGTCGGATATCCTCTTAGCCCTGAAATCCTCAATCGCCTGCTGGATCAGTTTTGAGAACTTCTCGTAAAACGCCGGGTCTTCATCCATCTTTTCAGTAATAGCTTTCTTTGTTGCATGTGCAATCGTATCAGCCTTGGAGGCGGTACTTTTCCTGGAATGATATACCCCTTGCTCCTCTTTAACCTGATCAAACATTTTATCGTCAAAAATATTGACCGGTTCATTCAGCTGAATCACCTCATTGGCTTGAATGTGAATATCCAGCAGCTTCTTGATTTTTGGCTCGTAGTCCCGGTAATCAATAGCCTCAGCATATCGCAATTTGACAGACGTTTTGAGTGATTGAAACTTCCGAAGGTCTGCTTTGTACCTGGACAACATTTTTTCAGCGGTTTCTATCAAGAATTTTTCAGAAGAGAGTGCAATGCTGAGATTCTTCCCGAACTCCGAAAGACGGCTATAAAACTCTTCTCTCAACTCGTCATCAGCAAGTAATACTTCGTAGGCCTCTTCATCGTTGGAATGTTTAACTGTCTTGAATAGATCCCAGAGATCAGAATATCGTTCCGGCAGCTTTTCTATTTCGCTGTTAATGGATGTCAGAGTGCCAACAAGGTCGGATTCATCGAATCCTTCGAACGCATTATACATTGTAAGTGCTTTATCCAGTTCTCCGAGGACACTAACATAGTCCACAATAAAACCAAACTCCTTACCGTCATGAAGACGATTTACCCGTGCAATTGCCTGAAGCAGCGTATGTTCCTTCAGTAATCTGCATAGATATAGCACCGCGTTTCGTGGGGCATCGAAACCAGTCAGAAGTTTACTGACAACAATGAGAATTTCCGGATCACTACCGTGTTTAAACTGGTTGATGAGCTGCTTGGTGTATTCTTCTTCGCTGCCATATCGCTTCATCATCTTTTGCCAGAATTTTACGACCTCGTCTGTTGTCTCATCATCAGTTTCTTCATAACCTTCACGCATATCCGGCGGAGAAATAACAACCTCCGAACTGACAATACCTATTTCATTCAGGTAAGCGTTGTACTGGAGGGCGGATGCTTTATTCGGAGCCACCAACTGTGCTTTAAAATCTGTCCCCTGCCAGTTGGAACGAAAGTGCTCGCTAATGTCGAAGGATCTCATGTATATGACCTGATCCGCTTTGTTCAGCATTTCCGCTTGTGCATATTTCCGTTTCAGATCCGCTTGCTGCTCCCTGGTCAACCCTTGTGTGTGCCTTTCAAACCAAAGATCTACAGCCGTCTGATTCTGTGTCATCTCTACATGTCGCCCCTCATACAATAACGGAACAACGGCGCCATCTTCGACAGCCTGTGTGATTGAATAATAAGGGTCCATTAATTCACCGAATTTGGTGAAACTATTCTTTTCCTTCTTTAAAAGTGGCGTACCGGTAAAGCCGAGATAACAAGCATTGGGAAACATCAGTCTCATTTTTGCTGAAAAGGAACCGAACTGGGTACGATGGCTTTCATCAACAAGAATGAAGATGTCAGGGGATTCATCCTGATATTTCTTTATCGCGTACGCCTTATCGAACTTATGAATGAGGGTTGTGACAATACCTGATTTCTTTTCAGCGACCAGTTCCAATAATTTTCTCCCGGAAGTTGCCCGATTTGCTTCAAGGCCACAGGAGGCAAAAGTGTTGCCCAGTTGTTTATCCAGATCGTCACGGTCTGTGACAAGAACAATTCTTGGATTCACAATTTCAGGATCCAAGGCCAGGTTTCGAGCCAGCATCACCATGGTCAGCGATTTCCCTGAACCCTGAGTGTGCCAGATCACACCGCCTTTACGTGAACGTCGTGTGTATCCTTCGGGTTGGTCAAATTGTTTTACCCGAATCAGTGTGGACTTGATGACAAAATACTGCTGATAACGGGCGATCTTTTTGATACCCCCATCAAATATTGTAAATTTCCATGCCAACTCCAGGAGCCTTTCCGGACGGCAAAGGGAAAACAGAGACTTATCCTGCTCGGTTACAAGTCTGTCGCCTTTTAAAGCTGCCTGCTTAACATCAAAGGCCGTTGAAATTCTGGCAATAACGTCCTCGGCAAGCGGTTGGCTGATGACAGCCGCAAGTTTTTTAAACTCACGCTCACCATTATCCATCTGAGGCTCTTTCCATACACTCCAGAATTTTACAGCGGTTCCTGTTGTTGCATACATGGCGCTGTTCTTATTTAGAGCCAACACCATCTGACTGTAGATGAAGAGTTTCGGGATATGGTCATCATTCTGATTTCTGATCGATTGCGAAACTGCCTGTTCCACCTCAACCTGCGGCGCTTTGCATTCAATTACACAAAACGGAATACCATTGACAAAAAGAACAATATCCGGCCTGGCAGTTTCGGTCGAGCGTGAACGTTCAACACTGTATTCGACCGTTACGTGAAACTTGTTGCGACCGGGATTGCGCCAGTCGATATAGTTCAGGTTGAAACTTTTGGAGTCACCCTCAATGGCCTGCTCCATGGCCGTCCCGAGAGTGATCAGATCGTAAATAGCTTCATTTGTCTTCAGCAGTCCATCATATTTGACGTTCTTCAGCTTCTGGATAGCCGACTGAACATTTTCCTCACTGAAGAGATACTCATTTCCTTTGTATCGAATGTGGTTTATTTCTTTGAGCTGGTTCCGCAGAATGTTCTCCAATAAAACATAGGAAGTCCTATCCTGCCTTTCACGGAGCGTCTCTGCCGGCGTCAAAAATTCAAATCCCAGGCCGATCAAAAGTTGCAAGGCCGGGATTTGAGATAGATGCTTTTCATTGATCTGAAAGCTAGCCATATAATCCTCTTTTATTCTAAATTCGGTTCCAATCATTTAGGGCATGTGCTTTGAACCATAACACAGGTGCCATTTTTCGAAACTCATTCAATTTTTGACGAAACGGGCATGCCGCGAGTCTTTTCCCACATCCGCAGGGACAGGGTTTTTTATTTGCAATCCGTTTCTTAACCCCCAGCAGCTGAATGGCCTGTGTTATCTGATGCCGTTCTTTTAATCCCAGCAAGACCGAGTAATCGTCCACAACGCCTTGGTCACCATGAGCCAACTCACCAAATACGAATTCACCACCGTGTATCAGCTTGTAAGAAACAGCATATAGGTAGGGCACGAGGCATTTATCCGCAAAGCCAGTCAAATTTGGCGCACTATGAACTTTCTTTAACAGCCTGAGCGGTGCCCCCAGACAAAGGGTCCCGTCCGGATTAACATGAAAATTACCGTCACGCGGAATTTTGCCACTGGTTTCCTTCACCTTTGGAAGGGCTCGAGGGAACTTGTCCGGAACGACGATTTCCAAGTTGTAGGAATCTACGATTTCATCACTGCCAGACACGTCTGCCTTGAACCGAAACTTTCCACGCAGGCATACGCCAGTATCCGAGGATGGTGCTGTCGACATGCCGGGATAATCGCACAGAAACTGGCTCACGTTATTTAATGCCAATAAACCCATTTAGTTACCATTCCCACGGTCTGGCCGAGTCTTGTCGGTCAATCGAATGTGCTTTGGGAGTTATGATGCTAACGCTGGCAGCGCTGATCCCCAGTAGTTTTTTCAGTTCCGACTGGTTCATTCGCAATGAGAATTTCTCTTCAATGTGTTCGCAAAGAAATTCAGAATCAGTTGTGGAGGTAAGATGCTGAAAATCAGTTATTGCCTGCAGAAGCCAGGCATTGAAATTTTCTTCCAATCGTAGGTGCAAACAATCATGCCTATACCAACGGTCGGCAAAGTCCTCATCAGGATCAACGGGATTAGGAACTCGTGGTCTTGTCGGACGCACCAAATCGCCCATCTTTTCAAGCACATTTCCAAGTGCCGCAACGATATCAGTCTCACCGTTATAGGCTCTGGCTGCCAATGTCGTTATGATGATGGAAATAGGCTTGGAAACGAGGTTGTCTTTGCTCCAGTTGTCACGATGGCGTTTCAGAATCTGAATTATCCGCTGCAGGGGTGTTTTCTTTTTGAACAAAGGCACATCGTCCACCTGAGCTTTATCAAGACGGATTCTGGTTTGTTGTGGATTCATTCGGTATTCAAACCACTTGGCATACCCCTCTGGATTACTGATATTCCAGTTAGCACAAATATGCTTATAGCCCTCGTGTCGGTCATCTGTTATGGATACCGTTGTTTGGGATGCGGATCCGGCCACATACTCGTCCAATCCTGATTTACGAATGGACTCCAATATTGCTTTACGGCGGTTTTCATCCGCTGGAATACATGGAACAATATCCATGTGAAAACTAAGGTCATCCTGATACTCAAGGCGCCAGCAGCGATGCTTCGCCTCCAGTTCTCTTTTGATGCCACGGGCTTTCCGATAGGCTTCCAGTTCAATGCCAATCAGTTTTTTAAGGGTCTCTTGGGTATGGCTGTCCTTGCTGACTCCATCTCTGAGCTTGCAGGCAAGATCAAGGTCATACTCTTCACTTTCATCAAGGGGGCGTATTGCTGTACCAAGGCGGAACGATCCCTGCGGGAAAATATGTGGATTGTTTCCCGAGACTGCTGATTCATCCCGATCAAACCACTCACCGAGATCTTCATACCTATTCCGGGCTTTGTCGTAGGCAGAATCAGGGAGCTCTAGCAATTTGACCATGTTGTCAATAAAGACTCGTTTTTGTTCGATGGTAATCATTGGCTGTCTCCTATAATTATTGCTGTTATAAATTTTTTCTCTTTGTTGTTCTGATCATAAATGATCCATGGCATATCCGCTTTCGGCATCCTTGCTCTTCCCATCTCTATGGAACAGGAGACAGACATTGCCGGGAAAACAGAAAGTGGCGTAGTAGACCCATGCACATCCTTAATTAAAACCATGAGTTTTCGAATGATGGTCCGCATCATTGAAAGCTGAGCGCTGTTACGGATATTATCGTTGCCGATATGTTCTTCCGGGACAGTCAACTCCCATATAGAAACCTGTTCACCCATGACCTTTCGGATCCGTTCATGATTGATGATGTCACTCAATGAAATAACCAGAACCGGGGCTCCATTTACCACCTCAGGTTTCTTGACAATGAATTCGAATCCTTCAGGGAATTCCTGCCAGTGCCAGCCTTTCGGCTCTCTGATCGGCTGATAAGAATCGACTGAAATCTTGTCAGTAAACAGTGCCCCCAGTTGAATCAGCAAGGGTATTGGAGCCAGACAGAACAACGAAAAATGTTTTGTCTGGTCGCTTTCAATCAAAGGTAGAACTTTCTGGTCAAACACCCGGTTGAGATGAGCCGATTCCGATTCCCAGAAAGCGGCCGTTTTGTCTTCATGGGAGCATGACATGGAAAGGCAGACAGAGTTTTCCGAAACTACTGGATATCGCTCAGGAAACATCGCTTCCATGGCATCTTCCTGTTGAAGCGGAGACCGTTGTTCACCAATGTTGCTGCCGTAGAAAACCACATGAGATTTTCGGTTGGCTGCAATGCCGGTAACCGTGATCACTCTGTGTTCATGTTCCTTTTTCCATTGTTGAAGCAGCGAGGCTGAATATTTGGAACCGTCTTTATCCTGATCAATGGTCTTGTGGCAGTCATGGCACATCAGCATCAGGTTATCAGCACCATTAAGGCTTTGTGGGTTCTTTTTGAACGGTCCCCACCCCCGTGGACCATCTTCAGAAAACGAATAGATATGTGCCTTCTCAGAAATATTAACCCGTTCCTGAGTTACCGGAGACTTGTACATTATGCGGTTGCACCCGTTGAACTGGCACCGCCCGGCAGCTCGTGCCCACAGCTCCCGTTCAACTTCTTTTTTTATGTACCGTGTAACCTCTTTGACTTTCTTTTCACCCATATACAGCCCCTATTTTTTATCCTTTGGCGGGCACGGGTCATTTCCGTAACTGTTGCCTGCCCGGATCTTTCCGTTCTCACCATGAATTTTCGTATCAGACTTTTGATTTCTGGCGATGTTCTCTGCCTTTTCAATGGCCTGAGCCTGTGTGCGGGTGACCTTGGTTGCCTTGCTGTTACCTGCACCCTTGACCGCCCAGCCGTCTGGGTGCTTCACAACATGCTGATTTCTACCTTTAGCCATAATTACGCCTCTATGTATTGGTTAATGATTTCCGGTTTTACCCGCCATTCGCCGGTGAGCATCTTCTGCATTAGACCGCGTTTCTGGATTTTATATTTTTCTGCGAGCTGTTTCAGCAGGTCGATTTCATTTTGAACTAATAATAATACTTCAACGATTTCTTGTTGTTCTTCTATGGGTGGAACAGGAATCTTGATACTCAAAAAATCAGGAATACTTATTTGCTTTCCGTCACGAATACCAATCACCGCGAGGTTTAGATATTTCTCGATGAATAGATAGGATTTGAAAAACAGCCGATAGAAATCAGTGTCTATTTCGATCTTTGGGCGTAAAACCGTGTAAGCGGGGCTTATGATCCCTTGGTAGGTGGAGTATTCAATTCCACCTTGGAATAAGCGAAGGCTAATCGCAAAGTCGCCCCGTCTAATAAGTTTATATCCAGTCGTCGTTCCTTCAGGAGACATGACCCGACCTTCCAACATGCTCCGAGGTATTACCCCACGATCTTGCGTAACTGACAGAAGTTCTTCATCGGGAAAGTTTTTTTCTGTTATTGTATCGAATATATTCTTTGGTTTGATATGGGGCCAAGAGTCGCACCGTTGGCTTATCAGTTTCTGAATCTGCCCCTTTAAACTGGCCTCCTTCGCCTGAATCAGCCGTTCAGTCTTCTCGATGGCCTCATCCCAGGTGGACAACAGATCGGCAATGGCTTTTTGCTCTGGAAGCGCCTTGGGAAAGATGATCTTAACTTTCTTAAATTCAGAAGATTTAATCCCAGTAGCAGTGGACCCAGAAGCACGCAAATAGACTCGAGTTTGTCCCTGCTCTGAAAGTAAAAACTGCATCAAATAATCACTTTCTATTTTGGTCCTGTCGGGTCTTAAACACAGAACCCTCTGTCCAATTGCGAATTTCCCTCGTTTTGGGTATTTACAAATATTTCCCAGCGGTGCTTCAGTAGTAAATAGAAGATCAGAGGGTTCTGGTATACCTCTAGACATCCATCCTTTGTAATCTTCTTCCAAAATGTATTCTTGCGCCGTGAAATCGATGAGACCTTTTCTGATATTACGAGCAGTGATTAGTGGAATTCCGCTGTCCGATTTCGGCACTGACTTACCTCTGTAGTCGATAATTTTCGACAAAATGGAGCTGATAGGCTTTTCCTCCCAGGGTTTATCCAATCTCATCGCTGAATCTCCTTGAG
>JAHJRI010000292.1 GCA_018830885.1 bacterium | reverse complement strand
TAAAAATATAAATGTGCAAAAAGTTGTAAAATTGCTGAACGAACTCACATTACAAATCAACATAGGCCAAAAGATTGACACACAAAGGGTTGGTGATTCTATTAAAATTATGGAAGATAAATCTACGCTGAAACCACATGAGATTTTTGATGATTTTATAACAGTAAATAGCGGTAAAAAAATTAAGGCTCGTACAGAGGGGCAAAAAAAATACATGGAAGCTATCAGGAACAATACTATTGTTTTTAGTATTGGACCAGCAGGAACTGGCAAAACATATCTTGCTCTTGCAATGGCTGCCGGATCTCTCATTCTTCTTATGTGTATCATATTGATGCTTAAACCGTCAGGCCTCTTCCCGCAAAAGTAGTATGGAATCAAAAACATTGACACCCGTTCAGCTGACCAGACAATTTTTAAAGGCCAATCAAAGAAAGTCTCCCGGTTTTATCCTGCCCCTGGTGGGGATCGCTCTTTTTCTGGCTCTTCCCGTTTTTCAGCCCAGTTACTTTATTATTGATCTCGCCACCAAGGTGATGATTTTCGGGATATTCGCCGCCACATACGATGTCATGGTGGGTTATACCGGGGTGCTCTCCTTTGGTCACAGCATGTTTTTCGGGTTTGGGGCCTATGCCTGCGCCATGTTTTTCAGGAGTATGCCGGATTCCCCGGTGCTGGCCATTGTCCTGGCGTTTATCTCAGCCACACTGCTGTCAACGATTGTGGCAGCGATCATGGCCTTCTTTTCCCTGCGTGTGGCGACCATCTTTTTTGCCATGATTACACTGGCATTCGCTTCCTTCACCGAAATTCTGGCCATCCAGTTTTCCGCAATTACCGGTGGTGAAGATGGGATATCGTTGAGCCTGCCCGAGTTTTTCACATTGAACTATCAGTCGGGACTCGGTGTATCCGGACAGGTGCTGCTCTATTATTTCATCCTTATCCTCTGCGCCCTGATGCTGTTCCTGATGCTGCGCTTTACAGGCTCTCCCTTCGGCCGGGTGCTGAGGTCAATCCGCGAAAATGAAGACCGGTCCGAGGCCCTGGGCTACCGGACTTTCCATTTTAAGCTTTTTTCCATCGTTTTCAGTTGTGTCCTGGCCAGTTTCTGCGGCATTCTGTTTGCGCTCTGGCTCGGTTTTGTCAGCCCCGAATCGACCCTGGGCATCCCCATTACACTGAATGTCCTGATCATGGTCCTTATCGGAGGACTCGGATCGATATACGGTGGTATTATCGGGGCCTTTGTTCTGCAGCTGCTGGAGGGTGGTCTTCCCCAACTTCGGGTTATAGCTGACGAGGTTTTTCCCCAGTATCCATGGCTGGCAGATATTACAGGACGCTGGCTGCTGCTGTTTGGTTTTCTGTTCGTACTGATCGTCTTCTTCTTTCCGTACGGGATCATGGGCTGGTTTCGGTTACGGCAACTGGCAAAAAAAACCAAATAAAAATCCGCTCCGGATCATGAAATGGCCCTGCCGTATATAATGTCGGGGTTCTTCTCACCTGCTGCGTCACTTGCATCCCCCTTCCCTGCCCCCCCGTTGGGGGACCCCATCAGGAAAGGGTCTCCCCCCGGGGACAAAGATGGAACCCCACTGCCTGCTACCGATCCGAGTTGCATTTTCAGGGAATTGGTGTTTAAATCGCACAGGCACCAGAGAAGTTATTGGCTTGGATATCCTTTCGACAAACAGGGACACCATGGAATCGATCGCAGCGACCTATCAATTTTCTCCAAAGCGACTCAGTCGTCGGGTTAACCAACAGATCCGTGAGATGGGGCCACCACATCATATCGAAATCAAACGCCGCGTTTGTGTCGGTTGCCTGCTGATCATATTGCTTGTGATCGCCCACAGCAGCTGTCTGTATGCAGAAGGAAAGCGGCTCACCATACTGCATACCAATGATCTGCATTCCCATTTTCTGGGTTTTTCACCGAATGGCGACTACAGCCCACAGATCACTGAAAATGATACCACAATCGGCGGTTGGGCCAGGATTGCTTCGGTCATCCAGTCGGTAAAGGAAAAACGCGACAATCCGGTGCTCGTATTAGACGCCGGGGATTTTTTGATGGGGTCCCTGTTTCATATGGTCAGTCGTGAAGAGGCTCTCGAACTGGTGTTGATGGCAGAGATGGGATTTGAACTGACGACACTCGGGAACCATGAATTTGATCTGACGCCCGACGGGTTGGCAAGCATCCTGGAATCGGCAGCTGGAAAAGGCAAAATGCCTCAGATTGTGGCATCCAATATTGTCTTCAATGAGACGAAAAATGGCGATGACCGCCTGGAGAAACTGTTCCGGCAGGGTCTGGTGAAACCCTGGATTGTCCTCCAGAAGGACACGCTGAAGATCGGTTTTTTCGGACTCATCGGGGAGGATGCTGCCAGTGTCGCGCCTTTTGCCTCACCGATTATATTCAGCGACAGGGTCGAGAAAGCGCGACAAATGGTGAAGGTCTTAAAGGATGACCAGAAGGTCGACATTGTCATCTGCCTCTCTCACAGCGGATTGAACGATGATAAAACCAAATCCGAGGATGAACTGCTCGCCAAAGCAGTGACAGGTATTGATATCATTATCAGCGGACATACCCACACACTGACACCACAGCCGATCATCGAAAACGGGACCATTATCGTTCAGGCCGGCTCATACGGCAAACAGGTGGGTGTCATGGATATCACGGCAGCCCCGGACGGTATTACACTGGACAGTTATAAAACCATTCCCATAAATGATACCATCCCGGGAGACCCGGAAATCACCCGCATGATCAACGCGAGTATCGAGATCATCAACCAGAAAGTCCTGCAACCATACAACCTGCGCTTTGACCAGGTGCTGGTTGAAACGGATTTCGACCTGGAACTGGCTGAAAAAGACGCCAATCTGGGGAACCTGATCACCGATGCCACCCGATGGGCCGTCGACCAGGCCGAACGTCATCCGGATGACCCCCTCAGCAGGGTGAGTGTCTCCATACAGTCCAATGGCGTGATTCGTGATGATATTCTGAAGGGAGAAACAGGTCAGGTCGCTGTCAGTGACCTTTTCCGAACAGTTCCCCTGGGAATTGGCTGGGACGGAACCATGAGCTACCCGCTGGTCTCTATTTATATCACAGCTCCGGAATTGAAGAAGGCGTTTGAGGTTCTGACCACGGTTTACCCGATGAAAGGCAGCGACTATTTCCTGCAGCAGTCAGGAGCAAAGATCGTTTATAATCCTTACCGCATGCTTTTTGATCGCGTGACCCAAGTCTTCATCGAAGACGAAAAAGGCAACTACCAGCCCCTGGACTATTCAGATGACAACCCCAGACTCTACAAGATTGTTACCAATATCTACAATGCCACATTTCTCAAGGTCATCGGCAGTTTCACCAGCGGCATCCTGACAATCGTACCCAAGGATAAAACCGGTCAGCCCATTCAGGATCTCGGAACTGTCCGGGTCGATGGTGACCCTCAGCAGCCGGGTATCCAGGAAGTCAAGGATTGGACGGCCCTCATGGCCTATGTCCGGTCTTTTGAGGACCGGGATGCGGACGGGATCCCGGATATGCCTGAGAGATATCGGCATCCTGATGGACGCCAGATCATCGAAGCCAGTCTGAATCCATACAACCTCCTGGCCGGGGGTAATTACCTCACCTGGGTTGCTTTCGCCGCAATAGGGGGCATACTGGTTCTGATCATTTTGATCATCTATCTGCCGATTCGTATTTTCAAACGCAAAGCTGCAAAAAAATAACTGCCAGAACCCCCAATGACTGATCGATGGTACCTGACTCAGCAATGACAAACCAGACAGCAAAACTATGGGGCCGTTTTTTTTGGCTTGACACAGTAAAAGGGAATTCGTATCCTTATTAATAACGATTATCTATAAGGACACACTCTCTTAAAACTTTGAGGTAAAATGGGGGATCCCCAGAATCGATTTGCGCAGATGGTAACCCGGTTAAAGCAGGAGGGACACCGGATAACGCCGCAGCGACTGGCGATACTCCGGATTTTGTCTGTCAGCGAAGGTCACCCCAGTGCGGAAATGATTTACGACCAGATCAAAAAAGAGTTTCCCTATACCAGTTTTGCAACGGTTTATAAAACCATTAGCCTAGCCAAAGCGTTGGGGGAAGTGCTGGAACTCGAATTCAGCCAGGGCAGCAACCGTTATGACGGAAACAGACCCTTTCCCCATCCTCACTTAATCTGCACCCGGTGCAAAACAATCATGGATCCCGATCTGGACGCGGTCAACTACCTGCAGGATGAAATCGTGAAAGAGACCGGATTCGAAGTGACAAACCACCGGCTGGATTTTTTTGGTATTTGCCCGGATTGTCAGAAGACAAGGTAATCAGGTTGATCATCCAATTTGGAATAATGATTTTCTTTGAAGACTAACTCTTATTTTTTGCAAATAATTTATATTTTTTAGATTGGCGGCTCACATTGGGATTGATGACATCGGTGAAACCGATTTCTGCCGCCGTCTGTAATTTTTTTGAACCTGCAAACCGGTATCTATTCAGTTTGATTTTCGTTCATCCCCGCAGGTATTGTGTTTCAAGAACCCTGGAAACCATGGATGGATGCCAAAAGCTCCAGGAGGATTCATGGGTTTCTTGAAACACAATACCTTTGGAGCGTATTCCGGTGAATGGTTACACAAACATTTAAGTTATTTGACTTTTTCAGAGGTTGTTGTTATTCGGAAGACAGGGTTCAGTAAAGCACCCCTGGTTTTCGACCCGTTGAAAACACCTCTTAACCCGCACGGTCTTGAGCGTGCGATGGCATCCCCAACCCCCCAGCCCTGGGAACAGCATGAGTGATTGGTTCGATTGAAGGCAGTTGTCAGGTTTGATCCGTTCAGCATATGAATTTTAAATCAACGATAAATACTGCATCGCGGCCTTGTTCAAACAATCACCAGGGCAGGCGCCAGAGTCCGCTCTGTGAGGTGGGGTTTATCATACCTGGCACCGACCCTGGTTACGCAACTGTCATCATAGCTGCTGCACCGCACGGTGTCAGGCAGATGGGCAGAGAAGCAGGATGATTCATAACAGTAGAATGCAACCAATAACACATCGACAGGAGGAATTATTATGAGTGAAAACAGCAAATGCCCGGTAACGGGCGCGGTCAGCAAAAGCAGTGCCGCAGGAGGCACATCGAACAAAGACTGGTGGCCGAACCAGTTGAACCTAAAGATACTTCATCAGCATTCTCCCATGAGCAATCCAATGGGCGAGACGTTCAACTACACTGAGGAATTCAAGAAACTCAACCTGGAGGCTCTGAAAAAGGACCTCTATGCACTGATGACCAACTCGCAGGACTGGTGGCCGGCTGACTACGGACACTATGGACCCCTGTTCATCCGGATGGCATGGCACAGTGCCGGTACATACCGAACCGCCGATGGACGCGGTGGTGCGGGGACCGGGAACCAGCGTTTTGCGCCCCTTAACAGCTGGCCCGACAATGTCAACCTTGACAAAGCGCGCCGTCTGCTCTGGCCGATCAAGC
>JAHJRI010000291.1 GCA_018830885.1 bacterium | reverse complement strand
GAGAATGAGTTCAATTACATACCGGTCACGGCCCCATCAGCGAAATTCAGCTGAATAGTGTCGATCTTACTACCGACTTGTTTTGGTTTCCCATGAGACTATTGTGAAGTCAGCTGCAGTATTCAAATCCTTTATCTTTTTTGCCACTCCCACAGCAATGTATATCATCCAGAAGATCAATCCGATATGAAGGACATCGTTTTCATTAAACCAGATGCCCCGATCCCAGAGTTTTTTTGCGTAACCAAGACCCCAGAAAAGATAGTATGCTGCCATGATCACACCTAAAGACAACCACGTTATCATCAGAGCTAGATCCATTTTTTCTCTCAGTTGCTGATAGCGGATTGCGTTGATGATAAACAGGATTAAGTAGCTCGGTGTCGTAAACAGAACAATGAGCTCAAAAGAAACCAGGAACCTGCCGGGAATCAACGCCCCCGTCAGACAGAGAGCTGAATAGACAACGGTATTGATTGCTGCGTAGACAGTCAGTGCTTTTTTCAATTTGCTCCCGGCTGAAGAATGGGCTACCCCAATCACCATTGCGTTGATACCTGCAATCGATACAAGGTAATAATAGATTTCAACCCAACTGATATAAGAACAGATTTCTTTGCCGGCACATTTCAGTTCGTAACTGAGGGCCTGATAAGCAGTACCCCCCAGAATAGCCTGAATACCCCACAATACAAGAGCGATTCCCCACCATAACCGGGATTTATGGTTTTCTCGAATTCGCAGGAGGTACAAACCGACACCAACCCCCAGAAAACCCAGGAAATAAACAAAAAAGGTTGACGTCGGCTCCATGAAGATAAACTCAAATGAACCGAGGGATACATTTATGTGGGGATGGGTTTTCAGCCAGGTTTCAGGTGTTGTTTTCGGGATATGGGGCAGGGTAGCTAAGCGATCACAGCCGGATAGGGTCACGAAGGATAAAAACAGGAAAAACAGAACGTTTCTGGGTCCAGAAAAGACTTTTTTTGCGAATTCCATCCTATGTCAGCGAATTGATGATTTTGTTTGCATTCGACGTGTCTTATCGGACCGGTGTGCTGGTGGCAGGACAATTGATTGAGGAATCAGGTCGAATCGGCGCGCGTTTCAGCGGAGTGCGAACCGACTCCGCTGAAAACACAAACTATTCATCATCGTCATCTTCAATCGGAGTTCCAACCGTGTCAATGACGACGGGATAGCACTCGACATCGAACCAATTATTGAACCGTGACAGGTTCATTTTTGGCCACACGCTTTCATCCGTGTACCAGCCCTCAAGTTCTGTCTGAAACAGGGGTCTATAGTTTGCGTTAATCCACAGTTTCAGATTTTCAGGTGTATCTGCATCAATATGGCTGATCAGGTAAACGGTAGAATCCTGGTTGACCGACTCTTTCGTAATTTCTGGACCGTCTTCTAATGGATCAAATTCATTAATCCATTTGATTGCTGGATCCTTGTATTTTATTAATATCGCTGCTCGATTAATCATTTTTTTAAACTGGAAAAAACTGCATCCTGTTATTTTAAGAAAAAGGCGTGATGCCGTTGGATTAAAAATGTTGGTGAATTGTATGCGCGCAATTTTCTTTTCCCAATATTCACAAACGATTTCAGGAGACCAGCACGCCCAGAACAACCACTTTTCAATTGGACGAGACGTTCATCAGGATTTCTCAATGTTCACTGCCATCGATTCGACTTGAGATTCGCCCGGGGATCAAAACCGATCAGACGATACCACCCCGTCTGCCATGTGTTTCCAGGCCTTCAAGTCGACGTCGATCAGTGTGACCATGGAATCCACACGGGGAATCGATTGGCTGATCGATTCCCCGGCAAAACAACAGATCCGTTTTGTCATGTCCAATCCTTTTTTAAATCAAGCGAACGCTAATGTCCACGGTAAAAACAACAAATTCAACACCAGGATTAAAACACGGACCAAATACCCGGGGTCGAGCGCGGAGAGATTCGGCCCCGGCGGGATCGCCGGGGTCCATAATCAGCCGGCTTCCACTGTTCGCCAACGAATCATCGCAGAGATTGGCATGATAATGACCTGCAGCCTGTTTTTCACCCACAAGCATACTGATTGTCCCAAGCATAAAAGGAAGCTTCAAAACACCTGGAATAAAGGGCATTTCCTATGCCCACCACCCCGCTTCCGTGTCGATCTGATGGATCATCCGTTTGGTGTAAGGCGGATGGTCGAATGGGACATGCCGATATTTCAGAAAGAAAAACTGCACCTTTACGCTGGGAATAGAGCGCAACAATCCGACTCAGAAACGATAATTCACACTCTTTTTAAAAAAATATTTTTTTACGGTGTCCCTCCTGCCAATATTCACTTGGCCGGGACCAGAGGATATCCGGCATGTTCTGCACAATGACGGTTTTTCGTTGTTAAGGTCATCCCAGTCCGCTCAGTCAGAGATTTCCTGCACATATTGGCATGTCACATGCAGATTTAACATCAACTGGAATCACAGGCAAATTGAAACGCGTCAACGTTAAGGAGGATGTGATGATTGAAATAACCATAACAGAAACAGCGAAAATGGAACTGCTTAAGGTCCTCAAAAATGTTTCTGCCAAATCGATTCGTTTAATTCAGCAGGGCTTTGGCTGAATTGGCCCCAGGCTGGGGATGGTTTTGGATGAACCAAGAGAAGAAGACGAATCGGTGCACTTACAAGGCATCGATTTTATTTACGACATAAATGACAAAAAATTATTAAATCAAACAGTTATAGATTTTAGAGATTCCTGGTACGGTGAAGGATTCGTGGTCTGGTCTCCGGCCTCCGAGCCGGTTTAAGATACCACCAGCGCCACTGGGCGCTGCACTGAATTTGGTGATCAGTCGTTCTAATCGGTATTTTTCGCTTTTTCTTTGTCTTCAAACAGTTTTATTGAGCCGGAAAATTCATGTTCAATCATATCTTCTTTGTTAATCCAATAGTCAGAGGTAATTATTGTGTAATCATGTTGCCCATGATGATGAAATTCCCAGATTACCTTTTCCGCATCACCAAATAGCTCTTTCCCATTCAATTGATTTTCAAATAACCGCATCAGGGGGCTTTTGTCACTCAATCCCTTGCTGATCGATATTAATGCCAGTTCCCTGGTCACAGTAACCTCGGTTTCTCCTTTAAAACGCAGCTCAAACTCCATGCTGGTTGCCTTGGCATCTGGAAATCTTCCATTATACGCCTTACGCAGCAACTGATTAATATTGAATAATGGATAATGTAAGGCTATATCCGGATTATCTTCTGATTCATTATTCTCTTCCATTTCATGTGAGAGATTGCTAATTTGCCCGCTGTTTAATTTATCGCGTAATTTATATCTCAGCAAAATTTCAGCTGATTCGTGAGGTTCAAGATCACTAATCGCCATTTCCAGCAACTCGCGTAATTCAGAAGGACTTGAGTTTTTCACATCTGTGAAATCTAAATTCTCCAACAGATGAATGTAATCCTCACTGGTCCAATACCCTGTTATCTCGCTGATTGTTTTTATTTCTTTTATCTTTAGTGTGAAATTCATAATCTAGCCATGTTTGTTTTGGTAAGTGTATCACCCATATTATTTCGCAATTGCAAATGTGCCGCACGCTTGATTCATAGGTTACATGATTAATATCGTATTGTGGAAGGAAACCATCAATCAATCTTAATTCCAAAGTGCCCAACAGGATGCTCACCGGCGGTTGCCCTGTGCCGAAGGCATGCAGTGGAGAGTCGGTGAGCAAAATGGGATACCACGCCTCACATGAACAAAAATTTCTCGGGTTCAGAAGAAAACCGTTCGATGTCGATAGCAGATTTTTATGTGCAGGTCGAAACAGTGGTTTGGTCTGTATTGTCTTCCCGCTTTTAACCTGTTCATTTGCCCCGACGAGCCAGCGCCAGACCCATCCCGGCAATGATCATCAATCCTCCCGCAGTTCGTAATACAGATTGAAAGGCTCGCTGACTGCGCAGATACCCGCTTACATTGCCAGCAACCAATGCCCAAACGGATGTGACGACAAAGGTGATTGCCAAAAAAGTGGGAACAATCAGCACCAATTGCAGTCCAACAGGACGTGCTGTATCGATGAACTGGGGAAGAAATGCGGCAATGAAGATCAGACTCTTGGGATTTGGGATCGTCACTACCAGCCCTTGAACAAACAGGTTCGTTCTGGAAACAGACGACGTGTCAAACACCAGCGGTTCATTCGCGCTCCGCCACTGCTTAATCCCCAGATATACCAGATAGATGGCTCCAGCCCAGCGGAACCAGTCAAAGGCTCCTGCAACTACGTTAAGCAATGAGGTTAGACCGATTGCCGCAATTATCAGCTGAACGGCGATTCCCATTGTTTCTCCGGCAACGGTGGCCAGGGCACGTTGCCAACCGAATGAAACACTATGCGCAACTGTCAGAAGGACGCTCGGTCCGGGTAATGCAATCATGATGGTCGTGGCAACAAAGAATGCAAGATATACGGGGAATTCCATACGGGTTGGCTCCTATTTGGCGAGGTTACCTGCATGACGGTATTAAAAACGTCCTCTCCTCCTGCAGGATGAGGAAAACATCAGGATCAGGACTCCGACAAAATAGAATTTTTGAATCCCAAATTATTGTATAAAATTGACTTGATATTCTTTGGGTGTCACTGTTGTTATCGCCTTGAAATGGCGGTGAAAGTGACTTTGGTCAAAAAAACCACACGCCAGGGCAACCTGTGACAAATCATCGCCTTTCTGCAAAAGCTTTCTGGCGAATTCTATTCTGCAATTCATTCGATACACATGCGGTGTAATACCTGTGGCTGCCTTAAACTGCCGGAGCAGCGTGAATGGATTGGCCTGCAGCTTCAGGGCCAGTTGTCGCATGGATGTGTCTCCATCTAAATTCATACTTAATTCCTGTTTCAGCTGCTCGACCTGGGAAGAAGGCTCACTTTGCAATGTCGCTGGTTTACAGGCCTGCAAAAATATTTTTCCAGCAATATCAACCAGTATTTGTTCCTTTTCGAGTAGATCCCCGTCGTCCAGCAACGAATCCATGGTATTGACGAATTGTTGATAGACCGAATGGTCTTCCAGTAAAATGGTGTTCGCCGGGCTGAATGTTTCAAGTTGCCATACAGACTGCTGCAATTGCAGACACCACTCGACATCAAGGAAGAGCATGTAATAGCTTCGTTGACAAAAATTGGCTGGATTACAGGAATGAATTGTTTCCGGATTGATTAACGCAAGGCTTCCTTGTTTTAATCTCGCCCTCTGCTCTTCAACCTGATAGATCACCTCCCCTTGATCTATGGCACCGATACTGAAGGTTTTATGCATATGGGGTTTGTATTGCCGCCCACTGTTTTTTGAATAGCGGCATTCTGCAAAAGGGAGTGTTTGTTTTAAAAAATGTTCGTCGCTCATTTTCGTCCATCTGTCAGAACACAGGTTTGAAATCGTGACCGCTTTGTGACACCCATACCACCAGCTTCGGCCCAACACGCGTTTCACCGGCCGCTGTGCCGATCGCTGATGAATGACGATGATTGATGATTCTCATGAGCAATCATTCCAGATTCAACGAGCCTGTAGAATCAGTCAATATTAAATAATAAATTCATCTCTTCATCTCACTGACAGCAGGTCAATCCCCCATTATTGAGCCTTTACCGGCGATTGTGGGCGGTCTTCAGCAATTCATCAGCTGGGACGCCAATAACGCCAATTACGTTGCGAACGACATCCTATTCGGAGTTCTTCCTTGTTTTTCGGATCAGCAATCCTGTCGTCGATATCATCACCCTGAATTCTTCAGCGCTATTTGAGCTGATAAACGATGCTGAACCATATTCGGCATCCAGGAGTGGAGAAAGCAGCACATACTTTTGCCGGAGATCAAATATATTAACGAACTTCAGAACTCCTGAATTGGGGGACTTTAATTTGATACCAATTCGAAGTTCAGCTTAAAATTTGTCCCCGGATAGATCGTCTCCGTTTCGTTCAAACGGTTACACAACAATTGAACTGCACGATCAGCTTGCGGATTTG
>JAHJRI010000290.1 GCA_018830885.1 bacterium | reverse complement strand
AGGAATAGCCTGTGTCTGCCTCGTTGTGCAGTCTGAAAAATAGAGCACGCCGGCTTGTCAGCGTCCAAACACCGGGGGTTGAGATCTTTTTTTGCAAATTTCTGAATTTGTGGGTTGACAGAAGTTAAATTGAGTCCATATGATTGCCTGTAAAAAAATATATATAAAAATAGATTTTGAAATAAATAAGAATTCCGATTTTTACCAGGAAGTCAGAAACCGGATAAAAAACCAGCAATTCAAAAGCGTCACAATAAAATCAACATGTCCCGGTGTCGGGACACAACAAAGAATAAGAGTGACCAATTCGCTGACATATACACTATTGCATGTCACCTGAATGAATCATTCTCAAATAAATGAGAGGATAAAAAAATGGAAGAATTTAAACCACAGAAGCGAAGGGGCAGGAGACGATCGGTCTCATTCAATCCGAATCACAGTTATGTTGAGAAGTCTATCGAGGATTATCTGAAAAACGGTGGGACGATCACACGTATTGAGCGCATCAATGGAAGTTATGAGAGCTTTGTGTCGATCAGTGAGACCAACAGTTCTGCTGATGAGTTTTTAATGGAGGGCTGATTTTCTCAGTTGTGGGTGTCGAAATAAAAAACCTGCCCTTTTTTAGGAAATGGGGCAGGTTTTTTTTTGTCCAGCGCAGTCTGATTATAATACCTTCAGGGATTTCAGAAATACCGGTGGGTTCCGCTGGATTTCGAGTCCATCCATGGCTTCCAAGGTTCCTGAAACATCAACCCTTTGATGCTGACTGGGTTCCAGTTAATCAAGGTGCCCTTAATATTGACGATTTGGATGGTAACCGGGGGTAAATGGAAGGAGCGGATGAAGGACGGATTTTTGGGTTGAGGCAATTGTTATAAATCAATGCTGTGGTTAGTTTAAAAATGAAGTTGAGGTTTTCAATTGAATCAGATTGAAATTGCGGTTAATATCTTAACGAATTTTAATCGTGACGATGGCAAAAAAAGCGCTTCAAATTTTAGCCGGGTGAGCTGGCAACTCCGGAACAATTTACCTGGAGATTCTGTCATTGATTGGGGGTAATTGATGGCATCAGAACCTGCGAGGGCTTTTTTTCCGTACCGGCACATTCTGTAGGTTAATAACAGTAGCAGGGATAAAAAATGGGGAGACTGTTTAGACTAAACAAAAATATACTCTTGAGTTCAGTATTGATACTGTTATACTCATTGCCGGCTCTGGCAGGGGACGCTGCGCGGACCGGAATGCCCGTTGACGGGAGATCATGGTGGTTCTGGCCGATTGTTCTGTTTTTTGTAACCTTTGTGATGGGGATCCTTGCCGTACTGGGGGGTGTCGGCGGGGGAGTCCTCTATGTACCGATCATCAGCGGGTTCTTTCCCTTTCATCTCGACTTTGTCAGGGGGGCCGGTCTGCTGGTAGCACTTTGCGGCGCCTTGGCTGCCGGTCCGGGCTTGCTGAAGGCGAATCTGGCCAGTTTGAGACTGGCCATTCCGGTGGCGTTGATTGCTTCCACCTGTGCCATCGTCGGGGCACTGATCGGACTGGCCTTGCCGACCCAGATTGTGCAGATCGCTCTGGGAGCGACCATTCTCGGGATCTGTATACTGATGCTGGTTGCAAAAAAATCGGAACTCCCGGATGTTCCTCAGGCAGACAGACTCTCATCCGCTCTCCGGATTTATGGGGTGTATCAGGAAGCCAGCACGGGTGAAATCATTAACTGGAAAATTCACCGCACCCCGCTCGGTCTGGCGATGTTTGTCATTATTGGTATTATGGCCGGGATGTTCGGGTTGGGCGCCGGTTGGGCCAATGTTCCCGTTTTGAATCTCCTGATGGGGGCGCCATTGAAAATCAGTGTTGCCACCAGCAAGTTTCTGCTCTCTATCACCGATACATCGGCTGCCTGGATATACCTGAACAAGGGTTGTGTCATTCCGATGATGGTGGTGCCATCTCTGGTCGGTATTATGCTGGGTTCATTTATCGGTGTCCGGTTGCTCAAAGTCGCGAAGCCGACCTTTATTCGCTGGATGGTCATCTGTATTCTCGCTTTTGCAGGCCTGAAAGCGCTGTCCAAAGGCCTGGGATTTTAAAACATGTATTTGGTGGGGGAGAGTTGTCCAGACTTCAACCGATCAAAAAACAACGTAACTATTCACCTGTATACGCCCCAAAAGTATAGTGTTTCAAGAAACCCATGAATCCTCCTGGAGCTCCTGGAAGCCATCCATGGCTTCCAAGGTTCTTGAAATACAATACTTTCGGGGCTGAGCGGAAATCAAACTGAATAGATACAAAAAAACAACCTTGATATCAGGTTTAAAACAACAGGAGAGAGAGATGACTGAAAGTAAAAACGTTTCGCTGGCAGCAACCCCGGAACAGGTTCTTTACGCAAAATTTTTAAACAAAGGGATGTTGGTTGGATTGCTGATCCTGTTCATCACCTTTGCCATCTATGTGTTCGGATTGATCGATCCCTATATTGCGGTTGGTAAAATATCGGAATACTGGGCTCTGGATGTGACCACCTATCTTGAACGGGCGAATATTCCGGATGGCTGGGGATGGGTTGCCATGGTCAATTATGCGGATTTCCTGAATTTCGTGGGGATCGCGATTCTGGCAGGTATTACTATTCTCTGTTATGCCGCCATCATTCCCACGTTACTGAAGAACAACGACAAACTGTATGCCCTGCTGGCGACTCTTGAGGTGATCGTGCTGGCCGGTGCTGCCAGTGGACTGCTGTCTGTGGGCCATTAGACCGCATCACTCGCTCGGGTCAGGTATTCAAAACCCTGACCCCTGCCTTCCATTTTCCGCTTATGAGAGCAGGGATTCAATATCCGGGTGCTCCCGGATCGCCCTCAGAAATTGCTCTTCAATCCGATTCATCCTGTTTTTCAGCATCCGGGTCAGACTGCGCATGATCTGAAATCCCATGGAGTGGTCATTGTCCAGGAAGGTCAGGATTGAATCTGCTGCAATGGTAAAAATCTCGCTCTCTTCCGAGCTGATGGCTAAAAAACTGTAAGGCTCACCGAACATGGCCGACCAGCCGAAAGAGAAGCCCGGTTTGATTGCCCCCAGGGATACCGTTACCTGGCTGGAAATCCGTTTCTCCAGCAGGATTTTCCCGCTTTTTAACATATAAAACTGCCTGGCTTCGCTGCCCTCCTCAAATACCATTTCCTGTTCCTTAATCTGAAGTAATTGGATGGCCGGGGCTATTTTTTCCAGCATTTCATCTGTCAGGTGTTCCAGGATGATAATTTTGCGAAGTTCTTCTTTGGGAATCATAAATCCACTCCAGTATAGCTATTTTGGACCTTGAAATATCGTTTCGACAGTCATTTCTGCAAGGGCGAGGAAAGGCTGTGGATAAAACAGGAGGATAATGGAACAGATGGCTGTCAGCACCAGGGGAACCAGGCACCAGATGGGGGCTTCAACAACCCGGTTCTTAAAAAGGGCATCTTCGGGGGCACAGAAAAAGGCCCGGTAGACAATAGGCATGAAATAGGCGGCGTTGAGGATGGAACTGATCAGCAGAACGAACAGCATGGCCAGCTGGTCGGCCTCCAGGGTTCCCAGCACCAGGTACCATTTGCT
>JAHJRI010000289.1 GCA_018830885.1 bacterium | reverse complement strand
TTCATCCACGGGAAACTCGATTTCAACGAACCACCACCCGAAAAAGGCAGGAAGCGGCGTATTGATGCCAACACACGATCAAAGATCTGCAGTTGGCGGGAACACAATCTGTCTGCAGGCGAGATCGCCCAGCTTCTCTCCGAAGAGGGGGTTGATATCTCCATTCGTACCGTCGAACGTATTCTGGCTGAAGCGGGATATCAGCGGCTGCCCCGCCGGACCAAACTCAGACTCGGGCTGACCCAGAAGGGAGCCGAGGTTCCCGCCGTTTCCAATCAGATCGAACTTGGCCAGCTTGCCGGTCAGACACTTGATTGTGAAGCCGGTGGTATATTCCTGTTTGCCCCTTTCATTGAAAAGCTGCACATTCTTCAAGTCGTAAAAGAGGCTGGTTTACCCGGGACGAAGGTTATCCCGGCAGTCAACTACTTCCTCTCCTTTCTGGCTCTGAAGCTATTGGGTATCGAACGATACGCCCATGTCGGGGATCATGCATTCGATCCCGGTCTGGGCCTCTTTGCCGGACTGAATGTGCTGCCGAAGTGTACCGCCATGTCCACTCACTCATACAGTCTGGATCCCGTACACTTACTGAAGCTTCAGAAAAGCTTTGTTAAACAGGTTTCCAAACTGGGTCTGTATGACAACCGTATCGTCAATCTGGACTTCCATACGGTACCCCATTTCGGGGACGAATCCGTGCTTGAAACCCATTGGGCCGGCGCCCGCAACAAAAGGATGAAAGGCGCCTTAACCCTGTTCGCTCAGGATGCCGAGTCAAAACTGATACTCTACACCGCAGCTGATATCCAACGTGATGAAGCTGACGACCAGGTGCTTCAGTTTCTGTCCTTCTGGAAGTCCATCAAAAAGGGGGTTAAACCCACCCTGATATTCGACTCGAAGTTTACGTCCTATACCCATCTTTCCCAGTTAAATGCACAGGGGGTCAAGTTTATCACCCTGAGAAGACGCGGGAAAAAACTGGTTGAACAAGTAGAAGGCCTTCAGCCCTGGACTCGGATCACTATTCCCCATGCCAAACGAAAGTATCCGCATCCCTATGTGCACGAATCCATGGTTGGCCTCAAGGACTATGACGGTGATCTACGCCAGATTATTGTCAAGGGCAACGGTCGTGAAAAACCTTCTTTTTTGATCTCCAATGATCTGAGCACCCCTGTGGAGTTGATCGTCGGAGACTATTCCCGCAGATGGCGTGTGGAAAATGTCATCGCTGAAGGTGTGAAGTTCTTCTCTCTCAATGCCCTGTCGTCTCCCATCCTGACCAAAGTGCACTTCGACGTGGTCATGACCATGATGGCGGATACACTCTACAGTATGCTGTCCCAGAAACTCCGGGGATTTGAAAGTTGTGATGCCCCGAAGATATTCAGACACTTTATCAGGGGAAAGGCGAAAATAAAAATTGACGCAGACAAACTGACCGTCACCTATCCCCGTAAAGCTCATAATCCCATTTTAAGGGATGTTCCCTGGCACCGTCTTCCAACAACGCTTTCATGGTTAGAGGATTGCCGGATTGACTTGAAATTCAAATAACGCCCGGACCCGTCAAATTCTTATACGGTTTGACGGTTAAAACCGGCGCGAAAATCGGTGTAAAACGGTTTTAGAACATCCACCATCCATTTTCTGGCGTTCCAGACCGAACTGGTTGCAAAGTCGAACAAATACTTGCCCTCATTATCAATTTCCTTGAAGGAGTCGTAATTTTCCAGGCCGGATATGTCGATACTCTCAGGAAGACGTTTTGCTTCTTCGCGGGCTACCACAAGTTCGTGTTCACTTTGTTCGATCTGTTTCTTTAGCTTCGTATGTTTGTTGTTTTTCCTGAGACTGCCGTCTTTGTTTTTTGCTTCTTTGGTTTTACTCAGTTCAATTCGAAAGCGACCTATTTCCCTGTTCAACTTGGCAATTAAGCTCTTCTTCTCCTTGATCTCAGGATTGGCAATCTGCTGATTGTTGCTTTCTGTTTTCTTGAACCCCGGATGATAGTGGAAAGGGTGTCTTTCCTGGATATGCTTGAACGCGTTCTCGGAAGCACCCCACCTGCTCAAGATAGCCAAAGCACAATCCTCTATCGTCATTTTAGATGGGTCAGACCATGAAAGCCCAAGTGCTCTCCTGTTACTGGAGTGGTTCCAGAGGTAAATCCGCCGCAAACTGAAACGATGGATCTCCTCTTCTCCATCCCGTTTCAATTCAAATTTCTTTGTGTCCTCAATCGCTTCCTCAGCTTTGAAGTAACAACTATTTTCTCCTCCACAGGCTCTCTTCATAAAACTCAAAAATTCTTTTTTCTGCTGTGGTGTATAGGCACCAACACTGGTCACAAAAATATTGCCATCATAATTAAGAAACTTTTCTTCATACCTACTCCTTGAAAAAAACAAACCATAAAAAAGATAAACTCTTCTCATGGACTCTATCGGCACAATACCGGAGTATATGATAATAAATTGCTTTTACTGAGTCAAATCACTTTTACTGAGTCAAATCATTTTTCTGTCAGTTTGAGGGGAGACAACAAAATCTGAGACATTTGTGGGTGTGGAGGGGCTAAAAACCCACAGAAATGAAACAAAAAAGGGAGGAGGTTGAGCTATAATTGTGAAACCCCGAATTTTTAGATGAAATTTGACAGTCTTCGAAAAGTGAGTTTTCGGAAGACTTAACCAACAAGGTCCGAACCTGGCTGACTCCAGCCATCATCGACGGGGACGTACCCGATCTCGCTCGGAATGTCTGGCATGACAGGCGGGTCTCTTGAGGATTCATCATTCCAGAGGTCCAGATGTTTTAGTACCTTTTTAATGATATTGACTTCGGTAATGAACGAAATGATCTTCATCTCAGTTAAGATCCTATTTTTTAAATCCTCCAAGCCACTAAAACAAACCAACATCCGGTACTGCCTGAATTATTTCGAATGACCCACAAGGAAAATTTCTGTCCATTTTGTCAGCCCTATTTAGCCCATTCTGTAGTTATCATATGCGAACTAAAAGTAACTTCCGGGACACTCGAACCTCCAGACAAAACTTTTAGTAAACAAAGAAATAACTATGATTTGATACGGTTACAGCGAGTGCTGCAATAGAAATGGAGTAAATTGGGGGTAATTTGGTGGAAATTGTAAATTTGTTATTATTATTGGGTTTGCGGGGAGTATGGTCGGTCGTCAGCCCATAATGGAGAAAATATTAATTTTTAGGTGTTGTGGGGGCTGGAGGAGAAAAACCTCCGGCTACCCGATTTATACTTTTATTTCAGTTATCCATAGTTTTAGCTCTGAGGGCTTAGGATAGACCTGCGGAATAGATTCAAGATTAAACGGAAGTGTCAATAATCTTGCTTCATCCAAGGATATGTTCATAAGACCACTTTTTATACAGTAATCAATAATGATCTTCAAATATCGCCTTAATAACAATAGAGTAGGAAATGTTCCTTTTTTATTGTACCACTCCATTAAATCAGTCTTATTTTTCGAACTATTGCACTGTCTGCAGGCCCAAACAAAATTATCACCGGTTTCCTCACCACCTTTGAACTTTGGAATCAGATGATCAACAGAAAGATTATCTGCACTACCACAATATGAACAAATCTGAGGTAATTTCATTTTTAATCTTTCATCATCAATGATTGATCCAATATTCATTGTTTGCTGCATTAACCCTTTAAATAACCTGGCTCTGATAATGTAACTGATTTGAATGTATTTTTCAGCATTTTTACTAACAGCGGCATGTGCCATAGCTAAGTTTGCGTATGACCAATACAAATACTCACTCAATAATGTGAATTCTTTTTTAGCCATAAGATTTTTTTTTGAATATAACGGGCACTGTTGAGCGGGCCGCCTGTCGACCTTTTTTTTTGGGGAGACAGGCGGTATGTCCACATAGCTCCAACACTAGTTTCAGCCGTGGCACACACTTAACCCAGTTCGTAGCACTAATACATAGTGAAGCACCGGGAAAACAACAGATCACAAAACTACAGGTGCCATCGGCTGCAAACATCCGTTAAAAGTTTTCTTCCTCCTGCTTCGTATTATTCCTGAGACGGTATAACTCCCATCTTCTTCATTAATTCAAGTTCATCACAAACAGACCAGTTCTCAATTATTTTACTATTTTTCAACTGAATCAAATCATGGCCAACCCAGCTAATTTGGTATCAGCTCAATAATCGATGGCTGAGCATATAAGGCCCACCATTACACTTAATCAGAGGACAAACATTCCGCGGCAAGTAAAACGAATTGTTCGTTGATCTTATATCACAGCTGCAAGCCGATCAAGTGAGAATTGAAAAAAGAAAGAAGCAAACCTCCATTGACGTACAAAGCAGGTGGTGTTGACGAGTATATTTTAGTAACTGCGGGAGTTTTTCTAACAGGAGGATACCCAAGATGTTCCCAATTGGGCGATTTGAGCACGTTCTTCAATAACAGAGGACAATGAAGGCATGATGTAGTTTCCTGAAATCCGATCTTTGATGTATTGGTAAAAATTGATTCTCACTCAAGTTTAACAGTTGAAAAAAAATAAGAACAATATTTCAGACAAATACACCCCATGAAAAAGTTGTTGGCACTACATTTGTCAGTTTTTGGGGATCAGAGCTCACGAATGGTCGGTGGAATCGCCACCCCGACGGCCTTGAACACCTTACCGCAGGTGCCGAGGCATTCGCTGC
>JAHJRI010000288.1 GCA_018830885.1 bacterium | reverse complement strand
TATAGTTTTCTACATCCTTTTCGTCATCAAAATTCACTGAAATAGCACATTTAGCGTTTTTCCCCTCTACTCCTTTATTTCTGCTAACTAACACGCTATTTGACTGAAACTACCTGATTTGGGAAACTCGGATACACCCAGATATAATATATATTGGCGCAAATTAGTATTGATCAGATCATGGAAAAAGCACGAATCCTTATCGTTGAAGACGAATCCATTATCGCAATAGCAACTCAAGACATCCTGCAAAGACACGGATATCAGGTTATTCAGATTGTTGACACCGGTGACAAAGCACTGGAAGTAACAAAAAATGAAAAACCGGACATCATTCTGATGGATATTCATATTAGAGGTGAGATGGACGGAATTGCAACGGCAGAAAGAATCCGGAAGCAATTCGAGATTCCAATCATATTTCTGACAGCATATTTGGATGAAAAGAGACTTGAAAAAGTAAAATTGACAATGCCATTCGGATACCTCCTTAAACCCATACAAGAACGGGATTTGCACGTGACCATTGAAATGGCATTACATGTTTCAAAGGTAGATGCTGAGCGGAAAAAAGTTGAAACATCATTAAGAAATATCGTAGAGCACAGCACAAACCTCTTCTACACCCATACCACGGATCATTTGTTAACGTATGTTAGTCCACAATGTCAGGATATGCTCGGTTATGACCCTGAAGAGATAAAGGTAAAATGGGTTGAACTGGCATCAGATCATCCAATAAATAAGATTGGTTTAGTCATTACCCAAAAAGCAATTGAAACCGGTGTCAGACAACCTGCCTATGAATTGGAGTTAATACACAAAAATGGTAACAAGGTCTGGTTAGAAATTCGAGAGTCACCCATTGTTGTTGATGGAAAAACGGTTTCAATTGTTGGCAGTGCAACCGATATTACCGGTCAAAAGAAAGTCGTCCAGTCTCTTAAAGAAGCTGAGAGCAATTATCGGTCTTTTATTGATACGTCTCCGGTTGCCATCGTTGTTGTCAGAGATATGAAAGTGATTTATGCGAATCAAATGGCTGTGCAGAAATCGGAATACAGAAAAGACGAAATCATCAATCTCACTTTTGTCGATTTGATCGCACCATTTGACTTAAATGAAGCAATTTCAAAATGGAGTAGGAGAGAGGAAAATACAAATCCGGAAAGGTCTTTTGAAATCTCCATCGTCTCAAAATCCCAAAAGATAATATTAGTAAAATTATTCTATGTGGAAGTTATTTGGGAGGGAGAACCTGCATATCTATATTTTTTAAACGATATTACAGAAAGCAAACACGCAGAAAAAGCACTAAAAGAATCTGAGGAGAAGTTTCGCACGGTAGTGGAGCATATGAATGAGGGGTTAACGATAAACGATGCGCATTTTGAACTAATCTATGTAAATAGAATGATTTGTGAAACATTGGGGTACTCTGAAAAGGAACTCATCGGTCACCCTGTTACCAGTTTGTTCACTGAAGAAAGTCTGGGTTTGCTGTACATGCACCATGAGAAAGTCAAAAAAGGAGAAGTCTCATCTTGTGAGGTCGAAGTAATAAAGAAGGACGGTGGTCAGTTGAGTGTACTTTTATCATCAACACCGATTTTAGAAAATGGGATATTTAGCAAATCCGTTGCGATTTTTACCGATATATCACATCTCAAACAGTATGAACGGTTACTGGAACAGGAAGTACGTGAAAGGACCAAAGAACTGACAATTGCAAAAGATAAGGCAGAACAGGCAAACCGGTTAAAAAGTGAATTTCTTGCCAACATATCCCATGAACTCAGAACCCCCATGCATTCGATTTTGAGTTATTCAGATTTCGGGTATAAAAATTTTGACCGAAAAGATAGTGAAAAACTCATCGGATTCTTCAAGAATATCTATATTAGTGGCAGCCGATTATTGACGCTGTTAAATGATCTTTTAGATCTATCAAAACTTCAGGCAAACAAAATGGAGTACAACAAAAATATCTGGAACATGAATTCAGTGTTCGAAGAAATAAAAACAGAATTCTCTATATGGGCAAATGAAAAAAACCTTTCCTGGCAGATTGGGGAGATTGAAAAAGCGAATATTTTATTTGATCTAGACAAGATAAAACAGGTAGTCTCGAACCTGTTCTCCAATGCAATCAGGTACTCTGATAAAAATTCGGTGATAAAAGTGTCATTTGAAGACACTGAGGATAAATTTATAGTGACAGTTAAAAATAGAGGGATCTTGATTCCGACTGACGAACTCGAATCTATTTTCGATCCGTTTGTTCAAAGTTCTACCACAAAGACGGGTGCTGGTGGAACCGGACTTGGACTTCCGATTTGCAGAAAAATCATCGAAGATCACGGTGGTAAGATTTGGGCAGAAGAGGACCCTAATGGTGCAACGATCAAGTTTTTCTTGCCAAAGGAATAATGAATTCTGTTTCAGGAATATCTGATCTCAAAAAATCTGTCCAAATATCTGGGTGCTGCATAGACCGAAGGTGATAAAGTACTTATTCTGCAGATCGGTTTCCAAATAACCTGTTTAGCACAAGGACCTGTCATTTAGGTTGCGCACCCTGTTTAGCAGGTTATGCCGCATAAATGATAGAAGTTTAACGGCGATGTCAACGACCGACCTCGGAGGTGAGAAACGAATCAAGGTGCCCTTAGGAAGCAGGGTTGTTCATCTCAGACTCCCGGTTGTTGATCGGTTTTCGGCCACAGCCCCATTTTGGCCAGGCAGTTTCTCCCTGCAGTGATGACAGGAGAGTCGTCAATCTCGAGGATGCTTCGCCCCTCGATATCGAAAGTGCGGAGGGTGTTATCTTCCGGAATCCATCCCAGGTAATTGAGCTCCGGTGGTATCGCAAGGGTTTCTGCCTCTTCGGCGCTTCTCAGGCGGTTCAGGATCAGTCCTGCTTTTTCGTAAGCGATGGCGGAATCGGAGATCTCCTTGATGGTCTGAACCACATTGATTCCTTTTCGTGAAGCATCCGAAACCAGGATCAGGTGGGTGACCCGCTCCATGACGCGTCGATTTATCTGCTCAATACCGGCCTCGCCATCAATGACCACGAAATCAAAATTCACTGCCATGGACCCGATCAGGTCTTTTAAAATACTGTTGACCTGGCAATAACACCCCTCCTTTTCCGGCCGGCCGATGGCCAGGAACGCAACGTTCTGCTTCTCTTTCAGGGCGGAAAACATTTCATAATCCAGCATGGAAAGCATCTGTTTTTTATCGGCAGACGCTCCCGAAGCTACCCGCTGGATCAGTTCATTCCGGATATCATCCACGGTTTTGGTGACCTCTATCCCCAGGGCGGTTGCCAGTCCCACCGACGGGTCGGCATCGATTGCCAGCACCTTAACGTCCGGATCTGAAGAGAGGATTTTAACAATGGTTGCGCTCAGGGACGTTTTGCCGACGCCGCCCTTGCCGCACAGGGCAATAACCGACGTCTTGTGGTTGGCTGATTCAGGCATGGGTTTCACGCTCCTTGTTTTTGATTGATTTCCGCATGGATCGAAGTTCCGCCACATCCCCGCAAACATCATTGTAATCGCAGGAATCACAGTCAAACGACAGTTCCTCTGTCATTTTATTCATGGCGCTGATCAGCCTGAACACATCGTCCGCAATAGCTTTGGTTTCCAGGACAGCCTCCCGGCTGGCGGTGATAAAAACCGTCTCTACGGACCGGACATAGCTGATTTGCGAAAACTCAGCTATCAATGCCTGACCGAGGTGTTTGAAGGAAAATCCCCCGCTAACCGCATCCACACTCACCCGGCTCCACTCCCTCTGCTGCTGGGATACGCCGCGCATCATGTAGCCTTTCAGGTGGATATCGTAACGCAACAGTTCCAGCTCCCGGTACCGATCATAACTGTTGTCCGCATCAAAATCCGCTGCACCGACGATCACGATTTTCCCGAAAGAGACCTGCCTGCCGCTCAGCTCCGGGAGGTCCGGCCCTACAATCGTAATCTGCCTATTGTTGACCTTTTCCGGCTCATTCACCCACATCAGAAAGGAGGTGGAGGCGTCTCTGGGATTGCCGAGTTCAACTGCCGTGTCATGACTGAGCACCAGGTTCCGGTTTCGGTCGCTGGGCCAGCTGGCGTCATTGACCTCCGGAAATTCCGAAACAATTCCCTGACGTCGTTTATCGTCAAGGAACCTCCTGAAAGCGGTAACTTGTTTGTCAAAAAGTCCCATAAAGGTTTCTGTTTTATCCTGTCTGGAAATTACTATTCCCTCGGAAACCATTTTCTCCGGTTACCCTGCGAAAGTCATAGTCGGTCTGTTATTGAACGGGTTGGGAGAGGTTAAGCTTCGCCAGGATGGCGAAGTCAACGACCGCCCTCGGAAGACGGCCATGGAGGGCCGTCGAGAATGAGTTCAATGACAGATTGATCATGACTGGATGCTGAATTTGAGAATAGCATTATCAATCGTGACACACTGGTTACTTAACGGCACAAATACGATGGCGAATTAAGGGGACACAAAACGTAATGACTGCAGTCCGCATTGGAGCAATAGAAATGGTTTGGCAATTAAGTATTGTGTCCCCTTAATTCAATACCTGCATCCTTCATTTCCCCGACCTTTTCAGCGGCGTAATAAGCGGCCCCCAGGGCTCCCATAAGCTGGGGATCAACACCGGACAAGGCCTTTAACGGCAGGCCCAGTGCTTCGGAAAGGGCGTTGAATACACCCACATTTTTCGCGACCCCGCCGGTCATAACCACATCTGTTCTGACATCAATGCTCCTGGCCAGGGATGACACCCGTTTGGCCAGGGAGTGATGCAGCGCATTGAGAATATCGGCGATTTCCTTGCCTTCATTCACCAGAGAAACCACCTCGGTTTCTGCGAAAATGACACACTGGTTGGAAATGCTCAGTTTTTCAGTTGACGTTGCCGCGAGCTCTCCCAGTTTTTCGAGGGGCACTTCCAGCGCTTCCGCCATTACCTCCAGAAACCGTCCGGTTCCGGACGCACATTTGTCATTGTATATGTAGCGGGCCACATTGCCATTATCATCCAGGCGGGTAGCCTTGGCATCCTGACCGCCGATATCGATGATCATACGCACAGACGGCATAATCTGCCAGGCGCCTTTGGCATGACAGGAGATCTCCGATTCAACCTGATCCACAAAAGGGATCTGTTCCCGGCCATATCCGGTTCCGACAACATATTTGATATCATCCATGGTCAGCTTCGCTTTTTCCAACGCCATCTGCATCACCTCAACCGCCGACTCCGATGGACGGGTTTTGGCCCGCATCACTGCATCCGCCAGTATGTTGCCATTTTCCATAATGACGGCTTTGGCCGTCAGGGAACCAATGTCGCATCCCGCTACGATCATGATGATCTCTCCTGAACTGAGGGTTGAGACGTGAAGTCAGTGTTCATTGATTCCGGTTTTTCGGATCCGTTGATTTTTTCCAGCGACAGCAGTGCCGCGCCAATAGCGCCGGCCATCTGGGGGTCGGCCCGGCGGGTCTTTTTAATGCGTCTGCCGACCAGTTTCTCGAGCGTTTCCACCACCCCGATGTTTTTGGCTACACCGCCGGTCATGAAGATGTCCCCTTCGGGTTTGATGGTATTCACCAGGATTGCCACCCGGCTGGCCATTGCGCTGTTGATGCCGGCGCCGATATCCTCAATGGGAACCCCGGAGTTGAGGTATTTGATGACATCCGCCTGGGCCCAGACGGTGCAGGTGGAAGCCAGCGTGATCGGATCCCTGGCCTTGGCGGAAAGTCTGCCCAGTTCTTCAATGTCCACATTCAGGACCCTGGCCATCACCTCCAGAAACCGTCCGGTTCCGGACGCACATTTGTCATTGGCGGAAAACCGGCTCACATTCCCATCCTTGTCAAGCTTCATGGTTTTGCAGTCCTGTCCGCCGATATCAATCACGATTTCAGCAGTTGGCAGCATCCAGCGCGCCCCTTTTCCATGGCACCTGATTTCCGATACCACCTCGTCTACAAATTCGATTTTTTCCCGACCGTAGCCGGTGCCGATACAGTACTGGATCTCTTCCTTTGCCACTCCGGCGGACAACAGTGCCCCCTCCAGAACCGTATTGGCCGACTCACCGGGGCGGGGCTTTGATTTAATGATATGGCTGCCGATAATTTTTCTGTTTTTCATGATGACGGCTTTTGACGTCAGGGAACCGACATCACACCCTGCGACAATACTCATAACAACCCCCTGATCTTAAAAAATTCGTCCAGCCGTTCACGGGTCGCTTCCCAGGACTCAACCCGGTCATCAAATGCATCGTCATTCATGATATGGCAGGGATAGCCGTGTTTTTCGACATCCCGGGTGAACGGTTTCACCATCCCCCAGGTATTCCGGCAACCCGGTGTACCGTTATATATGATACAGTCCGCATTGTACATTTTCGCGCAGACCAGTGTTTCCTCCAGCCACATCCCTTTTTTATCGTAAGGTCCCCGGATGGACCGCACCATGGGCAGACGGGCGTTCATCTGGGCTATGCTGTCCAGCATGCCCTCTGGTGTCGATCTATCGATATGGTAGCCGGATCCCGGCATGTCTTTGACATATTTGTTATTGTCTCTGAAATTGCGGGTCAGGATGGACCCGACACTGGCAATGCCCCGTTCTTCCAGGTAGTTAGACCTCAGCCGAAAAGCTATTTACCAAGAATAACATATGGTTAAAGGGAGCATTTTTGTGTTTTTCTCTAAAACCCCTCAATCAGGGGACTGAGAGAT
>JAHJRI010000287.1 GCA_018830885.1 bacterium | reverse complement strand
CTGCAATGGACCCGTTCCAATTGCGGATCCGTTTCAAGATGATCTAAAACTTGCTTCGCTGAGAGCCCAAAACTCGCTTTGCTCAAACAATTGGGCCCTCGGTCGCTTCGCTTCGTTCAGATCATCTAAGAAACTTCTCCAAGCAATTCAAACAGGTCCATCGCAGACACGCAGCAAGCGGCGTAACTAAATGACATTGAATCTCTAGTAACAAGACAACCGAGAACAATAATGGCCACATCGTTATTCAATCTTGAAGGAAAAGTTGCCCTGGTAACCGGTGGTAATGGTGGCATTGGCCTGGGAATGGCTGAGGCCATGGCAGAAGCAGGTGCCGATGTCTGTATCTGGGGAAGAAACGAAGAAAAAAACGAGGCAGCCGCTAAAAAGCTTAAAAAATATGATCGTCGCGTATTGGCCCTGAAATGTGATGTTGCGGATGAACAGCAGGTGGAGGAATGCTTTGCAAAAACCGTCGCAACCCTGGGAATGGTAACCACCTGCTTCGCCAATGCTGCCATCTCCCCCCGAACAACCCCTTTTCATAAAATGACGATCGAGGAGTGGCGGAGCGTATTCAATATCAATATGGAAGGGGTGTTCTATACTTTCAGAGCGGCCATCCGGCATATGATTGATGATAAAATCACGGGCTCGTTGATTGCGACCAGCAGTATCGCTGCCGTTTCCGGTCAACCGAGAGGTGAACACTATGCTTCAACCAAGGCCGGTCTGACGGCTCTGATCCGGTCCCTATCCGTAGAATACGCCCGCTACAACATCAGGGCCAATGCAATTCTTCCAGGCTTCATCGATACAGAAATGATCGCCCTGGAAGAAGCCGATGAAAAAGTAAAAATGGCGGTGATGCAGCGCATCCCTCAACGTCGCTGGGGTGTGCCAAAAGATTTTGGCCCCATAGCCGTTTATTTTGCCAGTGATGCCAGCGCATATCACACCGGGGATTCGGTTATCATCGACGGCGGGTATCTTAGATTCTAACCGGTTTTTTCCTGTTGTCTTTGAAAAATATCAACATCTGCGGAAATAGATGCACCGCGTGTTAACCGGTTCTTAACCCTCTGAATTTGAATCAGGAAATAAATCGCGATGCCATTATCTTTTTTCTTGACAAAGAAGTGAAGGACCATCTAAATAAATTCTAACAAACGTTTGGTTTTTATTCTGGAACCTTTTTTATTCTGATCGGATAAATCCAGAGATAGGGTTATTTAATGTGATTATTCAGCAAGATTTCCATTAAGCGCCAAAGGTGCTGTGTTTCAGGAACCTTGGGAGCCAGGGAGGGTTTCCGGAGCTCCATGGATGGATTGATGCGTTTCCTGAAACACAGCGGCTTTGGCGCGATTTCTGATGAACAGTGACTATTCCATCTTGTGTTAATGGTCAATCGACCTGGGCATGCAGGTTCGCATTTGACCCGTTTTAAAATCGGGTCCGTTTTCCAGGAGTTTTGAGACGTGAATATAAAAGAAAACTATTATGAAGATGTTCAGTTCCTCAAGTCATGGACAGCCCGTGCCTGGTTTGTTGTGTTGATCGTCTTTCTGGTTCTGTTTCCGATATTCAGCAGCAATTATTATATCTATGTCGCGAACTATATTGCCATCAATATCCTGGTCGTTCTCGGACTGAACATACTGATGGGAAGCACGGGTCTGGCATCGTTGGGGCATTCGGGGTTTTACGCCGTTGGCGCATACACAACCGTCGTCTTGATGACCAGGGCACATCTGCCGTTTCTGCTCGCCCTGCTCTTAGCCGGATTGTTGACCGCTCTCTTCGGTTTTTTGATCGGTTTTCCGGCCCTGAGGCTCTCCGGTCCTTATCTGGCTATTGCCACCTTTGCTTTCGGGGTGGGAATGACAATTATCATCGGGCGCATCGAATTCCTGGGCGGGCGTCAAGGCCTCCATGCACCCGAGTTGATTATTGGTTCCTGGCATTTAGATACTGATAAGGACTTTTATATTTTTCTGATTCCGCTCATGGTTTTCATGGCCTTGATGGCCCGTAACATTTTAAAAACAAGAACCGGACGGGCGCTGAATGCCATTCGGGATTCAGATATCGCAGCTGAAACCATGGGGGTCAATCTGGTTTTGTACAAAACCCTGGCCTTTGCCATCAGCGCCTTTTATGCAGGCGTTGCCGGTGGGCTGTACGCATTTGTGTTGCGTTTTATTGAGCCGGAAATCTTCAGTATGTATCTCTCCATCATGTTTGTGGTAATGATCGTCGTCGGTGGACTCGGGACGATCATCGGGTCGATTTCAGGCGCCATCCTGATCAGCCTGCTGGACCTGCAGCTGCGTAACATTCTCAGCGTGCCCTATTTGGGGGAGTGGTTGAAATCGCTTTCCATGAGCTATTTTTCAGTCACCGGCGTATCGAATATTCAATTTATTATCTACGGTACCATCCTGCTTCTCATCATGATGTTTGAACCGCTTGGTATTTATGGATTCTGGCTCCGTATTAAGAAATACTGGAACACATGGCCATTTTAACAAAGGAGGTCAACAATGCTTGATTTTCTACAAGTCATACTCAGTGGAATTGGGGTTGGCAGCACCTATGCACTGATGGGTCTTTCACTGGTTATTATTTACAAGACCTCTGATATCATGAATTTCACCCAGGGTGAGATGGCATTAATTACAGCTTATTTTACCTATACCCTTTTGAAATTCTACCATTTTCCCTATTTGCTCGCATTTATCCTTGCCACCGTATTCACTGTTCTTGTCGGATTCTTTATTGAATTCACCATCATCAGAAGGGCCAAAGAGGCTTCTCATCTCGGCATGATCATCATCACCATGGGTGTCGAGATGATCATTCTCGGGTTTGTTTCCTGGAAATTCGGAGCGGAAAGTGATGCGCTGCCGTTTCCCATCGGCCCGTATGATGCCTTAAACTGGGGTGGTTTGTTTATCAGTATGATGGAGGTATTAACATTTGTCGTGGCCATTGTTCTCATTACTGCCCTTTTTCTTTTCTTTCGCTATTCAAAACTG
>JAHJRI010000286.1 GCA_018830885.1 bacterium | reverse complement strand
CATATCCGGAATCTCACGATCCTTGAATATATAGAAGTAATCCTGAAAATTCTTGTTGTTTGCCTGTGCCTGCTGGGCCCATCGATGTTCGTTGGATACATGGTTGACCACAACATCCAGTACCAGCAGAATACCGCGCGCCCGCATTTCGAAAGCCAGATCACTCAGGTCGTCCAGTGAGCCGATATGTTCATTCAGGTTTCTGAAATCACTGACCGCATAGCCACCATCGTTATTTTCCTGCGGACATTTCAGAATGGGCATGATGTGAACGAGATTGATCCCCAGCTCTTCAAAATAATCCAGTCTGGATTGCAACCCTTTCAGGTCATTGGCAAATCCATCCGCATACAGGGTCATACCGACCCATTTCTGGTGCAGAAACCAGTTAAAATCCCTTTCCCGCTCAAGATCCGTTTTTTTCAGCTTTTCAGATCGTTCGATATATTGACGCGCCATGGTCTCCACCAGGCGCAGCAACTGATCCCTGAAGTCGGGGCGCTTTCCGTACAACTGCTGGAAAATCAGAAACAAACTGTAGAAATTGGCTCCCAGCCGTGTATAAAAATGATGCAGTTCCTGCTCCCGAATCTCGGGTTTCAATTCGTTGAGAATTTCGTTTAAAATGGCGTGAGAATATTGTTCATACATGAGCTGTTTCCAGTTATCTAAAAATGGTGGGTAGAAAGATCTGTCGCTGGTTGTTGATGCCCCTTAAACCTTTGTATCTATCCAGTTCGATTTCCCCGCAGCCCCGAAGATATTGTGTTTCAAGAACCTTGGAAGCCAAGGATGGCTTCCAGGAGCTCCAGGAGGATTCATGCGTTTCTTGAAACACAATACCTTTGGGGCGATACAGGTGAATAGTGACAACCATTTTATTGATCTTTGAGTGCCGGAAAATAGTGATAGATACCTTCCAATATGCCAGCAGAATAATTACCATTCATCGTTCCCATGCCAGAAGCGATGTAAACACGCTTCATATTTTCTCCGGCTTTCAAACGGACTTTTTCCCTGGTTTCGGGATCTGCGTTCGCTACCAGCACGGATTTGATGGGACTGATCAACACATCCAGGTCATTCCCACTGTCCCCCGAAAAAAGGGTGTTATCCAGTGAAAAGCCCTGCAGATCCATCAGAAACTCAATGGCTTTTCGTTTGTTGGCCACATCGGGCAGGATATCCAGCAATCCTGTCCGGGTGGCCGGGTCGATGCTCCAGATAATATTTGTCCGAATACCCGCTCGCTTCAATCGATTGCCAATTTCACCGATGATGGCATCAATATCATTATCAACCTGAACATAGTAACTCAATTTATGCGGTTTCTGGTTTTCTATATCCTGCAGTTGGAGCGCCTCCATATCCAGCAGCAATTCTGAAATCCGTCCGGATTCCCCCCCGGCCCAGCTTTTTGCCAGCCTCTCGTCCCATTCAGTCACCCTGTTCCAGCTTGCATTGGAAACCTGAATAATGGATGTACCCACATCTGCAATCACAAAATCCGGAACCGGCAGGCGGAATGTCGCTATGGCCTCCTTGACCGAAGCCTGATCCCGACCGGTAACATATGTGAGAAACATATCGTTGTCGGAAACCAGTTGTGCAAAACGATCCCTGGCTCCCGGTGATTCGGGCTGGTCGCCATTCGGGATAAGCGTTCTGTCCAGATCCGTGCAAATGAGTTTCAGCATGATGATCCATCCTGGTTTTCAATCAATCAGGCCCCCCGCAAAGGAACCCGGTCCTGTCAGCCACACAGGGTCAGAAAATCATAGTGTCTGATACCATCCAGAATCCCTGCGGCGAAATGTTCTTTGGAGAAATAGATGGAGTCCGTATTCGCAAGGTCTGAAAGCTCCTCGCAGTGTCGATTAGCCACGACAATGGATCGTGTTTTGCCGCGCATCATATCCTCATCCGATCCACTCCCACCGGCGATAAGAAAATGATCCAGCGATATGTCGAATAGGTCGGATATCCAGTGAATGGCATACCCTTTGGAAGCCCTGACGGGAACAATATCCAGAAACTGTCCAAAAGAAAAAATCACATTCACGTTTTGTTCATTCTGCAACAGGAGTCCGCGGATTTCATCAACAGAGGGCCCTTTTTGAATATCATAATAGTAGCTGACTTTAAAAGCGCTCTGCTCAGTGCGGGGCTGAAGCGAAAGTCCGGGCAGTTCTGACAGAAGACGGAAGACATAATTTTTGTGCCATTGGTAATCAATGTGGTTTGCCCAGGCCTCATCCTGTATCAGGTTCGGTGCATAGTATATCTCTGTTCCCGAACTGGTTATCAGCACATCCGGTTGCGGAATCTGAAATTTCCGCAGGACGGTCAGGGCTGAATCCAGACGCCGTCCTGTTGCAATGATAAAGGCAATGGTTTTTCGATTCTCATGTAAAATATGGATCAAGGAATCCAGCGCATGTTTATCACCCAGTAAATTCTGGTCAATATCCGAAACAATGGCACCATTGTGATATAAAATGGCACGCCGGCCGACAGGTAACCGTTCCAGCGGTTCGCTTCTGTCGATAATGGGTCGGATCAAATCGAGATACGTTGCCACATGAGATTCCCAGGAATAGTAACGGCGAATGCTCTCCAATCCGTTTTTCGAAAACGCCTGCCAGCGTTTTTCTTCAGTCAGCAACTTCAACACGGAATCTGTGATTTGTTCCTTATCAAGGGGATCTATCAGATAGCCGTTTTGGCAGTTCTTGATGATATCGACGGGGCCCCCGTCTTCCGTTGCCACAATGGGCACACCGCTGGCAGTTGCTTCAATCAGGGTCAGGCCGAATGGCTCTGTCAGGGCAGGATTGACGAATATGCCCCGCGACAAAGCAACCAGCCGGTATAATACGGGGACTTCATCAGAACTGTGGTACTTCGGATAGGCAACCTTACCATACAGGTCATACCGATCAATCGTCAGCAGCAGTTCGGTCAATACTTCCTGGGAGCCGGGTTCCAAATCCTTGATATCGTCTCGGGTCCCTGCCACAATCACAAGGTTGGCCAATTCCTGCAGTTTTTCCGACTCCCCGTAGGCTTCGACCAGGGTGTGCATGTTTTTACGATAATCCGGTCTTGACAGTGCCAGAATCATCGGTTTTTCCGGGTCATTCAGAAAGGGCTTGATCCGATGGTAAATCGTACTTTCAAACTCGGTTCCGTCAGGGTGATGGAATTTTTCCAGATCTGTTCCCGGCGGAATCATGCGCATCTGGTCAGGATTGTAATAATCGTACTGCGCATACTGACTGTGAATCTCCTGGCTGGTGCTGGTAATAACCCGTTCTGCCGTTGCCAGTGTCTCCTCTTCTGCATTGATACGGCGAGCCATCTTATAGCGTTCCTCAATGTCAACCCCCGAGACACCACTCGCCAGGAGTCGCTTCCGCTTTATCCGTCCGAGGGAATGACCGGTATGGATCAGTGGAATTTCAAGCTGATGGGAAAGCCGGGTGGCAACGTAACCGGCATCGGCGTAGTGGCTGTGGAGAATATCGGGCGGTTTTTCCTGTTTGTATATATACTGGAGGGCGTTGTCCCTAAAAATATCCAGGTAGTCCCACAGCGCCTCCTTGAATATATAACCTTCCGGTCCGCATTCAATTCTGACAATCCGGGCATTGTCGCTCAGAGGCTCTATCATTTGACCATAGTCATCACTGACGGCTTCATCAATGATACGTCGGGTCATCAGGTCGACTCGCTCCACTTCCGGTCGTCTGGCAAGCGCTTTTGTCAATTCCAGCACATATTTTGTCTGCCCGCCGGTGTCAGCATCTCGTCCCAGTTCCAGATTTTTTCCACGAATAAGTCCATGGATGCTGATGAGTAAAATCGTTATCTTTTCGCTGGCTGGTTTCGGCATTATTCCCACTGTGCGTCGTTTGGCCAAGGTTGATCGATTGTCGGTTCCAAACCCATTGTTTCGACCATATAGTATACATGTTCAGGACGGTGATGTCCAACCGCCGCCACTACTGGGTGCACCAAATATGTGCGGGTTCCTGTAAGCGGAAGGAGGTTGTCTGTTCAGAAAACCTTGGAAGCCAGGGATGGATTCCAGAAGCTCCAAGGATGGATTCAGGCGTTTTTCTGAATAAATAACCTCTTGAAGCGGTTAT
>JAHJRI010000285.1 GCA_018830885.1 bacterium | reverse complement strand
TGATCATAACCGCTTCAAGAGGTTATTTATTCAGAAAAACGCATGCATCCATCCTTGGCGCTCCTGGAATCCATCCCTGGCTTCCAAGGTTTTCTGAACAAACAACCTCTTTCCGCTTACAGGTACCCACACATATTGGGTGCACCCATGGCTGAGATAGAACGTGACAGTTTGACTTCCACTTTTTATAATAGAGGGATAATGTTTTGCGGAAAGCCTTCTTACCCCTCTGACCAATCGGGAACCTATCTAATTGAAAAATGAGAGCAACAATGAATAAAATATTTGTAACCACCGACGAACAAAGACCGGCCTATAAAATTGCCGACATCAATCTGGCCGAATATGGACGTAAAGAGATCCGGTTGGCCGAACAGGAAATGCCAGGCTTGATGGCAATTATAGAGAAATTTGGAAAAGAAAAGCCGCTGGCTGGCGCCAAGATCATGGGTAGTCTCCATATGACCATTCAAACTGCCGTTTTAATTGAAACACTTGTTGCACTGGGTGCAGATGTGCGTTGGGTCAGCTGCAATATTTTTTCCACACAGGATCATGCAGCAGCAGCAGTTGTTGTCGGACCCCAGGGAACAACAGACAACCCCCAGGGCACCCCAGTATTTGCCTGGAAAGGGGAAACGCTGGAGGAATACTGGTGGTGTACAGAACAGGCCCTGTTGTGGCCAGACGGTTCCGGGCCGCACCTGATCGTTGATGACGGGGGCGACGCAACACTGGTGGTACATAAAGGCGCGCAGTTTGAAGCTGCAGGCAAAATCCCGGCTTTTGATCCGGACAATGACCCAGAAGAGTGGGGTGTCATTCTTAATATGTTGCAGAAAGAGCTGGATAAAAACCCGAAACGCTGGACAGAAGTCGCCAAAAAGATGCTGGGTGTCAGCGAGGAGACGACAACGGGTGTTCATCGGCTTTATGCCATGCAGGAGTCCGGTGAACTGTTGTTTCCCGCTTTCAATGTAAACGATTCCGTGACCAAGAGTAAATTTGACAATACCTATGGTTGCCGACATTCCTTACCAGATGGCCTCTGCCGGGCATCTGATGTCATGCTGGGCGGCAAAGTCGCCGTCATCTGCGGTTTCGGTGAAGTAGGAAAGGGATCCGCCCAGGCTCTCCGGGGACAGGGATGCCGCGTCATCATCACGGAAATCGATCCGATCTGCGCCCTGCAGGCTGCAATGGAAGGATACCAGGTGACCACACTGGAAGATGTGATCGGGACAGCCGATATTTTTATCACCACCACCGGGAATTTCAACGTCATCACAGCTGAGCACATGTCCAGGATGAAAGACAAGGCCATCGTGGGTAATATTGGCCATTTTGACAATGAAATCGATATGGCCGGTCTGAAAAAGATCCCGGGGATCAAGAACATTAATATCAAGCCCCAATACGACGAATGGGTGTTTCCGGATGGACACAGTGTGATGGTGCTGGCGGAAGGAAGGCTTCTGAACCTCGGGTGTGCAACCGGTCACCCCAGCTTTGTCATGTCAAGCTCATTCACCAATCAGGTTCTGGCACAGATAGAGCTTTTTAAAAACCAGGGGAAATATGAAAAAAAGGTCTATATTCTGCCGAAAAAGCTGGATGAAGACGTCGCCAGACTCCATCTGGACAAACTGGGGGTTAAATTGACAAAGCTGACTGAAAAACAGGCCGCGTACCTCGGGATACCGGTCGACGGGCCATACAAACCGGAACACTACCGCTACTAAACAGCTCTGCGGCCGAGAAACGCCTTTCTCGGCCGTGACGACCATCTGTTCGGTTTATGACGGGTTCAGTATTGGTGCTCAAACCGTCTTGTTATTCCGGTATGTTCTGCAAACTTTCTTTCTGCGCACAGATCGTGGGGAATATCTTCAAGCTGTCAGGAGGCGCAACTAGAACAGACCGGAAATGTGAAAGTCGAATTTGCTGGGTGATTCGGCAGGTTTCTGGTCCAATTTGATCCCGTATTCAAATCGCAGGACACCCATCGGCGTTATCAGGTTCACCCCGAACCCCGTGCTCATCCGGTAGTACCAATCGTCCTTTTTCTGCCCGGTAATATCGTACATGCGATCCTCCGCCCACACATTACCCGCATCAAAAAATACAAGACCTCGAATACGGGTACCTTCCCGCGTCAGGGGATAATAGAGTTGCACGTTCAGAATCCGTTGCGTGGTTCCGCCACGATGCTGCTCAAAATATTCCCGGGTCTCATTCTTGGTTTTTGGCAGGGAGGCACACACCGGATCTGACTGACAGTCTGCAAAATCACCCTGATAGGGGTATTTCCCCTTGATAAAGTCATAGGGGGCGACGCCCAGTTCGCCTTCACTGCTGGGGCCTTCGATATCGTCATAATCAAAGCCTCTCACGGTGGTAATCCCACCGATCAGAAACCGCTTGGAGAGCAGGATATCCTTGGAAGCACTGGTCTTCTGCAGGTATCCCCAGTTGAATTTTGCCCCAAAAACCAGCGTACCGGCATCATTCAGGGTTTTAAAGTACTTGGTGTTAAAATTATAAGCCCGGTATTCAATCGAACCACCGAAGACACCGCCGAACTGTTCTACCGAAAAAGACGCTTCATAACCATTGGAGGGGAACAGCGGATGATCCACCGTGCTGTAGATTGTCCCCACTCTCAAGCTGCGAAAATTGTTCTGAGTCACCCCATCCAGTGAATCTGCCCCGATCTCATTGATATCGGTATAATCCTCATTTTTCCAGGAATAGCTTGTATTGGCAGACAGATTCTTCCAGACCGGATAGCTCAGTCCGAAATTGAATCCCACAGTTCGGGTATCATAGTAATCCTCGTTTTCAAAAATGGAGAAGAGCCGAAAAGAGTTTACGAACTGAGTATCGAACCAGTATGGGCTGATCAGAGAAAAGTCATACCGGCTTTCTCCTTCATCCATCTGTTCGGTAGAGAGTGTCACTGTCCGGCCGGTTCCCATGAAGTTCTTTTTCGAGACTGATAGAAGCACCGCAAAGCCGCTGTACCCGGAGTAGGACAGACTGGCGTTGAATGTCCCGGTCTGAGCCTCCTGCAGCATAATCCTGTAATCGAGTGTATTCTCCTCGGCACCTTCTGATCGATTTAACCGGACACCGGAACCCGCCTCGAAAAAGCCCAGGCGGGTGATGTTCTGTTGACTTTCACTCAACTTGACGCCATCAAACAGTTCGTTGTCGAATATTTCCAGTTCCCGTCGAATCACATGATCCATGGTCTCATAGTTGCCTTCAATTTCTACCCGGCCGATGTAGGCTTTTTCTCCCCTTGTGACATGGTAAGTGATATCGACAATCTTCTTCTCTTCATCAATCTTATTCTGAATCCGGATGTTGGAAAAAGCGTATCCCTGCTCCTGGTAAAGTTGAAATATCTTAAACCGGTCGCCATTCTGCTGATAGGGATTAAATACCTTTCCTGTCTGCATGCCCATTTCAGCAAGCACCTTTGTTTTATCAAACAGGAGTTTGTTGCCATCATTTGAAATAATATCGATTTGTCCGGTAAAATACTGGTCCCCCTCGGTAATATGGAGACCAATTTTCACACGGGCATAGTCCCTGTTTTGGATCAGAACGGCATGGGGCTTGTCGATTTTGACTTTGATATATCCATTGGAAAGATAGTGCTGGGTAATCACCTGGAGGTCCTGGTTGACTTTTGATTCCTGGAATATACCAGATTCGTTCATCCAGGAAAAGCAGTCAACTTCCGCTGAGATCATGATCCGCTCGATATCCAGCGGAGGATAGACCTTCGTCCCGGTTATTTCGATCTCTGACAGGTATACTTTCGGTGATTCGGTCACCTGATAGGTCAGCGTGACGGAATCCTTGTCGATCTTGTCGATCTTATAACCCACCTGGGTCTGGATATACCCTTTCTTGCGATACTCCTCCAGGATGATCTCCACATCCGCATTAATGCGCTTGTGGTCAACCATATTGTTCTGGTACACCTTGAGTGCTTCCCGCAGTGTATCCGTGCTGATTGTATGATTCCCTTTAATTTCTATCAGCGCAATTCGCGGTTTTTCAACCAGTCTGAAGATCAGGTTCAGCTGCCCCACCTCTTCCTCTTCGATCTCAACCACGACATCCTCAAAGAAACCCAGCCTGTACAAAGCCTTAATGTCCTCTGATATGGTAATCGGGGACAGCCGGGTTCCCTGATGGGACTGAATGGTCGAAATAATCAATCCTTTTTCGATGATCTTCAGCCCTTCAATCCTGATATCCAGGATTGTGCCCTGTTCCAGCAGCATATTGGATTGACCGAAGAGGGATATCGGCGCACAAAGGAACGCACACAGCAGAACGATCCGGATCGAACCAACGCTACACAGTCTTGCCCAAAGCGCTAAAATATTCATCATAAAACCACGTCCCTGTATAAGGCCCAACCCAAAAAACTCAAAACACTGAGAGTTTTCCATCAAAAAGTCTCAGTTTGTAATCCATACTGGTTGCCAGAGCAATATTGTGTGTCACCACGATCAGGGTTGTTTTCTGTTCGCGACAGATACTCTGGAGTAACACCCCCACTGACTCACCCGTCTTGTTATCCAGGTTTCCCGTCGGTTCGTCTGCTAAAATCATACTGGGAGAATTAATCAGAGCCCTGGCAATCGCGACACGCTGCTGCTCTCCTCCGGAAAGCTGACTTGGCTTATGATTGAAACGATCTTTCAGTCCCACCTGCTCGAGCAGCACCTCCGCTTTTTTGAACCCCTGCTGCTTGGAAGATCCTGCAATCATGACCGGGATAGAGACATTCTCCAACGCAGTAAAATCAGGCAGCAGGTGATGGGCCTGGAAAATAAATCCGATATGCCGATTTCGCCAGTCAGACAGGGTGTCTGAATCGTACCGGTTGATATTTTCCCCAAGAAAGTACACGTCACCCGATGTCGGGCGGTCGAGGCCTCCCAGTAGATTCAGCAGCGTACTCTTACCACTGCCTGAACTACCGACAATGGAGACACTTGTGTTTTTGGCGAAGGTGTAGTCAATCGTCTTTAATATTTCAAGTTTACAGCCATTGCCATCAATGAACTGTTTACTCAGTTTTTCAATGCTAAGAATCGTTTCCATGGTTATTCGTTTCGCATCCCTTCAACAGGGTCGAGACTGGAGGCCTTCCTGGAAGGAATGATGGTGACAAAAAAGCAGATCAGGAGCGAAACGACCGCAATGAGGAATATCTGCCAGACCTCAATATACATTGGAATACGGTTTCCCACATA
>JAHJRI010000024.1 GCA_018830885.1 bacterium | reverse complement strand
CGCACGAGTCCATCCATGGAGCTCCTGGAAGCCATCCATGGCTTCCCAGGTTCTTGAAACATCAACCCTTTGATGCTGACTCAGTTACAGTCAATCAAGGTGCCCCCTAAAGCTTGAGAATACCTTTCAATTTCAATCCCTGCTCGGCCTTCCCGGCGATTTTCAGCTTTCCGGTCAGAAAAGCGGTTTCGAACGCCCTTTTCCCCAGCAGCAGACTGGCCCAGGTACCCGCCGGTGTTTTCAGGGTCATGTCGGTTTTTTCCGGCAGGGCAGTCTCTGCGATGCTGAATTTCCCATTTCCAATGGACAGCACCCAGGTGGTTTCCGGAACATCCCCCTGGGGAAGCAGATGTAGTCCGATGACGCATTCCCAGTCACCGGCCAGTTCCGGGTTGAAGCGGTTTGCCAGTCCCTCGGTCAGTTCTCTGGCCTGTGGAGCATATCGCGCATCCTTTACCCCGAAGCCGGGGATGGTAAACCGCTTTTTCCCGGCTGATTTTCTTTTTTCCGCTCTGATTTTCTGTCGGGTGAATCGTCCCGGAAACCGCTGATCCATTTCATCCACATAGACCTCCCGTCTTTCCCGGGATGACTTGAGAATTGCCAGGGTGGTTCTGAGAATCTCTCTTCCCTGTTCGCCAGAGAGCAGGGGCTCCGTCTCACCTCGGATGGCGCGGATAAAATTGTCCGTCGCACCTCTGAAACCGCTGGACCAGTCACTCTCCAAATCCCCATAGGGGATCCATTTGCTGCCGTCAAAGTGGTTCAATACCGGACCCCCATTGATATTTCCCGTGCAGCGGTTGATCAGCAGCAGGCCTTTGGTACCGGTGATCTCGATCCACTCGTCATTGGCATAGTATCTTGATGGGATCGGCATATCCCGGGCAAAAGCATACTCGCACATGCCATACTGCACACCGGCTTTATATTTCCACATGATCACCGCCGGGCTGTCGACGATACCGTCCAGCGAGTCGATCCAGCCGGTCACCCGTTCGATATCACCCAGCAGATACCAGGCAGTGGCCCACAGGTGGTGCCCGTGGTCAAACACCTGAAACCCCCGGCCTTCATTCTTTTCCCGGGTTCGCCATTCCCAGGCGGAAGCCGGGATGTCCCATCCTCCGGATCCGCCGGCAATCATTTTTATCCTCAGGTTGGTGGGTGTGCCGATCTCTCCCTGGGCAATCATTTTTTTTGCCAGAACAATGGGTGGATAAAAGAGATAGTTATCGGAGACCCTGAAAACCACTCCCGATTCCCTCACCTTTTCCAGCATGCGGTCGGCGCTGTCCAGGCTGATGGTCATCGGTTTCTGCAGCGCAATATGCTTACCGGCGGCTGCAGCGTGCAGGGTCATCTCCTCATGCAGTGGCTGGGGGGATAAAATCTCGACGGCATCCACCCGGGGATCGGTGAGCAGGTCCCTGTAGTCGAAGAAACACTTTTCCGCCTTCCACGCCTTCTGACGAGTCCTGGCCAGTTCCCGGTCGGTATCGCAGACGGCATAAATACCGGCATCCTTCCGGTCGAGATAACCGGGAACGTGCAGATCTGAAATACGACCACATCCGATCAGGCCCACATTGATTTTTTCCATCTGTTTTTTAGAAATATGGTGACATGAACCCTATTTGTAACTATTCACCACTTTTTTATTGCCATCCAAGCGTGGACCAGTATGTCATTGAACTCATTCTCGACGGCCATTCATGGCCGTCTTCCGAGGGCGGTCGCTGACATCGCCATCATGGCGATGCTTAACCACTCCCAATCCGTTCAATCACATACTGGTCCCCGCTCTGATGGCTGAACATAAGCTGAATAGTTACCCCTATTATAGAACACCTCGCAGCAGGCTGCCGGGTATCGACCGTCATCCTGACGAAAGGCGGAACCCAGCAATATTTTACTGGACCCCGCCGTTCCCCGGGGTGACAGGATGACGCAGGCTTCAAAGAATTCAACCCGAAGAGACCAAAGGGTGTTTTGATAATGTTAATTAATCAGGGTACCCTGAATGGTTGCTTTCTGGTTTTCTTTTCACAGAAAATCGAGGTCACATCCCTCATCGGCCTGTGTCACGTGCTGGGCGTAAAGCCTTGCCCATCCTCTTGCCGGCAGTGGTGGCGGACGGAAAGCTTTTTCCCGCATTGTCAGCTCGGCTGCGTCCACCAGCAGGTCAATCCGTCTGTTTTCCACATCCAGTTCAATCAGGTCGCCGTCCCTGACCAGCGCAATCGGACCGCCGGCAGCGGCTTCCGGGCAGCAGTGCAGGACAATGGTCCCATAGGCCGTGCCGCTCATGCGGGCGTCTGAAACCCGCACCATGTCTTTGACCCCCTGGCTGGAGAGGTACCTGGGAATCGGCAGGGAGCCGGCTTCCGGCATCCCGGCAGCAATCGGTCCACCGTTGCGCAGGACCATGACATGATCGGGGGTAATCCCAAGTTCGGGATTGTCCAGCCGTGCAATGGCGTCTTCAGGGGACTCGAAAACAATGGCTTTCCCGACATGCCGGATCAGTTCCGGATTGGCAGCAGCTGCCTTGATGACAGCCCCGTTCGGTGCCAGGGAACCTTTCAGGGAGACAATGGCGTTTCCGGGGTAGAGGGGGTCGGACAACCGGCGAATCGTTGTCTGCCACTCGCCCGGCGGTTGTACGGGGGCGATCATTTCACCCAGGGTCTTGCCGGTTACTGTCAGGGCTGACAGATCCAGAAAGGGGGCCAGCTCTTTCAGCAGCACCGGCACACCCCCCGCACGATGCAGGTCTTCCATATACCCCTTTCCGGCCGGTTTGCAGTCAACAATGACCGGCACCTTCTCTGCAGCTGCATTGTAGTCGTCACTGGTGAGCTTGATCCCGGCACGTCGTGCCATGGCGGTAATGTGAACCACCGCATTGGTGGATCCGCTGAGGGACATCAGGACAATTAAGGCGTTCCTGAATGAGGCCGGGGTAAGGATGTCCGACGGTTTCAGTCCCATTCCGGCCACTGCGACGGCCTGACGTCCGGATGCGACACAATTTTTGAGGCGGTCACCCGAGGCATGGGGGGGCGTCGCTCCTCCGGGCAGCATCAATCCCAGGGTTTCAACCACGCAGGCCATGGTGGAAGCGGTACCCATGACCATGCAGGTTCCCCCGGTCGAGCAGAGCGCCTGTTCGATCTCATCGATCTCCGCCTTGCTCAGCTCACCGGAGCGATGACGGGCCCACATTCTGCGGCAGTCCGTGCAGGCACCCAGCCTTTCCCCACGCCAGCTGCCTGTCAGCATTGGGCCTGCGACCACACTGACAGCCGGGATATCAGCAGAGATGGCAGCCATGATCTGAGCCGGGAGGGTTTTATCACATCCCCCCACCAGCACCACCGCATCCATGGGTTGGGCCCGAATCATCTCTTCTGTATCCATGGCCTGGAGATTGCGGTAGAGCATGGTGGTGGGCGATGTCAGAATCTCATTCAGGGATATGGTCGGAAACGCCATGGGCAGTCCTCCGGCCTGAAGAATCCCTCTTTTGACCGCCTGCACCATTTCCGGCATCTGCCGGTGGCAGGTGTTGTAATCGGAGGATGTATCCACAATACCGATGACCGGCCGATCCAGGTCAATCTTGTCATATCCGGCCGAGGATAAGAACGCCCTTCTCAAATAACGACTGAATCCGGTGTCGCCATAGCTGGCGAGGTTTCGATCGAACCCCTGGATTGTCTTTTTTTTTGCCATTGCTTATCAATATGTTGAAAGGTGTGATCCGAAACAGATAAAGCCGCCCGTCGGGCGCGCAATTAGTCCCCGGATAGTCAACGGGTATTTGTTTTACAGAGCGATTTGATGACGCAGGGCCTGGGTTTCCTTTGACCAGTTACCCACATTCCAGCGACCGAAGACACCCATGCCACCGAGGGGGTTATCCCCGGCGTAAACCCTGAGATAGACGAGGGATAGTCCAGGATAGGCTCTGGCCTTGTCCAGGGCCTCCAGCAGGGACCGGGTTGTAAATCCGCCATCCATCGTGTGAACCCCTTTGATGGCATTTCCCCAGGCGATGTAATCGATCTCGACACTGTCGTTCGTGGCATAGGTGTTTCCATATTGGTCTTTCTGCAGCCCCGAAATTGCAGCCATGCGGCGGTTGTCCAGCAGCAGGAGACATCCGGTGGCGTCATGTTCCACACCGTCTATCAGGATCTGGGGATTCATGACAAACGAGCCGTCACCCGTCAGCGCCAGGCCGTAAAAAGGGCGGCTGGTCATGGCCGTTGCCAGCAGGGCTGACGATGCAAACCCCATATAACTGGCCCCTGTTTCGGTAAAGGTCTGTCCGGGTGTTTCATTTTCCACGATCTGAAAACCATTGGCCTGCACATCCCCTGCATCAAAAAAGGAGATCACGTCATGGGTTCCGGCCCAATCGAGTGCCGTTTTGATGGCTGCCGGCTGGGTCAGGACCTCCCTCTGCCAGATCTCGTCATAGAGACAGGGCGTGTCATACCGCTGCTGCTTAAACGCCTCCCACTCCTTCCGTTTGCGGCCGCATGCTTCCAGCCATGGGGAAGGCTGCCCGGCGCGGCTTTTTCCACTCCTGCCCAGAGTTGTATTCAACAATGACAGGGTGGCCTTGATATCACCGACCAGGGGGATGGTTTTGCCGTAGTGCAGGGCACTGTTTACGTCTCCGTTGATATTGATGACCTGCGTCACGCCCGGATAGCCGGTACGGGAGCAGTCAGACTGGCAGACAAAACGGCTGCCGATGGCCACCAGCAACTCCGCCTCCGCCATGGCATAATTACCGCAGATGGAGCCCTTGGACCCGCCGACGGCCATATTCCGGGGATGGGAGTAGGGGATGAGTCCCGGAACGAGGGGGCTGGTCACGGCCACCGCATTGGTGAGCTCCAGGAACGTCATCAGTTCCGGTCCGGCCCCGTGAGCGCCTCCCCCGACTTTGACCACAATCCGCTCAGCCCGCAGCAGTTGATCCACCACGTCCTGATAGGTTCCATTGTCTGCGGCGGGTCCCAAGGGGGGGGGTGGCGTTGAAGGAAAAGACCCCAGATGAAAGTCTGTTAAGATCTCCGGCTGGGTATTCATGGGCATGAGCAGGTAAAACGGACCCGGACGGATCGGGTGCTCGGTGGCCACCAGACCCCGTGTCAAGGCGGTGTGGATCGCTCCGGGGGTGTGCAGCTTGTAGGCGGGGCCCATGACGGAAACCAGTTTCAGGAACTGGTCCTGTTCATGACCGGGAATCTGCTGCATATTCGGCCCTTCGTCTTCCGTAGTCTCATCTCCGAACAGAAACCAGATTCCCAGGCCGTCGCTCAAAGGCGCCAGAGAGGCGGCAAACGCATGGAGCGCCCCGGGGCCGATGGATGTCACGACTGCGCTTTTTTCGCCGGTCACCCATCGCAGGGCGGTGGCTGCATGGGTGGCTTCAATTTCATTGCGGACCGCAAAGGTTTTCACCACCCCTTCCGCCTCGTATACCCGCAGAACTTCGGCAATCTCGGTTGAGCCATGACCGAAAATACCGATAAAACGGGTCACCCGTTGTTGTACCAGCCCCAGAATGATTGCTTCCGAGAGGGATACATCCATTGTTTCAGGCAGTTTTCCGGTCTGCAGAGCCTCTTGCAGACTGCCGGCTGCAGCAACAGCCCTGGCCCGCCGGATTCTCTGAGCCACGATCGTTTGATCCATGTCGCCTTTTTCAGTCGAGATTAACTTGGTTTCAGAATTCATTCAGCGATGAGTCCCAAGTATAAGAATCAATGAATCCCCTGTCAAGAAAACAGGTTATGAAGATCAATGTCTTAGGTCAATATTTGGCAGACTTCAGCTGCCGGGGTGGAACCCGCTGTCCAGGATGGCTGGTATGTTGTCATCCTGATCATCTCAATATCGGTGCCCATGACGGTCAAAACGGACTATCCTTTTAAGTGACACATGCTTTGAATGAGCTGAAGTCATGATCGGTCATTCCGACGTTGCGAGCCTCTCATTGTCGAGCATGAGTTTGATGATAGACTGATCATGATAAAACGATCCCCTGGGCCAGTTGCCACCGGGTAAACACCCGTCTGGCTATCCGACCCGTGAGCTTTGGGCCCCATCCACCGGCAGCAGGACCCCGGAGATAAAGCGGGCTTCGTCTGAAGCCAGAAACAGAGCCGCGTAGGCCACGTCCCAGGCGGACCCCATCCCTCCCTTCAGGGGAACGCTTTTATCCCTGCGTTTGATGAGTTCCTGCTTGTCAACCTTCAGGGCTTTGGCAAGGCCTTCAATGGCCATGGGGGTGTTCAGGAGACCCGGCATGATGGCATTGGCACGGATTCCTTTTTTTGCATATTCCACCGCAATGCTCTGGGTGACGGCGTTCATTCCGGCTTTTGAGCTGCGGTAGGCCAGCATGGGGGTTGAAGCGATGGCAGCGATGGAGGAGATATTGATCAAACATCCGGATTCCTGTCTTTCCATCACCGGCAGCACCGCCTTGTAACAGGAAAACAGCCCCCTGAGGTTGATATCAAAGACCGTATCCCAGCGGCTTTCGGGCATGGTGAGGGAAGGTTGGCCATCACCAGTGCCGATATTGTAGACAAAAATATCAATCCGGCCCCAGAGCGCCAGGCATTTATCGACCAGTTGCTGACACGTTTCGGGTTTGGTAACATCCGCCTGAAAGGGGACTGATTGTCCCCCTTCTCCTTCGATCTGGCCCTGGGTTTCCAGGGCGGCTTCCAGAATCCTGTCGACCAGCAGTACCCTGGCGCCTTCCCGTGCGAAGAGAACCGACATGGCCCTGCCGTTTCCGATGGTGTCGCCCGGGGTCTGTCCGGCGCCGATGACGATGGCCACTTTGTCTTCCAGTCTTCTGCTCATGATTTGTCTCCCTTGATGAAGAGTGGATTTCAATCCACCCTGTTTCAGGCCTTTTTTGCGGTTATCCACACTTCCGGTTCCAAAGAAAATCTCAAATCGTCCTGCACGCACCTCCTGTTCGTTCATACAGACTTATTCAGATGTCGTCATCCCCTTTTGATCGGTTTTTTATACGCATCTTTTCCGGAACATTTTTCATACAAACCAACATGGCCCAGGTGGGGCACAATGAAACATGAGAATGATATCACAGTGTTGACCCGCGACTGATATGAACCCCTTTCAGTTGGGAGACTTATTTCAAGATGATCTAAGCTCATTCCGCTGAAACCCCAACTCGCTTCGCTCAAACAGGCGGGGTTTCTATCGCTCCATTTCACCAAGATCATCTAGAAACGCGTCTAATCAACTGAAATGGCTCCACACCAGTCGCTTCCGTGTTGCTATTCTCATACAAACCATTATGCTCAGTCGGGCACAACGAAGGATGGAAAATGGCGATACCTTCCTGTGCCTGTCACACAGCAGAACTTATTTTCCCAGTGTCTCTGGGGTGGATGTTTTTTCCACTGGCAGTGATGGTGCGGTTATTCAGGGTGGTTGGTTAACCAAATCTTCAGGGGCGGTCTGGTGATTACGGTCGATCAATAGATTATGCCAATCGATATGTTAGAAACGATTGAAACAATCAATTTGTCTGGACTGTCGATTTGCTGATAAGATGGCCTCCGGTTTGACAATCTAACTGCGGAGTCCTTGGAGACTGGTTCCGCAGCCAGGTTTCTGTGAAAACAACGCTGACTGTGTGACTGCATGAAAAACAGGATCAATCTTCCGGAACCATCTTTTTTCCAAACAGGGACCCGGTTTGTGGGGTGTTTCAGGTCGGTCTGGTCTTATCGGGCGCTGCGACTGTTTCTGGGGATGGTGTTTATCTGGTCAGGGCTGACCAAGATCGCCGATCCGGTTTCATTTGCCGCTATTATCGAAGCATATGGACTTATCCCTGGCGGACTGAGCGGGGTTGCTGCCATTGGGTTGCCGCTGCTCGAAATCGTGTCCGGGATGGGTCTGTTGTTCGACATTCGCGGCAGCCTGCTGCTGACCGCCGGGATGCTGGTGTCGTTTATCATGATTCTCAGTTATGCGGTCTATTCCGGGCTGGATGTGGATTGTGGCTGTTTCGGTCCGGGTGCGCCCGAGGCGGAAGCGTTTCACGATCTTGGATCAGCGATTGTCAGGGATATTCTGATGATGGGGATTATTATCTATCTGGTTGGATGGCGCTGGTTTTCGAAAACCCAACCCATCCGGTTGGAAGAACTATTTAAATTCAATCAAGCGAGACAAAAAAAATGAAAAGAGGGATCCAGAGGCTTTTATATGTTCAACTACTGCTGTTGTTCAGCATCGGGCTGTCATCACCGGCGGCCGCTTTTTTTGGGAAAAATAAATTTGAACTGGAGGTCGAAAGGGAACAGGGGGCGGTTAAACTGGTCCGGGAGGTTGTTCAGGGAGGATATGCTGTGGTAACCACCATGGAATTGAAACAATGGATCGATGCCGGCAGGGAGATGCTTATCGTCGATACCATGCCCTATGAAGCGAGTTACAAAAAGAACCATGTTCCAGGTGCCGTCCAGTTTCTCTTTCCCATTCCTGAAATGATCACCTGGACACCGGCTGAGACAGGGAACAAAACCCAGACTGACTTTGAAACCCTGCTCGGCGCCGACAAGGAAAAAACGATTGTTTTTTACTGCGGGTTTGTGAAATGCAGCCGCAGTCACAATGGTGCCCTGTGGGCCAAAAAAATGGGTTATAAGAATGTTTACCGGTTTTCCGGTGGTATCTTTGCCTGGAAAGGGGCCGGATATACTGTTGAAGAGGTAAAATAACAGTCACATGGATGACAAAGCGGCCAATTCCCTGAGCGATATCCATGCTGGCGTTAAACTGAAAGAAGGGTCCGGGTGCACCAAATATATGTGGGTACCTCTAAACGTATATGTGGGTACCTCTAAACGGAAAGAGGTTGTTTGTTCAGAAAACCTTGGAAGACAGGGGGAGGATTCCACGAGCTCCAAGGATGGATGCATGCGTTTTTCTGAATAAATAACCTCTTGAAGCGGTTATGATCACATACCCACATGTTTTTGGTGCACCCAAGGGCCTCATAACCTTGTATTCTCTTAAAAATGGGTCTAAAATAAATGTTTATGGTGTCAGGCACAGATCGGTACCGAGCGTTTCTGTCATTCTTTATCTCTCTCTTCAATCAAAATAGACGTATGAAAGTTACTGAAAAGCCTTTAAACCAGTACCCATGGTATCTGCAGCCGATTTTTCGCAGTCAGAAGAAGAAGTACGGCATGGTTTTGAAATCAGGTTTAATGTGGGCCAGGGTCCCGAGGCTGTTTGCTGCTGTTTCTTTTCTTTTCGGGGTGCTGGAAAGAAAAAGCTCCCCCATCAGCCCCCAGCTGCGGTCGCTGATCCTCGTCCGGGTTTCCCAGATCAACTGGTGCCCGTTCTGTGTTGATATCAATTCGGCCAAGCTGGCGGAGCGGGCCGGATCAATGGCAAAGATCGATCAACTCGAAGTGTGGCGGGAGAGTGATCTATTCGACGAAAAGGAAAGGGTGAGCCTGGAGTATGCTGAGGCTGTTACCTATACCGATCGACAGGTGGATGAAGATTTAATGGCAAAACTGGGTCAGCATTTCGATGATGATGCCATCGTTGAGCTGACTGGTCTGATCGCTTTTCAGAACCTCTCCAGCAAATTCAATGCTGCCCTGGATATTCCTGCCCAGGGCTTCTGCAAGGTCCCGACCCCCAATTAGCGCAATCTCCCACACGTTTCCGGACAGGGCAAGTGCCCTCCCATGCTTTGACTGACAGGGCCCCCTGGTATCTCAGCGGTCTGCTTTTCTGGGCCCCTGTTCTGTGCTGCGGCGCGCCTGCTTTCATTACCTGTACAACAGAGGCTGATTTCTTCTATCTGCCAGTCTACTTTACACAGTCTCATTCCAGCAGTGTCTTCTCTGGCCATTTACTGGTCGGGTTATTCCCCCGATTTGAGCCCTGGGCGGGGTCTGGTCCGGACGCAGTCCAGCAACAGCATCAAGCATCCGCCAAACTGTTGCACCCCCATGCTGGTTTTAAAAGAGTCTTGGATCAGGTCAAAAGTATGTTTTTTGATGGGGAGCATTAAATTAATGTGGGCATAATCAATCTGTTACTGAACTCATTCTCGACGGGCATCCTGCCCGTCTCCGAGGACGGTCGTTGACTTCGCCATCCTGGCTTTGTTTAACCCCTCCCAACCCGTTCATGAGAAGCGAGACCTGCAGCTTCGAAAAGACTGACCATGCCATCAGAGATACCCACATGTTTCTGGTGCACCCTTTCAATGTTGAAAATTGACAATTTGCATGAACGGGTTTAAACCTTTATTCGATATTTATTTTTCTTTTCTGGTGGCTGTATACCTGACAGTAACCCCACCGGGTGATATCCGTACGTCGTTTTCCATATTGATCGGGAGGCATTAGCACCATGTCGTTGAAAAGATTTTTAAAGTTGATGGTTATTCCTGTTTTGGGGGTTATGCTGTGTTCTTCCCAAGGGCTGGCTGATGACGATTGGGATGCCATATTGCAGGAAAGGAATTTCAAGATCAGAATCGAAGCAGGTCGAAAAATGGTTGACGTAAGTCTTAAAGACCTTTTGGGACTTGCCCTGGACAGAAGTCTGCTCCTGCAGGATGCCCGCAAGGGGGAGATTTCGGCGGAGCGCTCTCTGGAAGCGTCCCAGGAGAGAAATATGCCTATTCTGAGCAATAGTTTTGAGGTGGGACAAACGGTCAACCAGGGGCTTCCCAGTATTGCGGTTCTGCTGGGACTGGCGCCTGTGCCCCTTGCCAGTCTGACCAGTACCCAGGCAACCAGCCTCATTTCCAGCGTCCGTAAACAGCTGACCAATGGTATCCAATATGGGCTGACCTATGCCGAAGTCCGGACCCAGTCGAAATCCGTCACCATTGCCGATGCCGGTGATACGGCAGCCGCCGGCAGTTATGGGGACCCACTGGAATACTTGGGACTGACGGCATCGGTGGTGATCCCTTTTTTCCAGGACTGGGGGGAGGTCAATGACATCCCGGTGTTTCTGGGGCAGGTGGGCGTGAAACAGGCACAGGCTGGTACCCGCATGACACAGTACCAGATTATCAGAGCGGTGGCGTCATTGTATTGGGATCTCGTGGGTCTGCTGGAAACCATCAAGGTGCAGGAAGAGGCGGTTGCCTTGACCCGGAGGCTGCTGAAGGATAACAAAGCCCTGTACCAGGTCGGGCTGCTCAGCCGCTCGGATATCCAGGCAACGGAAACCCAGCTGGCAAGACAGCGCCAGGAGCTGCTGTCGCTGCGCACCGCCGTTCTGCGCATGGAAGACCTGGTCAGAACATCACTGGATCTGACGGTCATGGATGTGGGGATGGTACCGTCGGATGTTCCCCGGGTTCGTGAGGTGGAAGTTACCGAGAACCTGGTCACGGACCGTATGTACGAAAACGATACCAACCTGGAGATATTGAATAACAATCTGGAACAGTTGCATTACGAATTGCTTCAAGTGCAGAATAAGGAAAAAACCAATCTTGATCTGAGTCTGGCCTATACCATGGGCGGATACAGCTCATCTCCGCTGGGCGGTGTCAACGGGTTTTCGGATCAGGAGACCAACGGGTTTAATGCCAGATTAACCTGGGTGGTACCCCTGTTCGACAAGTCAACGCCGAAACAGATTCAAAAAGTCCGCCTGGATCTGGAGCGGGTACAGCTGAAAATACAGAATCGTCGCTCGGAATTGAAGATTCAGTTGCAGTCCATCCTGAGGTCTCTCTCCCTGGCGCGGGAGCAGGTCCAGACTTCCAGAACGGCCATGGAGATGGCAGATGAACAGATGCAGAATACCATCCGTCTGCTCAAACAGGGTAAAGCCACCAGTTTCCAGGTTTCCCAGGCGCAACAGCAGGCATCTGTCGCCCGTCAGCAGGAGATTTTTTCAAGGGTCGATTTTGAGAAGCAGTTTTTCGAGTTTCTGATTATCACCGGGGATGTCTTTTCCTATTACCAGTTAGAAAACCGCAACGCGTCCATATCAGAAGTCAAAAATCATGAAAAATAGAAAAAGAACACCCATCATTGGGATCCCTTCGCTGATGCTGATTCTGATCTGCACCTTCGGATTGACAGCCTGCAACCGGAACGAGACGGCGGAAAAAAAACCGGCTCAGGCGGCTGTGTCGGCCCTTTCCAAAAAACCGGCAGCTGTTCCGGTCAGAACGGATAAACCGTCTGTGATGACCATTGAAGAAAAGGTCGTGGTGAGTGGTACCTTCTATTCGCAAAAAGAGGTCAACCTCAGCCCCAAGGTAGGTGGAAAACTGGATTATATTGGCTATGAAGCAGGAGACCGTGTCAAAGAAGGAACCGTTCTTTTTCGTATTGATGCATTTCAATACCGCCTGAATCTGGAAAGGGCTGTTGCGACACTGGAAGAGGTAAAAAGCAGGGAGGTGCAGGCCAGGGCAGCGTTAAAACAAGCCAGACTGGACCTGGCGTATAAGAAACTGGATCTGAAAAGACACCGGAATCTCTTAAAAACCGAGACCATCGCTCAATACATCTTTGACCGCGTGAAAAATGCGTACGATATTGCCGCAGCCAGTGTCGACTCTGCCAGGGCGCAGATCAATGTCATACGCGCCACTTTTAAGCGTACCCAAAAGGAGGTTGCCATTGCACGTCAAAACTTTAAAGATACGGTGGTTAAAGCGCCCTTCTCCGGGGTCGTGACCCAAAGGAAAAGCAATGTGGGGGAAATGTGTCAACCCGGTAGCGTTGTTCTGTCAATGGAGAAGACCGATACGATGGAATTGTGGGTGGAGATCTCATCGTCCTATCTGGCCAGGATTCACATCGGGACGCCGCTCTATTTTCTGCCGGATGGATGGAAAAAATGGCAGCGGGGCACCGTCGCCCGCATTGAGCCCAAAGTGGATGAAACTACCCGCAAAATTCGAATCGCCGCTTTTATCCAGAATCCCAAAAGAGACCTGGTTCCCGGGCTGTTTGCCAAAACGGAAATTGTGGTCGCGGTCTATCCGGCGGCCCTTGTTATCCCCAGTGTGGCGGTTGTTCAGCTGAGCAATAAAAAAACCGTCTTTGTTGCTGAAAATCAACACGCGGTTCCCCGGCCAGTCACTACCGGGTATGAAGCCAACAATCGCATCGTTGTCAAAAACGGGCTCAAATCCGGTGAAACCGTTATTATCTCGGGGCATACCAATCTGAAAGGCGGAGAACCCATTACTGTCGTTGGGGGGGAATAAGCATGAACCTGATTGAATTTGCCGTGAAACGCCCGGTGGCAATGACGACGATTGTTCTGGTATTCCTGGTGCTTGGCCTGGTTTCGTTCTCCCGGATCGGGCTGGATCTGTTTCCAAAAATGGACTTCCCCTACGTCACGATCAGTACCGTATACCCCGGGGCCAGCCCGGAAGAGATTGAAACAACGGTCACAGAAAGGATTGAGGACGCCGTCAGTGAACTGGAAGGGATTCGTTCTATTTCTTCGGTGTCTGCGGAAGGAATATCCCAGGTTATTCTGGAGTTTGAGCTGGAAAAAAACGTTGATACGGCGGCCATGGATGTGCGTTCCAAAATCGATCTGGTCAGGAATGATCTGCCGGAGGATGTCAAAGACCCAATGGTAGGAAAACTGGATCTTCAGGCGATACCGGTCCTGACCCTGGTTGTCAGGGGAACGGACGACATGGTGAAGTTGTACCAGATTACGGATGATCTGATACGGGACCAGTTGACCACATTGTCGGGCGTGGCCAATGTGGAGGTGCTGGGTGGCAAGAAACGGGAGTTCGTGGTGCTGGCGGATCAGAACAAACTGTCAGCCCGCGGGCTGACCATCAGCGATTTGATGGGGGCCCTGCAACAGGCGAACCTGGATATTCCGGGAGGCCATATTACCCAGAGTCAGCGGGAATTCAGTACCCGGGTGATCGGAAAATTCAAAACCATCCAGGATATTGAAGAGACCATGATTTCCACCCGTCAGGGGAGCCTGGTTCCCATTACGGAAGTGGCCCGCGTGGAAGATTCCTATGAAGAACAACGGGATAAAATACTGATCAACGGGGTTGAAGGTGTCGGTATCGAGATCAAAAAACGGGCCGATGCCAATACCGTGCGGGTTGTGGATAATTTCAACAAGCGACTGCCGAAAATCCTATCGATGCTGCCTCCCGGCATCCAGATCGAGGTGGTGAAGGACAATTCCACCTATATCCGGCACTCGGTCCAGGATGTTCAGGATAACATGATCATTGGCATCCTGCTGACCGGAATTATCCTCTTTCTGTTTCTGCACAGCTTCCGGGCGACCATCATCGCCGGCATCACCATGCCGATTTCGATTATTTCCACCTTTATCCTGATCTATTTCACCGGTTTCACGATCAACAACATGAGCCTGATGGCCCTGGCCATTTCGGTGGGGATTCTGGTGACCAACTCGATTGTGGTCCTGGAAAATATTTTCAGCCATATTCTGATCAAGGAAGGTCCGCAGCAGGCTGCCATCAACGGAACGCGTGAGATTATCCTGGCAGTGCTGGGATCGGTGCTGACCAATGTCGTTGTGTTTGTCCCGATTGCTTTCATGAGCGGTATTGTCGGGCAGTTTTTCAGACAATTCGGCTTGACCGTGACATTTGCGACCCTGGTATCGCTGTTTATTTCATTAACCCTGACACCGATGCTGGCCTCGGTGATGTTTAAAAAAGGGGTGTTATCCAAGGGGCCCTTTGCCATTCTTTTCAGACTCTGGGAGAGCGGTTTTAACCGGTTGGCCGTGGCTTACGGGAAAGCGGTTGCCAGGATGCTTCGCCTCAGATGGCTGGTGATACTCCTGGCCATCCTGATTTTTTACGGGTCTCTGAAACTGTTGCCGTTTATCGGTGCGGAAATGATGACCCCATCCGACCAGGGCAGTATCACCATCCTGGTTGAACTCCCGGCCGGCGCCCCACTTCAGGAACTGGAACAAACGATGCTGAAGATTGATAAAATCGTTGTTACCTTTCCCGAAGTGCTGGCACGCTATGCCACGCTGGGTAAAATGGGTAGTTCGCTCAGCAATACCAGACAAATGGTGAATGTGGGGCAGATGCAGGTGACGTTAACGGATAAGCTGGACCGTCAGCGGACTGTTTTTGAGATTCAATCGGCCATGCGGAAGAAACTGGTCGGTTTGCCGGATACCAATATCACCGTCAATGTTTCCAGCGGATTTGGCGGTGGACAGGCACCACTGCAGATGGAGATCAGGGGACTGGAATTCAGGGAGATGGAACGTCTCTCTATCCAGCTCATGGAAATCTCACGGGCCACCCGCGGCGCAATCGATGTGGATAGCAGCTGGCGGGGTGGAAAACCGGAAATTGTGATCTACCCGGACCGTGTCAAAACCAGAGACCTGGGGCTGTCCGTTGCACAGGTGGCGATGCTGGTCCGCAGTGCCATTGAAGGCCAGGTCGCATCCTATCTGAAAACACCCACCGACGAATATAATATCAGGGTTAAACTGGATCACAGTCAGATTGAAGATATCTCCCAGATCGGTGATCTGCAGATACGAACGCCCCGGGGGGGATCCGTCGCCATCAAACAGGTGGTCAATATTACCCGCAGCGAAGGCCCGACCTCAATTCTGAGAAAGGATAAAAGGCGGATGATCGTGGTGTCTGCCAACATTGAAGGGGATATATCCCTGGGCGAGCTGGTGACGGCCATCTCGACAAAAGCAACACCCCTGTTTGCGGGAACCGGTTCCACGTTGACCTTTACCGGTCAGGCAGAAATGATGCGGGAATCCTTTACGGAAATACTGACGGCTTTCGGTCTGGCCATCATTTTTACCTATCTGCTGCTGGCCGCTTTACTGGAATCCTTTATTCAACCGTTTACGATTATTTTTACCGTGCCGCTTGCCCTGGTTGGGGTTTTTGTGGCGCTGTTTACGGCGGATATGAACTTCAACCTGTTCTCAATGATGGCTCTGGTGATGCTGGTGGGGATCGTCGTCAACAATGCGATCCTGATCCTGGACTACACCTTTGTGCTGATGCGGACCGGCGTCCTCCGGAATGAAGCTCTGGTGAAGGCCTGCCGCACCCGACTGCGCCCGATTATCATGACCAGTATCGCCACCATGCTCGGTATGACACCGCTGGCTCTGGGACTGGGCTGGGGGTCTGAAATGCGGGCGCCCATGGCAGTGACCTCGATCGGCGGGGTGGGGATGTCTTCAGTACTGGGATTGTTTGTGATCCCGGTTCTATACACCCTTTTTGACGACGTCGTCCACCTGCCGCGCCGACTGCTCGAACGGTTCCGGAACAGAAAGGCAAAACGCAGCACAGGCCTTGGAATTAATAGACAACATAACTGAAACAGTCCACTGGAAAGTTCCTGGCGGTCCGGATTCCGGGATACCGATATCGGTGCAGCAACCGGGGATCAATCGGGATCGGCCACCCGGATCAGCTGTTTTCCGAAGTTCTTCCCCTGCAGCAGGCCGCGAAAGGTGGCAGGCGCATTGTCCAGCCCATCGACCACGCTCTCCCGGTATTTAAGTTTGCCGGCTTTAACCCAGGCTGACAGCTGCGCAGTAGCTGCAGCCCATTCCCGGATCCACTCCCTCACCAGTAAAAAACGATGAAACGGCGGATTCGGAAGTTTTGCCAGCACATTATGCGGGGCTTCCATCTCCGACGGCACTTCCTTATTGTACTGGGAGACAAAACCACAGATGGGGACCCGTGCTCCGGGATTCAAGAGCGGTGTCACGGCGTGGAGCACTTCCCCGCCCACGTTTTCGAAATAGACGTCTATTCCGTCCGGGCAGGCTGCCTTGAGATCTGCTGCCATATTGCCGCCTTTACGATCAATCACGGCATCAAATCCCAGTTCGTTTTTAACATAGTCGCATTTTTCCTTCCCCCCGGCGATGCCTACCGCTCGGCAGCCCTTGATTTTAGCAATTTGCCCGACAACCGAGCCCACAGCCCCGGAAGCAGCTGCGACCACAACGGTCTCGCCGGGTTTGGGTTCGCCTACCTGCAGCAGTCCGAAATAGGCGGTGCGACCTGTCATTCCGAGCACATACAGGGCTGTGGAAATGGGACCCAGTTCAGGATCAACTTTTCGAATCTCCTTGGAATCTCCTGGCACGACGGCATACTGCTGCCACCCCACCCCTCCGACGACAATATCCCCCACAGTGTAGTGAGGGGATTTTGAAATAATCACCTGGTTTACGGTTTCGCCCACCATCACTTCTCCCAGGCCAACAGGGGGGGCATAGGATTTGACATCATTCATACGGCCCCGCATATAGGGATCCAATGACAGCCACAGTACTTTTAACAGCAGTTCTCCTTCCCCGGGTTCGGCCACGGGAACCGTTTCTATCCTGAAATCGTCATCCCTGGGTTCCCCTACGGGGCGTTTATTGAGTAGCACCCGCATATTCTTTAATTCGGTCACAGTTTCCTCATGGTTTTTTTGTTTTTATGTATCTATTCAGTTCAATTTTCGCTCATCCCCGAAGGTATAGTATTTCAAGAACCTTGGAAGCCATGGATGGCTTCCAGGAGCTCCAGGAGGATTCATGCGTTTCTTGAAACACTATACCTTTTTGGGCGTATACAGGTGAATAGTTACGTTTTTATTAAGAAATCTTCTGCCGGCATCAGCCGGCGATGGGTTTTTTCGCATCATGCCCTGTAATGCCTGGGTCGCGCAAATGGCTGCCGCCGTCGACACTGCGGTTGTTCAACCGCGCACTGTCGAACCTGACCCTCCTTATTAGTCAGTTGAAATATTCGTGCCAAACCCGACAAGCGCATGATCGCCTTTCAACAGCAGTGTACCGGGTTCTCAAGGGAAAACGACCCCTGCATCTGCGAGGGGGATGACATTGATCTTGTAACTTAAACAAACCAGTTGCTTAACCCATGAACCACTGCGGGGAAGGGGAAAAATGGCAGGTTTATCTGCAGGGGGCCGGGGTCTCCGCCTGGGGAAGGCATCAGGGTTCAACCCGGGAACCCTGGGACCGTTGAGACGATCTGAAACGTGGTCAGCTACGAGGGTTGCAGCCCTTCCTGCTTTTTGAAGCGGACCCGGAGCTTCGTCACGTATCCTTTTAAAAGCAACAGTATCAGGATCAGGGTGGCGGCATAGGCGACCGTGCCATGACTTTCCCCGCTGCCGGAACTGATCCAGCCCTGTATGGAAAGACCTGAAACCCCATAAATAAAGTTGACCAGCATACCGAACAGCAGGGAACTGATCAGGATGGATGTCAGATAGATGAACATGGTTTTTTTCCCCAGCAGCTTTGAAACCACAGTCATGGTGGCAACATTGGTAGCAGGTCCGGCCAGCAGGAAAACCAGAGCGGCACCGGGTGACAGCCCTTTCAGCACCAGGGCTGCTGCGATGGGGGTGGATGCCGTGGCACACACATAAAGGGGTGTTGCCAGGACCAGCATGAGCAGCATGGAAACAATGCCGTCACCCAGATAGGTCTCAATCATTTCCGGTGAAAGGAAGACCCCGATCAGACCCGCCAGCAGGACCCCCACCATCAACCAGGATCCAATATCATCCAGCAGTTCCCCAAACGCGAACTTCATACCACCTGTAAATTTAGCCACGATCGACAGTGTTCGTTTTTCCGCTGTGCCACAGCAGCTTTTCCCACTTCAGGAGGCAACGAGGAGGGGTTCCGGGACCGTTTCTGTATCAAAAAAATGAACCGCCAGACCGGTCATGATGGCACTGATAAAAGCCGTGACAGGTCTCAGGACGGTCATCAGCGGATCGAGCAGGGCCCAGGTAATGGCGATTGAATCAATTCCCGTCTCCGGGGTTGAGATCATGAAGGACGCAATCGCCCCTTTGCCGGCTCCCTGTTCCTTCAAACCGGCTGCCGCAGGGAGTACGCCGCAGCTGCACAGCGGTATTGGAACCCCGATCAGGGATGCTTTCACAATCCCTGATATCCTGCCCTTACCCAGATGCCGCCTGACAAAATCGGCCGGCAGATAGGCCTTCAGAAGCCCGGAAATAAAAAAACCGAACAGAACATAGGCTGATGAATCCAGCAGGACCATGTAGGATGACCTGAAAATCTCGCTGGATACCGTAATGATTGAATTCATGTATCTCTTCAATAGGTAGGGCAGAAGGTGAGGGTTGCCGCGGCAACCGGAAGATCATTTTTCAGCCTTCCGATATATGCTCAAAACCCTGGCTGATTAGGTGACTGATGTGATGATCATCCAGACTGTAATAGACATTCTTGCCCTCTTTCCGGAATTTTACGATCTTCGATGACCGTAAAACGCGCAGTTGATGAGAGACAGCCGACTGGTTCATACCCAGAACAGTAACCAGGTCACAGACACACAATTCTGAAACGAGCAACGCTTCGAGAATACGAATCCGTGTGAAATCCCCCAGCACTTTGAACAGGTCTGAAAGCGCCAGCATCTGATCCGCAGGCGGCAGCTGCTTTTTTACCTGTTGCACGAGGGTATCGTGGACACACACTTCCAGGCAGATATCGGATTCCAGTTGCTTGGTCATAACGGCTAACGTATGAATGGTTGTTCATATGAAGATATGACATCCCTGGCGAAAAGTCAATGCTCCGGATTGATCAAATCGGAACAAGGGTGTGGGAGTGGGTGGGGTGTTGCCGGAAAGCTGATCCTGCCGCTGACAGGGCGGCAGGGATCTGTCGTCAAGGGGCGAGGCTTCTGCCGCCGTCGCACAGGAGCACCTGACCCGTGACCAGTTCAGAACCGGTGATGAGGCTGAGAATGGCATCTGCCACGTCATCGGCGGTTGACACCTTACCCAGGAGTGCCCGTTTTTCGTTGGCTTCTTTCAGCTTGTCGTAGTTTTTGCCGAAGCCTCTTTTGAGCCAGTCTCCTTCGATAAAGGAGGGAGCCACGGCATTGACCCGGATCGTTGGGGCCAGAACCCTGGCCAGGGAGATGGTCAGGTTGATGAGAGCCGCCTTGGAGGCACAGTAGGGGATAGAACTACCCAGGGCGTTGATTCCGGAAGAGCTGGAAACATTGATAATCACCCCGCCCCCGGCCTTATTGATTGCATCTCTGGCAGCCCGGGCGCACAAAAACGGACCTTTGAGATTCACATTCATGACCTTTTCCCAGTCTTCATCCTTGACCTCATCCAGGTTGAAATCCCGGATAAACCGGGTCGTGCCGGCATTGTTGACCAGGAGATGGAGGTGGCCGAATGTCCCGGTCGCTGCTTCAACCATCGCCCTGCATTCAGCATCGATGGAAACATCCGCTTTCCAGGCGATGGCCTTGACGCCCAGCCGTTCCGCTTCGGCTGCGGTCTCTTCTGCCTGGTCTTTAGATCGGCTGTAGTTGACCAGCACATTGCAGCCCAGGGCTGCGAGTTTCAAAGAGGTCGCGCGGCCGAGACCGGTTCCGCCACCGGTCACGATGGCGGATTTTCCATTTACATCCATGTGTCAGACTCCCTTGGCAGGTTATGGGATAGTAATTGTAGAAAACGGGATGAAACCATCCTGATGAAAAATATCATGCTGGAGAATCCAGTAGGCTGTCCAGCAAAATCCTGCAGCGACAGGGTTGTCAGGGCGGGAAATTGGGGGGATTTTCAATATTGTCAACAGGTACTGCCCCTCCGCAAAGATGAGAACCAGGGGGTTAATAGCTCTCCAGGAATTTTCGGTAATTCACCTCACCTTGGGCTTTTTTCAGGGCCTCTTCATAGTCCCTGACCAGTTCGGGGTTCACTGTGGTTTTAGAAAAGACGGTATAGAGCGGGACCGGATCGACCGGAAAGGGAAGGATCCGGGTTTCAGCTTCGATCCCGTATTTCTTTCTGGCAAAAACAAAGGTAATGTCCTGGGGATCAAAAAAGGCATCGATGCGAAATTTTTGCAGCTTTTTGATACTGCGTTTGATGGTTTCGGTGCCACTGATGAAATCAAAGTTCAGGCCTGCATTTTTGATATTGGTCGGGATGAAGGCATTAAGCACGTACCCGATACGAAATCCCTTCAGTTCATCCAATTGGGTGATCTTGCTCAGGGGGAAATCATTCCTCACCAGGATGGACGGGATTGTCTCCACAAAGGGAATGCGGGGGAAATAAAGATAGACTTCCCTGTCCGGAAGTTTTGCAAACATGATTGCCGCATCTGCCTTTCCGGTTTGCAGATTCTTGATTAAACGAGCAATGGGTGTTTCCTGCCGGTCCCATTTGACCGTGGCATTCAGGTTTGGGGCGATGTATTTATTGAAGTACGCCACTTTACCACCGACCGGTATCCCGTTTTCGACCTTGATAATATGCGGGTTGGCGATAAAGTAACTCATTTTCAGTTCCCTGGCGGATAGCTGACCTGTCAGGGAAACAGCTGCGCAGAATAACACGATACAAACAAAAAATCTTTTCATTGAACCTCTTTTCCTGACTGTATGTGTGGGACTAAAAAGCTCCCGGTCGGCTCTTGCTCAGTCAGGGTTTAATTAACGGAGACGGAAAGTCCATCCGATCGGGGCTTTTTCAGATGGAAGGTCTGCTATGGGGTAACCGTTGCCCCGGCAATATCGAAGGTGATGGTGTAGGTCTTATCGTCACCATCATCGCCATTCTTCGGCGGAATCGAGATACTGCCCTCGCTTCCTGAATTGGCAGTCAGGGTGGCGGTGCCGGTGGCACCGCTCAGGCAGTCCACACTGGCGCTCGTCGTTATACAGTAATTGTGATCCCCCGCTGCGATCGACGAGATCGTCGTTCCCAGGGCAACCAGGGATACACTGCTGGCCACACCCTGGCAGCTGGTTGATCCGGAAGCGGTGCCGGTATATCCGGTACCGGCTTCGTAGCAGAGACAGGAGATCTGGTCATTGGAAACAATAAAACAGCCCAGCGCATAGCTGGCATTCTGAAAAGCGGAGTTGGCACTCAGGGTGATATTGATCTTTCCGTCATCCCCGTCGGTGCCCTTGCATCCGGACAGAGTCAGTACCAGCAGCAGTAAAAAAGAGACACTGATAAGAGAGAAAATTAAACGCTGTCGCATATTTATCTCCAGGTCTGGTTTTATAATTCTACGCCGTTTCTTTTTTGGCGGTTATTTTTTCCAGCTGGCGGCAGTAGACACGGTTTTTCCCCTCTTTGTCAGGGTTGATGCACCCCCAGCATGAGATACAATCGACCTGCTTTTTTTCCCCATTTTTTAGGCGCCTGACAAAATCCGGCTCCCTGATAAATGGACGACAGATCGAGATGGTGTCTGCAATGCCTTTGTCAATGATACTTTCAATCACAGGAAGACTTCTCATTCCACCGACCAGGCAGATGGGTATGGAAACATGGCTGCGGATTGCTTTCGCTGCGTCCAGCATGTATGCTTCGGCATCGGGGGAGGTAATCTTGACCGCCTTTCTGCGAAATGGTTTGTCAATCAGTCCGTGGCTGATCTCCAGGAAGGATATCCCCTCTTTTTCGATGGCCCGGGCCACCTGCTGGCCATCTTCGATCGTCAGACCGTCACGCTCACTCAGATAGTCCCGGCAGCCCAGTTTGATCATGACAGGGAAATCGGCGGACACGTTCTTCTTGATCGAGCGAATGACTTCGATTAAAAAGCGCATCCGATTTTCCAGACTGCCGCCCCATTTGTCCTTGCGATGATTGGCGGCAGGAGAGAGAAATTCGCTGATCAGGTAGCCGTGGGCACCATGAATCTGAACCCCATCGAACCCCGATGCCTCGACCCGGCGGGCAGCCTGTCCAAAGGCCTCGATAATCCCCTGGATATCCTCCTCGACCAGCACCCTGGGTTCCCTTCCGTAGTCAGGGACCGTGTCTGTCAGGGATACAGCCACATAATCCCCTTTTCCTTTGGCCGCCGTGGTTGAAAGGGATCCGCCATGGGCAATCTGCATGACGATTATACTGTTGCGGTCGTGTACCGCCCGGGTCATTTTCTGATACGCCGGGATGTGATCGTCCCGATCAATGCCGTTCATATCAGGAAATACCTGGCCATGCTTCAGGACAAAGGCATACCCCGTGATGATCAGGCCGATATCGCCTTCAGCCAGGGTTTTCATGAGTTCAATACTCCCATCACTGATATACCCGTTCTCATCGCTCAGCGCATAGTAGGTTGCTGAGCGCACAAATCGGTTGGGTATCTTCAGGCGTCCAATTTCCAGAGGTTCGAATAGTTTTGACATTGCTGTTTTCTGTTTGAGGTGGATGAAGGGTTTCGTTTACCGGGTTGGTTGCTGGTTGCTTTCGGGACGCCCGGCGGAAAAACGGTGGATCGTTTCGCTGAACGCGGGGGAGATTCCGGAGACTGTCCCTGCAATCAGCGCACGCGGCTTCGGGAGATGCAGCTTTTTCATCCCGATCTGCAGGGGTCCGATCCTGTGGATCTACCGGGAAGGTCAAATACTGGCATTGGAAAAATATTTCATAAACTGGGACCGCTCATACAAACCCGGATCCTTGATTTTTTCCTGGTTCAATTTGCCGATGATATCCCGGATCGCGGTGACTTTTTTACGGTTCATCCATTCCTCGATCTGCCCCAGCATCGCTCCGATAAACTCCGGGCCTTTTTTATAGACGATTGTTGCCACCTGCACAGCGCTGGCACCGGCCAGAAGGTTTTTAACCACCGTGTGTCCGTCGTGAATACCGGTCGTGGCTGCCAGGTCACATTTGACATCATCTGAAAGCATGCCGATCCAGCGCAGTGGCAGCAGATTTTCTTCGGGTGAACTGAAAATATCAGCCGATACCATTTCCATCTTTTCGATATCGATGTCGGGCCGGTGAAACCGGTTGAACATCACGATAGCACCGATTTTCTGCATGGACAGGCTGTAGATCATATTGGCCATGCCCGTGAAATAGAACCCGATTTTGACTGCAATCGGAATGGTCACGTGTTTTTTGACCTCCCTGATAATATCAAAATAGGTTTGTTCGATCTGTTCGCTTTTCTGTTTGATGTCACCCGGCATGATATACATATTCAGCTCTAGTCCGGCGGCACCGGCGTCCTGGAGCCTTTTTGCAAAGGCGGTCCATTCAGCCGCCGATGTACAGTTGATACTGGCGATGACCGGGATGGAAACGGCCTTCCTGGCCTGGGAGACCAGGCTCAGGTATTCATCCAGATTGTGCTGTCTGGTATAGCCCCGGATATAGTCCAGCTCCTCGGTGTGTGAGGCATGATCGCTCTGCAGCGAGTCCCCTTCCATGAGAATCTGTTCTTCAAACAGCGATTTCAGAACAACGGCAGCCGCACCATTGGCTTCGAGCTTTTGAATGCTCGCGGCTGAATTCGTAAGACCGCAACTTCCGACAATGATGGGATTTTTTAGGGTAATCCCCATATATTCAGTCGTCAAATCAGGCATAGCATACTCCTTTTTCAGGAAGATCAATAAATTGTCTATCGCTCGCCATGGAAACACAAATCAAATCCAGGCTGATGACCAAAATGATTGCGACCGGACAGGTCAAACACAAAGGCATCATAACCCAATTCCTCCGTTCAGCCAAGTCTTTACCTGGGCCAGTCCCGACAGACCTGGCCGGGGCTGCCGGCAGACCTATGAGCCAGCCGGATGTTCGTGGCTGCTCATTTCACGTAACGCCTTCTTGAGGATCTTACCGATCGGATTGCGGGGCAACGCGGTCATAAACGATACATATTTCGGACACTTGTATTTGGCCAGGTGGGCTCGGCAATGCTCAATAATCTCCT
>JAHJRI010000284.1 GCA_018830885.1 bacterium | reverse complement strand
CATCCTGGCGATGTTTAACCACTCCCAATCCGTTCAATAACATACCGGTCTCCACTCGGATACCGATTGGAAAATAGATAGTAGTTACACCGTTTTTTTCATTTTAAAACGGAAAATTTCAAGAGCGTTCAATTCATGAACATATTATATCCATTCATCTGCATTGACGTCAATCATGGTGTATAATAATTGCCCGGTCCCTGATTTACTTTTCTTCCGGATTGTAATAGGTAGTGGTTATCAACAGGTAGAACGTTTCGCACGGCATCAGCAGACTCCGGATATTATGGCAGCTTCCATTTCAATTATCGCAGAAAACAAAGCAGCAATATCGAAAATCAAGGTCCTGTTGGAAAACCAGGGACACCGGACGACCTGTTTTACAGGGAAAAATGAACCGGCCGAATTTCTGAAGGATCCCCCGCAACAGATCAACCTGTTGATACTGGATGTCAGTCTGATTCAAATAGATGATTTTTTATTTCTTGAAGAGATCGTCAAAACCGGTCTCACGGATACCACTCCCATCCTGTTTCTGGGCAGCACCCATGAACAACCGCAGATCCCGCATCTGAAACCCGGCTGGTTCGATTTCATCGACCCGGAATCAGACCTGCAACAGCTCGAATCCCGGGTGGCTGTGCTGTTGGAGATCCAAAAACTGCAGGCTCAGCTCAACGCCACAACTCCTGGCGAAGGGGAAAAATTACAAAACAGCTTTCTGGGCAGTATGTCCCACGACCTGCGCAACCCAATACACAGTATATTGAGCTACGCCAAGTTCGGGCTCGAAAAATCAAAAAACGGTGCGCTGACCGATGAAAAATCCCAGCACTATTATCAAAGTATCCGAAATGCCGGAAATCGATTACTGTCGCTGCTTAACGACATCCTGGAATTGACAAATCTGGACGACAACCGGATTCCCTTCAACATCTGTGAAAGAAATCTCGAGTCGGTCGCCCAGGTGGTTTTGCAGGAGTTTTCCCGGGAAACCGACAGCGACCATCTCCTGCTATGCACCGATGAACCAAACGACGCATACCGAACTCATTTTGATGCCAAACAGATCGGGCAAGTGATCCGCCGGTTCATTGCCGGGGCCTTGAACATCGCAAAAACCAATGCCAGAATTACCCTGAAAATTGAGACGACCGACCCCTCATCCGCGGGGCAGTCCCTCGCTGAACAGAGAGCCATTCGTTTTACCCTGCACCACCCGGAGGCCGATTTTTCTGAAGAAAGGCTGGATAGTCTGCAGCGCCTTTTGAAAACCGGTCGTGATACCGAAAATGCTTTCGGTCAAATTGAACTCAATTTGTCCATCTGCCAGCGGATTATCGCTAAGCACGACGGGCGCATCTGGATTGAAAATCACCCTGACACCGGTATGATTATTGGATTTCTTCTGCCGGTAGACCCATAGCTTGTCGGGCACAACGAAGTTTGAGAGTCGTTCTCGATAGTCATCCGTGTCTGATATAAAGCTCTTTCAGACGGAGACTCGATTAAAGATGATCTAGAACTCATTTCGCTGAAACCCCAAAACTCGGACTATGTCCTCAGACAGTTGGGATTTCTGACGCTCAATTTCGTTCAGATCATCTAAAATCTCGTCTAATCGTCTGAAACAGCTTCACACCAGACACTCTGTATGGATTATTTTGTGCTATTCTCATATTAACCTTCATGCTCTGTCGGGCGCAACGAAGTATGAAAAAATCCGGGTTCTCACCCGGAAAAAGGGGGACACGAAGGATCATGTCCCCCCTTTTCCTAAGAATGAGAATGAGTTGGCGATTCTGGCCGGAAAATAAGGGTACACGTAACAAGTACATGTCCCCTCATTTTCCTTCAATTTGTAGAGTTACGCCCAATTTCAGGAAGCAGTCATGATCAATCCTGGATCCCGGATCAAATCCGGGATGACAAAACGTAGCAATTGATTGCGGTTTATACTCAAGCGACACATAACAAGACCAAGTCCCCCCTTTCCTCATGCAATGTCGGGCACAACAAATCATCTGTTAAACCGGTTGGCAGAAATCGCCGCATGGGATACGATAAAGCAGTATCACACACGAAATGGCATTGACAAAGGGATCAGAGGTTTGTTTCCGGCTAATCTAAGATGAACATGGTACACAATAACAGACTGACAAACGTTTTCGACAAGAAGGAGTTCACGCTCGATCAGAACCCGCTGGCTTCCAAAATCCTGATTGTGGATGACGATCCGCTCAATGTGGATGTACTGGAAGAGATCCTGAAAGAGAGCAACTATGAGGATATCAGAACAACCACGGATCCCTTCGAGGCTGTCCAGCTGTTCAAGGAAAACAGCTACGATTTGATTCTCCTGGATATTCTGATGCCGGGGATGGACGGCTTCGAAGTCATCGAACGCTTCAAGGAAATTGAAACAAACCTGACCACACCCATTCTGATTCTGTCGGCCCTCTCCGACCAGAAAACCCGGCTCAAGGCATTAAGCACAGGGGCTCGAGACTACCTGATCAAGCCATTCAACCCGGCCGAGGTGCTGGTCCGGATCCGGAATCTGCTGGAAGTCCGGCTGGCGCAGAAACAGCTGCGCATGCACAACGAAATCCTGGACCAGAAGGTACGGGAGCGCACCCGGGAACTCCAGGATACCCGTCTGGAAATTATCAACCGCCTGGGTATGGCGGCGGAATACCGGGATAACGAGACCGGGTTTCATATCATCCGTATGAGCCGGATCTGCTTTGAAATAGCCAAGGCCGCCGGTCTCAACCGCTATGAATCAGAACTGCTTCTGCATGCCTCCCCCATGCACGATATCGGGAAGATCGGCATCCCGGACAGTATTCTGCTCAAACCGGATAAACTCAACGCTGAGGAGTGGGAAACCATGAAAACCCACACCATTATCGGGGCCAAAATTCTAAAAGGGCCGGACTCTGAGCTGCTCCACGCCGCCCAGACCATCGCCCTGACCCATCACGAAAGATGGGACGGAACCGGATATCCGGAGGGTCTTTCCCGACAGGAGATCCCCCTGATGGGTCGTATCACCAGTATCGCCGACGTGTTCGACGCCCTCACCTCAAAGCGTCCCTACAAGGAAGCGTGGCCCATCGAAAGAGCGCTCTCTGTCATCGAAAAACAAAGCGGTACCTTTTTCGATCCCATGTTGATCCGGACGTTTAAAAGCCGGCTGCCCACTATTCTTGAAATCAAAGACGAATATGGGGATTAGATCCCATGAACCCAAACCCCATGCGGCGGACCAGCCAACCTCCTGAAAAACTGAACCTGCTGATTGTTGACAGTGAAGCGCCGCGTCTTTTCCCCCGCGATTCGGAACTGCGGGAGATCTTCAACCTGTTTGTCGCCACGACCACTGACGGCGCGTCTGTGATCATCCAGCAGAATGAGATCCATATTGCGCTTTGTGAGGACGAGTTGCCGGAGGACAGCGGATCTGAATTTCTGGCCCACCTGAAAACCGAACACCCGGGTATCATCCGGATTCTCTCTGCCGAGAAATCCAGCGCCACCACCATGATGGAAGCCATCAACAAGGCCAATATCTTCAAGTTTATCGTGAAGCCGTGGGACTTCCGGATGAGAACCATCCTGGAGGAAGCCAAACAGTATTATATCGCCCGGTACAAGAACCAGTACAACGACAACCTGACCAACCTGCGCAGCACAACCGCCATCTACGATATTCTCCACAGTGAACTGACACGCAGTTTCAGACACAAACTCACCTTTTCCGCCATCCTGCTGGAGATTACCAGTCCCGATTCCCATAATGACCTGCACAGTTTCCTGGTGGATCGATTCCTGCTGAAAAAAATCGCCGATATCCTGCTGAATGAACTCCGGGAAAGCGATTGCGCAGGACGTCTGAAGGACAACAAATTTCTGGTACTGCTCACAGAGGCGGATGCAGCCGGGTCACAGGTTTTTCTGGGGCGATTTCTGGAGCGGGTTGCATCTTTCGATCAGAATACCAACCGCGGGTTACTGCCCTTTAAAATCATTACCGGTATAGAAACCCTGACCGGGGCAAAACTGGTGACGGAAAACGATCTGATCGCGACCCTCTATCATAAACTGCATGGAAAAGACCGACAGGGAAGGGTCTTCAGCGCAGCTGAAATAGAACAAGGCCATGCTGAGAAAGGTTCATGAATGACCCGGCCTGAATGTATTGCCCTTCAATTCGATCTGAATGGCCGCATCCATGACATCAACCCCCACGGAACGGGCAATATTAATCGCACGTTTCTGGTGACGACCGATACCGACCCACCCGAAAAAATCATTCTGCAACAGATCAACCCCCAGGTTTTCAGACAACCCGGACAGGTCATGGAGAACATGATCGTCGTTACCCGTCACATGCTGGCCCGGTCCGGTCAGCAGGACAGCATCCAGCCGCCATGGCAGGTCCCCCGGATCGTGAAAACCCGCAAGGGAGAAGACTATCACATTGACCAGGCGGATACCTTCTGGAGAGCCGTCACCTATATCGACAACACCCTTTCCTATGAAACGGTCCAGGACGACCACCAGGCTGAAACAGCGGGTGTCGCTCTGGCCCGGTTTCACCGGTTGACCCGGGATCTCGACCCGAAACGGCTCCATGATACCCTGCCAGGATTTCATCACACACCTGAATATCTGCATCATTATGACCAGGTCCGACACTCCGGATCCGACAGAAGCATGGAATATCAGGAATCCGCCCGGATCTGTAGTGATTTTATTGCAGACCATCGATCCAGCGCCGATGTTCTGGAAGCCGCCAAAAAAGAGGGCCTGCTGGCCATCCGCGTCATCCACGGGGATCCCAAGATCTCGAACATCCTATTCTGCGCAGAAACCGGTCAACCCGTCAGTCTGATCGACCTGGATACTGTCAAGCCGGGTCTGCTGCACTATGATATTGGCGATTTTCTGAGGTCCGCCTGCAATCCGGCAGGCGAAGAGACAATGGATCTGGAAGCGGTCCGTTTTGATATCCACCGTTGCCGTGCCGGACTGGCAGGTTATTGTTCTGAGGCGGGTTCGTTTTTGACAACATGTGATATCGGATATATCTTCGATGCCATCCGGTTAATGACGTTTGAGCTGGGGCTCCGGTTTTTCACGGATTTTCTGGCAGGGGACCGCTATTTCAAAACAACCTGTGACACCCACAACCTGCAACGCGCCCGGGTCCAGTTCCAACTGGCTGAGAGCATCCTGAACCAGGAGGGCAGGATTCACGCAATCATTGAGGAAAACGCACCATGAGCCGTCAAAAAACCAACATCATGCTGATCGGAATGCCCGGCGCCGGAAAAAGCACCATCGGTGTCCTGCTGGCCAAACACACCTCTAAAAACTTCATCGACACGGATGTCCTGATCCAGGTTAACCACGGCAAGGGACTGCAGCAGATTGTTGATGAGGATGGATTTATGGCCTTGAGAAAGATCGAGGAGGATGTGCTGCTGTCAATGAAATGCGTCAACTTCGTCATTGCCACCGGCGGCAGCGCCGTATACAGCGACAAAGCCATGACCCGGCTCAAAATGGATGCGGTCACGGTTTTTCTGGATGCCCCCCTGGAAGACCTGGAACGCCGGGTCAACAACTTCGACAGCCGCGGCATCACCAAAAGCCCCGGCCAGAGTTTTGCCGACCTCTTCCAGGAACGGCTGATTCTCTATAATAAATATGCCGATATCACCGTTCCCTGCAGCCAGAAAAACCAGGACGAGATTGTCGCTCTGATTGAAGAAAGAATGAAAGGGGCATGCTAGACAGTTTGTAACTTTCAGCTGAATCTCGCTAAAGACGCAGAGACCTGTATGTCATTGACGTTGTCCGCCCCTTTTTCGAAACTGCTTTGTCACTATTCACCTGTATACGCCCCAAAGGGTTTGTGTTTCAAGAAACGCATGAATCCTCCTGGAGCTCCTGGAAGCCATCCATGGCTTCCAAGGTTCTTGAAACACAATACCTTCGGGGCTGAGCGGAAATTGAACTGAATAGAACCACTGCTTTTCTAGCTTTCACCGATCAGATTCAGAACAGATGCCGGCAGATACTCCCGCGCCACACTATTCACCTGTGGCACCAGTTTGATCAATAACAGCAACACAATCAGAATAATCACCACGCGTAAAATCATTTTATTCATCGTTTCTCCTGGTTCATTTTATTCATTAGTATGAAAAATCTGCTTTGCTTGTTCCTATCTATTTAACTATTCACCACAGAGACACTGAGAGCACAGAGCTTATATATGTTTTAATATTCAGCCCGTTTCTCCAAAGCACTTAAAGCAACAGATTCCCTGCTGTGTCAAATTTCAGAGACTCTTTTTCAAGGATTTCGATCATGGGATTATCCCTGAGTTCATCAATCAGTCCCTGGCTGACCCAGCACTCTGAAATATCCAGCGTGTTCCTGATAATGATCCCCCGCACCGTCTCCGGCGTCACCGGTCCCACCGTGGTGAACGCAGCCTGGATCGCTTTCTCGTCTGTCGGCATAATCACCGGAATCGCAGCCTTCTTCAGGGAAAAGCTGGTGAGAATGTTCATCAGGGTCGCCTCATAGTCCAGTGCATCATATATTTTTTGCGTGATAATATCCGCGTTCCCGATGCCAAGGGCGTTTCCTTTTGAGGCTTCAGACAGATTCAGCACCGCCAGCCGGGAAGCTCTGAAATTGCCTGAAAAATCGTCCTCCATCAGGTCCGAGGCCCTGCCGATGATATTGGGATCCATCCCCGCGCCACTGATCTCCTTGCCCGTCGTCTGAACAATCAGGGCATCCGCTTCCCTCACCGGCAGGCGGGGCATATTCTCCTTGGCTGTTTTTAGCAGCAACTCTTCCTTCAGAATCAATTCATCAACGCCCAGACCTTGTATCAGCATGGTTTCGTCATAGGCGTTCTCTACAATCCCGATCCCAAACCGAAAGTTGGATTTCTCACCGATGGCCTGCCCCATCTCCACCAGCAGCTGGTAAAAACCATACTTGAGGGCCCAGGTGTGATAAGTCAGCGCCCCCTGGTGCTTCCCCATGCCGATGCAGAGCATTTTCATGACACCACTCTCCACCCGGCCCTTGAATTTAGTGTGGGGTTTGATGCGGTTGATACAGATGGCGTGATCAGCAGCCAACGCATCCTTCGCATAAAAGAGGGGAACTTCGCCATAGACGTCACCGATTGGTTGCACATCAAACGATGAGACCACCGGACATCCGCATTTCTCCTCAGTCACCCCCATCTTCTGCAGAATCTTCATTTGCCCTTCCGGGGTCCCACCGCCGTGACTGCCCATGGCTGGCATAATAAACGGTTGACCCCCTGCCTCCCGAATTTCGCCGCAGACCGCAGCGGCAATTTCCGAGATATTTCGGATACCACGACTGCCCACGCCCACACAGACTCGATCACCTGATTTTAATGGGATTTTTGCCAGTTGCGGCCGGACCGCTTCCGCGACGGATTCTGTAAGATCCTCAATCCGAGGTCTGGGATAGGAGATCCGAATTCGGTAAAAGGCGGGAAACGGGTATGTCTCTTCCAGATAAGACGGATAGCGGATATTTTTTCTAATGCCCATTTATTTGTCTTCTTTTGTAACTGATCAGTTCGCGTTCTAGCATCAGTGTGGGGATCGGTATGTCATTGAACTCATTCTCGGCAGACATCCATGTCTACCTCTGAGGGCGGTCGTTGACATCGCCATCCTGGCGATGCATAACCACTCCCAATCCGTTCAATCACATACCGATCCCCACACCGATGCCAATAGAAAAGCAGGGACACGAATGATCATGTCCCCCCTTTTCCTCATCCGCGGTGGAGTTTTAATTGGGTGACATGTACTGGTTACGTGTCACCTGATTAAAACGGGTAAAAATCCATGACAGTGAAAATAAACTAAATTTCAGTTGAATGACTTTTTTATCATACAAAACAACATGCTCTGTCGGACACAACGAAAAATGCGAATGATTCCGCGGTGTTGACCCGCGACTAATATGAACCCCTTTCAGTTGGGAGACTTATTTCAAGATGATCTAAGGCTCATGTCGCTGAAACCCCAACTCGCTTTGCTCAGACAGGCGGGGTTTCTATCGCTCCATTTCACCAAGATCATCTAGAAACGCGTCTAATCGTCTGAAACAGCTTCATACCAGACACTCTGTCAGGATTGTGAAGTGATATTCTCAGAGATACACCCATGACCAGCAGGTCACAATGAAGGATGCGAATGAGTCGGCGATTCTGGCCGGAAAACAGGAGACACGAATGATCACGTCCTCCCTTTTCCTCATCCGCGGAAGCGTTCGGACGCACAGTAATAGCCGGGTCCTAGAGCAGCTGCTTCATCATATCCGCTTCGGTGAAGAGCCCTTTTTTATCCAGGATCCACTCCGCCGCAATGACCGCCCCCACCGCAAACCCCGTGCGGCTGCGGGCCGTGTGTTTCAGCTCGATGGTATCAAATTCGGAATCGAACTGTACCACATGGGTCCCGGGAATGTTGCCGCCCCGCATGGATGCGAAGTGCAGCTCGTGGGGCTCTATTTTGCGATCCAGTTTTTCTTCAACCGTGACCGTCTTGCGATCCACATTGTCCAGCAGGATTTTTGAAATCGTCACCGCTGTCCCCGAGGGGGAATCCAGCTTGCGATTGTGGTGGGCTTCATACCCGAGAATGTCATACACATCAAATTTATTGATCACCTGGCTGGCTAGTTCAATCATTTTGAAAAAGATGTTTACACCAATGGAGAAATTGGAGGAGTAAACCAACCCCACACCGCTTTCGTTGACCATCTGCTCAACCCGGTCCATCTGGTCGACCCATCCGGTGGTGCCGATGACCACCTGCTTTTTCCAGCGACAGGCGTCGGCTATATTTCCCATTGCCACGGCCGGCTGGGAAAAACAGATGCAGACATCCACCCCTTGCATGGCTTCCTCGGAAAATGACTTGTGGGTGGCTTTGGGATGAAACGGATCAATGGTGGAAACAACCTCGGCCTTTCTTTCCAGTGCGACCTGTTCAATCAGTTGCCCCATTTTTCCGTACCCAACGATCGAGATTTTCATAATCAGACCTTTTCAAAAGGGTTTAATAAACCGGCTAATATAATGACATAAATCAGTCCCCTCCGAAAAGTTAAAAATCGCCCTCCACCGTCGTTCCGGTAAAAGCCTGAACCCCGTTAAAGCATAACCATCTGGACCCCGGATCAAGTCCGGGGTGACGATTTTTGGGGATCAAGTTCGGGATGACGATTTTTTGGCTTATCGGAGTGAACTCATAAATTGGGTCCACCAAATATGTCTGGGTACCTGTAAGCGGAAAGAGGTTGTTTGTTCAGAAAACCTTGGAAGCCAGGGATGGATTCCAGGAGCTCCAAGGATGGATTCATGCGTTTTTCTGAATAAATAACCTCTTGAAGCGGTTATGATCACATACCCACATGATTTTGGTGCACCCCAGACAAGCGGACCCCGTGGAATATCAGGCCCTCTGACTTTTTGCACGGGCCGAAAGAACCGGTGGCAATGCCTGAAAAGCGCATATCGGCTCTCATCCTGCCAGCAGTCACCGTCCCCTGATCATGGCGGACAGGACGCGTATACCATCACTGATTTCCTCTACAACAGGTATCCCCAATGATTCCAAGTGCAGGGAAAGCTTCCTGTTTGCATCACCTTCACCCAATATCCAGACAATGACGGGTTTATTCTTTGATTCAGCCAGTTGCGCAATTTTTTCAAAACCAATTTTGGAACGCAGGGCGAACCAGGTGAAGATATGGAGAAAAACACCGGCGACACCCGGATCATCCAGTACTTTTTCCAGGCAGTAGTGGTAAACCTTATCCGGTCCATTCTGAGCAACTGCCGGGAACAGATCCAGCGGGTTGGACGGATCCATCCAGTCCGGAAAAACAGTTTTCAGCTCGTTTTTCAGTGTAATCGGAAAATCTGCCAGCTGAACATCATAATCGGCGAGGGAGTCTGTTGTAACAACACCGGCACCACCCGAGAACGTGAGGACAGCCACTCGGCCATGGCCAGGTTTCGGAACGATCCGGGAGATCCCCAGGCATCGGGCCGTGTTCAGCAGATCGTTCATATCAAATACCCGGATAACACCCGCCTGGCGTAACATCCCATCAATGATGGCATCGTTTTGCGCCAGGCTCGCTGTATGGGACGTGGCAGCCGCTGCACCCAGTCTGGTCCTTCCTGATTTCAGGATGACGATGGGTTTGTGCGTTGAACGACACAATTCGTAAAAACGGCGTCCATCCTTTATGGATTCCAGGTACAGTGCAATGACGCGGGTCTCGGGATCATCAATCAGGTAAGCCATCATATCCGATTCATCGACATCCATCTTATTGCCTAAAGATGCAACCTTGGAGAGACCAAACGGTGTTTTGCCCAGGATCGTGGCCAGAAATCCAGCAGACAGCATGCCACTTTGAACGACCAGGGAGATGGGCCCCTTGACAAATTTTTCCTTCCATAAAAACTGTTTCATGAAGGAGAGCACCTTCATCTGTGTGACATTTATCAACCCCATACAGTTGGGGCCCCACACCCTTATACCATTCTGCCGTGCTATCTCCAGGCAACGCTCGTTGATTGCCACGCCTTCAGGACCCGATTCAGCAAATCCTCCCGATTGAATGACGACACGGGTGATGTTTTTTTGAGCACACTGTTCCAGGGCTACGGGAATGAACCGTGCGGGGATGAATACAACAGCCAGATCAATGTCAACCGGGACGTCCAGGATGGTGGGATAACAGCGGATACCGTCAATTTCTTCTACTCTGGGATTGACAGGGTAGAAATTCTCACCGAAACAGTCCCTCATATTCAGAAACAGATCGTATCCCGGATTCGACTGGACAGCGGAAGCCCCAATGAGCGCAACCGTATCCGGTTCAAAAAACCTTTTCATATATCCTGTTGGTGTGTTGAGTGAATAGCCATCCGCCATTGAAGCAACAATGAGCGATTTTTGGTTTTCTGAATCTCCTCAAGCAGTTTTTCCTTCGTTCTAATGGACTGCTGTCCCTGGACTACCTTGTCATCTCTGCTATTTCACCCAGAGAAAAAGAACCGTCTTTAGAAGCGAGTGTATGAAGAATGAGCAACGCACAACTGAGGACTTTGATTGAACTGGACATGATTAGGACTCCATATAAATATGCCATGTAATAGAATGAGTTCCTCTTTACTGGAATACCTGCCAGAAGAGACCGTGTTAACAGATCTCCATACGTCCCCTGTTTTCATAAAACGCCTGTTTTAAGTTGCTCTTTCGATAAAATCGCTGTGAGCATAACTTTTTAGTATTCTATTCTATAGAATACTATTCTGTTTTATAGAATATTGCCGGAATAATTCTTTGTCAATACTTTTTTACAGACCGGGGGGCTGATATTCAGCAGACTGTTTCCAACCGTATTTGCTCTCTGAACAGAAAGTGAAGTGACCAGCGGTTGAGCCGGTGACCTGTTTTTCGTGAACCTCTCGAAGAGTCGTTTTTGCATGTTTCCCCCGTTTTGGATACACTTAATTCATCAAACAGCACATCTCAGGAGTGCCTGTGACTCTTTTATTGAAATTGAGGTTGGAAGACTGGATCACCCATGACGATAAAAAAAGTTGATGTCCATTGCCATGTGGATCAATATTCACCAAACGAATTGGAAACCATCTTTGAAGATGACAGTTGTCTGGTGGTTGGCGCTGCAACAGGGGTTGATTCAGGGGAACGACTGCTTCAACTGGCCGAACAGTATCAGAACCTGAGAGTCTGCCTGGGCATCCATCCGGAAAAACCGGAGGGATACCTGGAACGGGACCGCGTGACGGCGCAGATATCAGCAAATCTTGACCGGATAGTCGCCATTGGGGAGATCGGCCTGCCCTGGTACTGCCTGAAAGAGATGACTGCTTCCGAAAAAACCGACATGCGGAAAAGGACGGATGAACTGCTGGGTCACTTTCTAAAATTGGCCCGAACATCCGACCTGCCCGTGATCCTGCACGCCATCAAGGAAACAGCCCTTTTTGCACTTGAGCAGCTGAAGGAACACCGAATTGAACGAGCTCTTTTTCACTGGTTTGAGGGCAGCCCGCCGGACCTCAGACAAATCATCAAGAGCGGCTATTTTATTTCGATCAGCCCTGACCTGATGGTCAACAAGGCTTACGCTGAGTTTACCGACAATATCCCCCTCGATTCGCTGACCCTTGAGAGTGACGGCCCCTGGGAGTACGATGGAACCCGTGGAGTGCCGGCCATGATAGAGGCAACGGCGGCCTGCCTGGCAAAAAGAAGAGGTCTGGACCCCGAGGAAATACTCAAAGTGAATTTAGACAACAGTCTGAAGCTGTTTGGAAGCGAATCGCTGATCCCGGTAAAGCGGTAGGAAGTTGACCGGGATTGGTTCAGCTCCAGATTTTGAAGTGAATTCAGTAAAGGGCACCGTGATTATTTAAAATTATAGAGTTTACCGCACCAAAGGGTTCATCTTTCAAAAAACGCACGCGTCCATCCGAAGCAAAAACACTTTCCCGATCATAGGGTCGTATCATGACTGTCTGCAAAGCAATCTGGAAAAACGGTAACTATTCACCATTTTTCTATTGCCATCCAAGTGGGAACCAGTATGTCATTGAACTCATTCTCGACAGGCATCCATGCCTGTCTCCGAGGGCGGTCGTTGACATCGCCATCCTGGTAATGCTTAACCACTCCCAATCCGTTCAATCACATACTGGTTCCCGCTCTGATGGCTGAATATAAGCTGAATAGCTTTCCAACGGGCCTACAGCCCGCCTCAATTCTGAAGCAACAACCGAAAAATGAGCGGTTGTTGCTTAAAAGTTACGAAAAACGCAGCTAAGCTCTCCATCCATATATCCTTGAGCCCATCAAATTTACACGGTCCTGTTTTGGGGTGAAGGCCACAAACGCTGCTAATCCATATACGAACCTGCATTAACATTCAGATTCGCCCCTGTAATGAACCGGGCCTCGTCTGAGCAAAGAAAACTCACGCTGTCCGCCACAGAATCCGGTGGAATAAATGTCCGCAGCGGAACCGTCGCTTTTGTGTTTTCAACATATTCATCGTATGTCAAGCCCGCCAGTTGCGCTGCGTGGTGCATGGTTTGTTCAATCCGGGGACCTTCCACACGACCGGGGCTGATGCTGTTGGCGCGGATACCGAACTCCCCCAGGTCCATGGCGAGACATCTCGTCAACCCGATAAGGGCGGCTTTCGACGTGCAATAGGGGGAACGACATTTCATCGGTCGCTTGCCGGCAACCGAAGCCATATTGACAATGCTGCCACCCTGCACCTTCAAGCCGGGCAGAAAATAGCGGCTCGTCAGGAATGCCCCGTTAAGATTAATGGAAAAGGACTCGTTCCATTCCTCAAGGGAAATCTCATCAATGTGCCCTTTAGCGCCGACAATCCCGGAATTGTTTACCAGGTGATTCACCCGTCCATATTCCTGGAGGACTTTCTCAGCCATTTTCTTGACTGATTCTTCCGAAGTCAGATCCACAAATAACGCAACTGCGCTTCCGCCAGCCTGTTGTATCATTTCTGCGGTTTCATCTCTGCCATCAGCAATATCGGCGACAACAACCGTTGCTCCTTCACCAGCCATTTTCAGGCAAATCCTCTGCCCAATGCCCTGACCACCTCCAATCACAACCGTGATCAAATTTTCAAATTTCATCGTAAGCTCCATTATTATATTATCTCAGTTTGTAACATTTGAGTAACAACCGGTGGTTTATCGGTTGTTACTCCTGAATTTGAGCGGGTTGCAGACCCGCCGGGAAGCTATTCCGTTCCTTTTCCATCATCGGGATCAATCAAGGCCCGTTCGATCAATTGCGTGATATCCAATACGTCCAATTGGATTTTATTTCTTTTGACATAGGTGTTCATGGTCCGTACACACTGCTGACAGGCCGTCACCACTGTCTGCGCTCCGGTGGCCAGCGCCTCCTCTATTTTGTCTCTGGCAATTGTTGCTGAGAGCTCTTTGTCGATCATCTCCAGGTTGCCACCTCCCCCGCAGCAGGCACACTTCTCCCGGTTGCGGGCCATCTCAACCAGCTTGACACCCGGTAAGGATCGAATCAGCTGTCGCGGCTTATCATATACCTTTGCATTTCGCCCCAGGTCACAGGGATCGTGATAGGTTACGGTCATGGGCAGTTTTTTTAGGGGTACCCGCCCGTTTTGAACAAGATGATAGGCGTATTCCGTGAAGTGGAAGATCTCGAATTCCCTGGGATAATGCTCCTTCCACATCTGGTAGCAGGAGGGACAGGCAAAAACAATGGTGCTGGCCCCCTTTTTCCGGACTGCCGCCATATTATGCTCAATAACCTCTGCGGTCATCTCCCTCAGACCCGCACCCAGCAGCGGAAACCCACAACACCACTCCTCTTCACCCAGCAGGGTAAAATCCACCTCAGCCGCCTGGAATATCCGGGCGAGGGCAATCGGGATCTGCTGGGCCATGGGAAAGTAGGCAGAGACACATCCGGTAAAATAGACCACCTCCGCCTGATCCCTGATCAGGCCATCCTCAGGGGCATCAGGCATGTCATCGACCCAGTCCGCCCGCTCTTCATTATCTTCGTCAAATACGTTGTGGCTCTCCGCGATATTCTGCCCGATCATATCCACTTTCTTTGGATAGGCAGATGCGTGTACCAGGTCCTGCCGCAATGAGACCCAGATATCGTTCAGGCGGATCCCCACGGGACAGACCTCCTGACAGTTGCCACACAGTGTGCATTTAAAAACCGTCTCTCCAAACTGGGCCAGCTCCTCTTCTGTCATCCGGGCTGTCTTAAACAGCTTTGCCCACAAACCGGAACGGGATCGCTGAAGTTTCTTCAGCAGGTGCAGGCGGTAGAAGCCGGACAACTTGCCATCGCCTGTAGCCAAAACTGCAGGGCAAACGTCTGCGCACAAAGAACAGGACGAACAGGCCTCAAGGGAGATGATTTCGTTGATGGGGTAATCCTGATTGGCCATTTTATTCCTGTTTATACTTCTCAATATCTTCCAAAACCCACTTTTCGAGAGCGACTGCACCATGAATCAGCTGGTGAATTTCTTCGGGATCATCCGGCCTGATTTTATACATCCACCCGGCACCGTAGCAATCGTTGTTAACCAACTCAGGATTGGTTTCCAGTTCCTGGTTGGACTCGACAACTTCGCCATTCACCGGGGCATAAACCTTCCCCAGCCACTTGCCCGATTCTACCTGAGCAAACTTTTTTCCTTTCTTGAGCTTTTTCCCGGCAAAAGGCAACTGCACGAACACAATCACCCCGGCCATTTTCTGGGCAAAGTCATCCATGCCCATCACCAGTATATCCCCTTCTGCTTTCACCCAGTAGTGGTTTTCTTCATAGTACAACGCTTCCGGCATTGAATAGTCTTGGATGTTCATAATCCTCTCCTGTCACAATGATCCTTTGTGATTGTTATGAAACGGGACTGCATTCACGACCAGGGCAACGGTCCCATAACGATGTGAAATATGCAGCTGACAGACTGCCAGATGATGAACGCCGTTGTCAGGATGTAGACGGTTCAGGAGTGAATCCCGAGGTTTTGTGACCCAATTGATCTACTTTGCGATTCCGGCTTTGGCTGTCAGGCCAGGAAGCCAGCAACCATTCACAGCTGGCCGCCGGCGTGTTTCGGTCATAACTGACTATGCCCCTTTTTGAGGTTTCATGTCAGACTTTTTGATCCCTGCCACTGCGACCGGTGCTTTCATGGCATCCCGGCGGAATGGCTCACCCAGTTCCATGTTGGTCATCACTTCAATGAAAGTGGTGACACCGTTTTCCATCTGGGCCTTGACGGCTTTATCCAGTGCCGCAGTCAGCTCGTCCATGCTGAATACCTGGACACCCTCAACGCCACAGGCTTTGGCGATACCAGCATAGGAAACGTTACGATTCAACTCGGTCCCGACAAAGTTGTCGTTATACCAGAGCGTGGAGTTCCGCTTTTCAGCACCCCAATGATAGTTGCGAAATATGACCTGAGTATCAGCCAGCGAGTTTTCACGGCCCACTGATACCATTTCGTTCATCGAGATACCATGTTACTCTAAACACTTCGGTAGAGCTCAAGATGAACTCCGCGAATCTCGCAAGATGACAGCCCCCTCATTTTCAGAGGCCTTTATTCTCAACCTATTTCAACACTTCCCTGGTTCCTTTCCAGGCATGCATATAGAGGTCTTTTACGACACTGGCTTCAGTCGGGAGTGCTTTCTCCTGCTTTTGTGCTGGAGTTAAACCGTCTAATATCCTGCCAAGTCGCACCATATACGAATCGACAATAGCATCGATTTCGCCCATGAATTTTTTTTCCTTTAATCCTTCTTTTTTAATCGATAATGGAATGTCTATTTCACTCTTCAAGCTATCTAGACCCTCCAGAAGATTGTTGGTTTTTTCTTTGTAAGAATTTCCTTTGAAACCCAGAGCCGTGGCCAGATCTGCAAAACGTTTCTTTCGATGCTTAAACAGGTGGGCAAAAACCGGGCAGAGCATTAACGCATTAGATCGTCCATGGGGAATCCCGAACGCAGATCCAATATTGTGAGCCAGCACGTGGACGGCGCCTAAACGGCCATTTGAAAAAGTGATACCCGCCATTAAAGCAGCGGTATGCATTTGATCGCGGGCTTCAAGATTTTCCCCATTTTTGTATGCTTTCGGTAGCCATTTGAAAACAGTATTTGCGGCACTCAAGGCTAGTGAGTCAACAATGGGATTGGGTTCGATGAGAATATAACATTCAATCGCGTGAATCAGTGCGTCGATGCCTGTATTGGCGGTCACAGTCTTGGTCATGGACAGGGTTAGCTTCGGATCGACGATAGCAACATCAGGAATAATTTCGATGGCCTTCAGTCCGGCTTTGTAGGGGGGGGATTGTTCCCAGTCGGTAATCACCGCGGAACTGGTCGCTTCCGAACCGGTACCGCTGCTGGTGGCGATGGCGACATAATGGGCTTTGTTGCGAAGTTTCACT
>JAHJRI010000283.1 GCA_018830885.1 bacterium | reverse complement strand
CTTCGCTCAGACAGGCGGGGTTTCAGTCGCTCCATTTCGCCAAGATCATCTAGAAACGCGTCTAATCAACTGAAACGGCTTCACACCAGTCGCTTCCGTGCTGCTATTCTCATACGAACACGCATGACATTTGAGTCGCAACGAAGGGTGAAAAATAGCGATGCATTCCCGTGCCTGTTATAAAGCTGAGCTTATTTTCCTCCGTGATCTCCGTGTCTCTGTGGTGAGTGTTTTTCAGACAAACCCCCCTGTCCTGCCAGACGGAGCAACAAATGAGAAACTATGAGAGTCAGAATATCAGACCATCATGAATTCGTCCATAGTCAGGGGATTCAAGTTAGGATTGCCAGATTTGCAGGTTTCAGATATATTTTACTCTTTGTCACCCATTGGTAAACCTGCCCACGCCCAGCAAAGCAAAGATGAGTAAACAAGATAACGAAGAAAAGGATGATGCCCTGTCCCAAAAACTGATCGAAACCCGGACGATTGTGATTTCCGCATCCGTCGACAGCAAACTGGCGGACAAGGTGGTCAAGCAGCTTTTGATCATGGAACAGATGGATTCAAAAGCCGAAATCAAGATCATGATCAACTCCCCAGGCGGTGAAATACACAGCGGATTTGCCATTTATGACATGGCAAAATTTGTCACCTGTCCGATCACCACGATTGTCATGGGGCTTGCTGCCAGCATGGGGTCGGTATTGTCGCTGGTAGCGGATGATGGACGCCGGTTTGCATTTCCCAATGCCCGGATTCTGATTCATCAACCCCTCCTCATGGGGGCTGAAGGAGCGGCCACGGATCTGGAAATTCAATCCAAACAGATACTCAAGACCCGCAAGATGCTGGCCGACCTCTATGCCGAGAAAACCGGAAAGACATCAGCCCAGATATTGAAAGATCTGGACCGGGATCACTGGATGACGAGCGAAGAGGCCCTCAAATATGGCTTGCTTGACAAAATCATTACCAACCGCAGCGAGCTGTAGCCTGGAAGCCGGTTCTGCCTGCGGGTGGTGCCCCATCAAAGATCATGAGGTCTGATTCCGTCGCCGTTCAGGGTGTCAAGCCATCCCGGTGACAATCGTGATCCTGTTTGGCAAAACGTAGTAAGAGAAATATACACCGCTGTTTTCGGCGGAAGGAGTCATTTCAGGGCACCTTGATTCATTAAAATTATCGAGCTTACCGCATCAACCCTTTGATGCTTGCTAAGTTTCAGTTCATCAAAGTGCCCATCAGTGTATCCGGATCCAGGCGACAGTCTGGGATCCGGGTTTTGGCACTTTTAGAGGCTTTCTTAACAGTAAGGACAGAAAATGAAGGTCAGTGTATTCGGCAGTGGCTATGTGGGACTTGTGGCAGGCGCCTGTTTTGCTGAGAGTGGCAACGAGGTGATCTGCGTGGACATTGATCAGGCACGAATCGACGGCCTGAACAAAGGGGTGGTTCCCATTTATGAACCGGGGCTGGAGGAGATGATCAAACGAAACATGCGCCAGCGACGGCTGCAGTTTTCCACCGATGCCATCGAAGCGGTCAAAACCTCCCTCTATCATTTCATTGCGGTTGGGACGCCGCCGGGAACGGACGGCAGTGCGGATCTTCAATATGTGATGGATGTTGCCCGGTCCATTGGCGAATCCATGGAAGACTACAAGATCATCGTTGACAAATCCACAGTCCCGGTGGGAACAGCCGACAAGGTTCGTGAAACGGTGACTGAGGCGCTGAAGGCCCGGGGCATGAAAGTCGAATTCGATGTGGTCTCCAATCCTGAGTTTCTGAAGGAGGGGGCTGCTATCAATGATTTTATGAATCCTGACCGGGTGGTGGTTGGAACCGATAATCCCCGCACCGCAGCCCTGATGAAGGAGCTCTATGCCCCATTCATGAGAAAAGAGGAGCGTTTTCTGGTGATGGATGTGCGGAGTGCTGAAATGACAAAGTACGCAGCCAATTCCATGCTGGCCGCCAAAATCTCGTTTATGAATGAAATCGCCAAACTCTGCGAGCAGGTGGGTGCAAACGTTGATGAGGTCAGAAAAGGGATCGGGTCGGACAGTCGGATCGGTCCCAGTTTTTTATTCCCCGGTATCGGTTACGGGGGATCCTGTTTCCCCAAGGATGTCCAGGCCCTGATTCAGACCGGAGTGGGAAACGGCTGTAAAATGGATCTCCTGCAGGCGATCGAATCCGTGAACAATCAGCAGAAAAGTCACCTGCTGAAAATGATCCGCTCAGTCTGTGGTGAGGATCTCGCAGGTTACCGCTTTGGCATCTGGGGACTCTCTTTCAAACCACAGACGGATGATATGCGGGAAGCCCCTTCGCGGGTCATCATCAACGGACTGCTGGCGGCGGGTGCTCGAATTGTGGCCAACGATCCGGCGGCGATCAATGAGGCGCGGGCGATCTGGGGGGATGCCATTGAATACCGGGAGTACTACTACGATGTTCTCAAGGATGTGGACGCCCTGTTGATCTTCACCGAATGGAACGAATACCGCCGGCCCGATTTCGAGCGGATGAAAACCCTGATGAAAACCCCATTGATTTTCGATGGCCGGAACCTTTTTCAGCCCGGAAAAATGAAAGACATTGGCTTTAAATACTACAGCATCGGTCGGCCAAACAACGGGTAGGTCAAATAGATTCCTTATCAGCGACCGCCCACGGAGACAGGCATGATCCAAGCTGCGAGACTAGCTTCTCACCTGTCGAGAATGAGTTCAATGACAGATTGATCATGACTACTAGCGAGATTCTGATTTAAGGATGCAATTATGATATGCTTACAACGAAACATGAGAAAGATATCGCAGTGTTGACCCGCGACTGATATGAACCCCTTTCAGTTGGGAGACTTACTTCAAGATGATCTAAGGCTCATGTCACTGAAACCCCAACTCGCTTCGCTCAGACAGGCGGGGTTTCTATCGCTCCATG
>JAHJRI010000282.1 GCA_018830885.1 bacterium | reverse complement strand
TGACCGCAGAGGAGCTGATCAACTTCGTCAAGGAGAGAAAAGGAAGCCTGATGGCTCCCAAAACCATCGAATTCTGGGACGCCATTCCCCTGACCAACCTGGGCAAGGTGGATAAGAAAACCATTCGCGCTGCATATTGGAAAAATGAGAGTCGAATGATCTCGTAGAAATGTAAATATTCAATTAAACCAGTTATAAAAAAAGAAATGCGTTCAGATCCGACCCTGCCATCTTTACCGTCCATCGACCTCAGCCTGCGGATCTGTAGTAGTAGTTGCAGACTCCTCCAAGCCGTGATCGACAGGCAATTTCAAGGGTTCTACGCCTCCAAAATTTTAAAATGCTACAAAAGGATCTGCAGAATTTAGAGTCTCGATCATGAATCAAATATCGACAATCTGTTAAAAATCCCCAGCCTTCCATGGTAACATTCCTGGCCACTTGTTTCATCCATTCTTCATCTGGATGAGGAGTTATTCCAGCAATGTGCACTCTTCTTGATCCGATTTGAATCAACTACCCCGCAGCAAGCTACGGGGTAGCAGACGTCAATCTGGCACAGCGGAACTTGCTAACAACAGCTCGGCGGCTTGAAGTGGAAGGGAAGATCATCATCAGCGGCGCCGAACAAGACAATCGAAAAAGAAAATCCGGCCTGAAAGCATCAGGGAAAAAACATAGTTGTGCAAACTATATATCGTTTGCAGTAATCTATCGCTGGTCCAGACAGAAAAAGTTGTATTTGAGCCTCAGAATGAAAAACTCAGTCTGCATACCGGTTGTCACCGTCGGTGGAATCGCAGTCGGTCGATCCCTGGCAGTAGCGATTACATTGGGTGCTTCAGGAGTGATGACGGGTAGTCGTTTTATCGCCACCCGGGAGTGCCTGGTGCATCAGAAAATCAAGGCTGAACGGGTTGCCAGACAGGAAAATGAAACAACCATTTTCGGAAAAAGCGTTGGACCTTAGGGAAGAGCCTTGAAAACCGAAGTTGTCCGTGAGGTGTGCCGCATTGAAGAAAACGGCGGAACACTGGATGACATTATGCCTTTAATCTCCGGTCTGAGAATCAAGGAAGACCTGAAGGCACTCCAGGAAGCATATCCTACATTCAAAGGACCCACTTATTTGAATCGATATCGGGCTGTTGCCTTGTCCCCTTGTTTTAGCAGCAATCCCCGGTCAACTGCTTTTTTAAGTTCTCTGCTGGCAGTTGCGCTTGAAAGCTCCTCGAAATAGTTTAAGTATTCTTTCCGCGAAAACAGTTGCTCTCCAAAATGCTCTGCAGCCTGTTTGATCCGTTCTTCAAACGTAAGTCGCTTACCATCCAATTTTTGGACTAGTGAATCCAATTCTGAAAGGATAAGTCCCAGTAAAAACTCTACAAAAACAGTTGACTCACCCGACTTATCAGACTTCTCCAATGTCCTGTAGTACTCTGTTTGGTTTTCTTTTATTAATGATTCTATGGATACAAAGCGAAAAACGGGGTTATGATTGAATAGAATGAGTTGTTGCCAAAGTCTGGCCATTCTGCCGTTACCATCAATAAAGGGGTGGATAAATAAAAGTTCATAGTGAAAAACACATGCTTTGATTAAAACATGAGTCTCCCTGTCTTTAGTCAGGTAATCAAATAGATCATCCATCAGGAAAGGAACACGATCAGCAGGTGGTGCCATATGAGATATTTGGTATCCTTTGATGATACCAACACCGCTGGAGCGCCATTCCCCCGGATTGTCGATCAAGTGGCGCATGAGAAATCTGTGCGCCTTGCGCATTGATGATTTTCTGGATGGGATCCACTGGTGGAGCTTTTCATAAACCGCGATTGTATTTTTTACTTCTATAATCTCACTCTCCTTGCCCCTGACTCTTTGCCCATCGATAATTGCTGTAACTTGATCAACCGAAAAACTGTTGCCTTCAATGGCCAGGGTAGCCTGAATCGTTTTGATCTGGTTTTCTTTTCTGAGTTTGGGCTTTGGTTCAGGCAGGTTTATCCCTTTGGCGTATCCCAGTAAGTCTGAGATTTTTATACAAAGATCAACAATTTTATGAGATATGGTTATGGGTGGAGAGTTCATAATTATAACCTGAATGATAGTATCAAAAACTATGAAATGATACTATCAATATTGGCATGATAAGTCAAAGCGTCTGTTGCCCTGTGCCTCCGCAAAATAATATAATTCCATAAATCCAATTTGTTAATGGCTCGCTACGCAGGTTGATGATCCCAGAAAAAGTCGATACATTTCCTGTTTCAAATGAACATTTTCTATGGAGCATCCAAAAAATGTATCAAATTCCTATCAGGCTTTTTACAATCTCGCATAGTCAAAATATTGTTTTCGACCTATAAGTACTGACCATATAGTATTTGCAACGCAGGCGTCGGGGCATTAAACCCAATGGTCACAAACAGCTTTGATATCTTCCAATGTGAACTTGGAGACATATTCCCTTACCAGTTTGATTCCTCAGCTGCCTTGATCTGGATTTGACTCAGCTTTCAGCAAACAGTCTATTGAAGCGATGATTGATGAGGTGAATGTAGTCATTCTGTTTTTCTGGAGAAAGAAAACTAATTTTAACGAATGATTCCCACGTCCTTGCCGCTTTCTGTAGTTCTTTTAAGGTTTTCTGAATCGTCTTCTCATTGAGCTGAAGGCATTGCTCACCAAAATAATCAACCAGATCCGCCCTGTTCAGCTTTCTCTTTTTTGCGTTTAATGGGAGAGCCATTTCTTCTTGTGCTTTTGGGATGGCTATCGTCGTATTGAGAAGATCATAAGCTGGAGAAAGAACGACCTTGTTTTGGCGACGGATCACTGAAAAGTTTTTCAGGTGCATATCCTCGTTTCCTGTTAGAAAGGAGAACAGCGTCATGAGGAAGAGCTTCTGTTTCTCAATCACAGGATAGGTACAAAACGTCTCGACGATTTTTACGACTTTCTCCATGCTGGATTTATATTTTGTTTCTCTGGATGAACCAGATAACTGAGCAAAATCCTCAATCGCCACTTTGCGATTCTTCCCTTCACGATCAAATCGCTTGATTCCATAAGTCAGCCGGTCATCGATTCCACGCACTAAAAAATGAAGGGGTACGTCAATGCCACAGGTAGTTGCCAGCTTCATCGTTAGATCTTCATTTTCCGGAAGTTCTGCGAATTCTTGGGATTGAGGTTTCAAAATGAATCTGCCGCCATGATCAACAATCTCAAACCTCCCCTGGCTGGTGTTCAGGCGAGCTGACAGCTTGGGGTGTACTCCCTGAATTGACATTTTTTCAGCTCTTGCGGCCGCTTCCAATCTCAGTGCATCTGCGGAATAAGGCAGGCGTTCCAGTTTTTTCAGGTTACGATCAATGCGTTTGAGCCCTTCAGCGCTGTAATCGGCAGATGAAGGCTGATAGGTGATTAAACACCTCATTTCAAACCTCCTCTACCGTCACGGACCCAACCATGTCTTTGCCGATGGCCATTAACTGACTGAAAGGGTCATCCCGGTCGATTTTCAACCGCTTAAGAAGTGCCGCCAACTGATATCCTTCCGGCAACAAGCCATCAAAAAAAGAGGGAAATCGATCAAACAAATAGGGTTCATCCCGAACCGGCATTGCCAGGGATATCGGATCCCCCTGGTAACCTGAAAGATACTGGAACTCATATTGAACGTTCTGCTGATGCTCCAGCAGATAGCCGGATTGAATATTTTTTTGAAAAACCACGCATTTACGCATCAGTTTCTCCGAATGGCAGGACGTATTTTACTTCGATATTCAGGACATGAAGGACCTTCAACAGATTTGAGTATCTGACAGTCATTTTGCCTTTTTCCAGCTCGTAGACCAGGTTTTTGGCTACACCTGCCAGATCCGCCAGTTCTGTCTGCGTCAACCCGGTATGTTTTCGTACCTTTAAGATCAGTTCGGATAGATTTTGGGCCATTTTTACCTTTATAATGGGAAATATTGTTGTTTCTCTTGAATATAAACCCGCATTTTGTAAAAATCAATAAAATTTCCCTCAATAAAGGTAAAATAAGCTGAAAATAACCCTGAAAGTGATCAAAAGAGAGATATGATTAAAAAACACCCATTATAAAGGGGAAAAATGCTGATTTATAATCCCACAGCATCAACAATAATATATATACTGCCAATGCCATTTAGTTAAAGATGCAAACCCGTGTCTGTTAGAAACCCCTTTCAATTGCGGATCCGTTTCAAGATGATCTAAAACTTGCTTCGCTGAGAGCCCAAAACTCGCTTCTCTCAAACAGTTGGGCTCTCGGCCGCTTCGCTTCGTTAAGATCATCAAAGAAACTCCTCCAGGCAATTGCAATGGCTTTATAACGGACACTCAGATGGCAAAATCCCTTAACTAGTGCTTGAACGAAAACCCTCTATTTCAAGGTTCTCTGCTAAAAAGCTGAATTTAGAATTTAGCTGAAGTAGTTGAAATTGGGGGACATGTACGCGTTACGTGTGCCCTGATTTCAAAGGGCCGGGATTGAAAACAGGGGTTTTCGTTCAAGCACTGACTAAATGACATTGTATATACTGCTACGGAATATTGGGTTGCATTGTTGGATATCACGAAGAAATGTGATCAGCAGCATCAAGCCAACGGACCTGGCGATGGTTAAAATGACTATTCAAATCAGAAGGCCCTGTCCCATTGAACGCTTTACCTGTATATAATTGCAGTCATTCTCGACGGGTTCCTGCCCGTCTCCGAGGACGGTCGTTGACTCCGCCATCCTGGCTCCGTTTAACCACTCCCAATCCGTTCAATTACACACAGGTACCAGCTTCCACCGCAGAAATGTGGTGAATAGTTACCGATGGTGAAACGCTGAAGGAGGCGGTAGTCAGCGCATATAATGTTGGGGGTGTCGGTCAGTCGACGTCAATTCCGGCATATTCTTCAGAATTTATGGACCTGACGTGAATTGAACATAAAGAAAAGGGATAGCCGCACCAATCAGGATCAGGATGGCACCTCGACCCAGGATCCCTTTGCGGCCTTTGATGATGAAGGCTCCTGAAACAGCCAGGTAAAGCAGCAGCACGGCATAGCCGTCGGCGATATAGGTCCAGGTCGCTTTACCGCGGTTGTAGTGCAGCCAGTTCGCCACGCGCAAAAAAAAGCGGGATTCCCTGCTATTGGTCCTGATCACACCGGTTGTGGTATCGAGTCGCGCTGACCCGTTGACCAGGGCCAGTTCGAAGATCGTATCACCATCATAAAAGGCTGCCTGGACGTCATCCCTGGAGAGCTTTAGTTTTGCGACGAGCATGGTGACGAGGGCCGCTTCATCCTTTGGAAAAGGTCCCTCAAGCTGGCTGATGTTGACAACGCTCTTGAAATTTGGATCCCAACTCCCCAGATGGTTGATGGCGATCCCCGACAGCGCATAAATAAACGTCAGACCAATGACCAGGTAGCCAACATCGCGATGAATGGCACGCAGCCAGGCCCGGAACTGTTTCCTGAAAATTTCAAAGCTGCCACCTCGTTCATGGTTATCCATATCGCTGTTCCTTCCAGGGGTCGCCGACATTGTGGAAGCCACGGGTTTCCCAGAAGCCGGGCATATCCCGTTTAACGAAGTGGATCCCCGTCAGCCATTTGGCGGACTTCCAGAAATACAGGTCAGGTACCAGAGAACGAACCGGCGCCCCGTTTTCCGGCTTGAATGGCATGCCATTGAGCCTGTTGGTCACCAGTACATTGGGTTTCAGGGCTTCCTTGACGGTAATATTCGCGGTAAAGTCGTGGTGACTCTCGAAGATGGCAAAATTAGCGTTCTTCTTGAGTACAGCCCGTTCTGCCAAGAGTTTAACCTGAACACCAGACCATCGTCCACCCAGCATCGACCAACCGGTGACACAGTGCACATCCGCCTCCTGTTCGACCTGGCCCATCAGCAGCAGTTCCTCATAGTTGATGGTGAATGGATTTTCAACTTCACCATACACCTTCAGGCGAAAATCCTTGGTGCTGGGACTGCCGGGCATCCCTCCCATGTGCTTCAACCCTTCTACTGCGCGTTGCCCGGGTGGCAGACGGATTTTCCCGTCGCTGCGCAACTCATTCTGGAGTTGCTGATTTACGGTTTCGGCAGCCAGCGGATACATGCCACCACCAACGGCCATAATTAGTGTTCCAGCTGCTGCCTTCCGGATGAATTCGCGACGTTCCAGTTTGCGCTGATATCCCTTGTTATTTGTCATCATGGGGTCCTGCATGAGGGTTTCATTTGTTCAAGCGATTCCGAATATCAATATTCTAACCTAATTTCAGAACTCCTGAGCTTAGCCCCTGCCAACAGTGGCCCTTGTTGCCAAGGTAAGGGGTAAAAGGTCAAACAATACAAAGAGATTTACAATTATTGGCAGACCCTATAAGCCATCATTCCCTGAAAGGGCCGGATTT
>JAHJRI010000281.1 GCA_018830885.1 bacterium | reverse complement strand
GAAGCATGAGAATAGGTCTCTGTAACCATCCGTGTCTGGTACAAATCTCTTTCAGTTGGGAGACTTATGAAACGGCTCCACACCAGTCGCTTTAGGGTGTTATTCTCATACAAACATTAAAAGAAAGGAAATCCAAATGAACAACGAACGAAAATCCATTTTTATTACGGGAGCGGCCAGTGGCATAGGCCGGGCAACAACCAGGCTTTTCGCCGGAAAGGGTTGGTTTGTTGGTATGGCCGATGTGAACGCTGACGGACTTGATGCCCTGGAAGCCGAAATCGGTTCAAACAACTGTGATAAGGTCCAATTGGATGTTTCTGATCGCAGTGCCTATCAGGCAGCACTGGATAGATTTGCAGGTAAAACCGGAGGCAGGCTTGATGTTCTGTTCAACAATGCTGGAATTGCCTTCGGAACCCTGTTCAGCGAAACCGATTTTGAAAATATTGAACGAATGATTCAAATTAACCTCATGGGGGTTATCATCGGCATTCATGCAGCCTATCCGATGCTGAAACAAACACCCGGTTCCCTTTGTTTTACAACCTCTTCGGCATCCGCAATTCTCGGAGTTCCCGGCCTTGCAACCTATTCCGCAACCAAACATGCCGTAAAAGGGCTGACCGAATCATTGTCAGTTGAATTCATGCACGATGATATCCGGGCTGCAGACACCATCCCCGGGTCCATCGATACGGCCATGCAGACCGATGAAACAAAGGAAAATCTGCCTGACACCGGAATGTGGCGCATGATCCCGGCTGAGAACGTTGCGGAGGCGGTCTGGGCATCCTACCATGACAAGAGTGGAAAACTGCACTGGTATGTACCGGAAGAGCTGTTGAAATTGGAAGCGATCGTCGCAGCCGATGTGGAGAAGGCACGTGACGGAAGCGCCAAATACTTCAAGGCTGAAACCAAATAAAAACTGCAGTACCAGTCGCGATCAGGTTTTTCACCATGTGCACCGGCCGGTATGTCGAAGCTGCTTATATAGATGGCTTCCAGGAGCTCCATGGATGGACTCGTGGGTTTCTTGAAAGACCAACTCTTTGGTGCGGTAAGTTCGATAACTTTAATAGATCAAGGTGCCTATAAATTAACCCTGGAAAACAGATAATTGCGAATAAAAAACAGGAAAAAATAGTGTGGCGGGAGGCTGGGGCATCTTACACTTTTCTTTAGAAAATATGCGTGCCTGATTTTCGCTGCTCGGGAAATACACAGACCCAAGCTGATACAAAGAAGACAGGGCGCCCTATATCTGTTTGAAGCGCCCTGATGATTTGTCTGCCTGGTTATTGAATGTTCCGCAGCCCTGGAAACCATGCTCGTTTTATGATCTCAACATGGCCCGGTCGTTAACACATGGGGGCCACCTGCACTGTGTCGGTCAGACTGCGGGAAAAAGTGTATTATTCTGACGATTTCACGATTAAAATCCGCTACCATCTGACACGCCGTCACCGGAATTCGGAGCGGGCCCGGGCGTATTGCCGCTGTCACTGTTGGGTCCGTTGTCCACCCCGCTGCCATCACTTACGCCGTCGCCGGAATTCGGCGCAGGACCGTCGGGTCCATTGATGGACAGGGCAGTTCCTGCGGTGAATACCAAAACAAAAATCATCATCAAAAAAACGATTGCTTTTTTCATGGAAATCTCCTTTTTTATATGTGCTGTTGCCTCCTTAATCAGGACGCAACTGAAGCGTATCCACTTCCTCAACAAAAATCAAGTGAGGATTTAACATTCCAATTGAGTCCCCGTAAAAGAGCCGACCATATGGCTTCTGGCAGATAGTCAAACAGAGAGACAGGTATTCAGTTTTTGTTCCTGCAACAATGCCGATACATTCAGAGTTTATCAATTGCGGATTTTAGAGCGCCTATGTTAAAAGGCTTGGTCAGGAAACCAAAAGGAAAGGAGAATCTGGATTGAATCACTTGTTCTTTGCTGGCAAAAGCCGTCAGAAAAACGACTGGAACAGCAGATATGGCGTGAATTTTTTCTGTGGCTTCAATGCCATCCATTTTCCCCTTCAGCTTAATATCCATCAGGATTAAATTAATCCCATTTTCAGATATTTTCTTGATGGCTTTTTCACCTGAATTTACAATGCCACGGACGTTGTGGCCGAGTTGTTTGAGGCAGTTCTCAATTTCCATGGCAGTAATAACTTCATCTTCGACAATCAAGATTGATTTCTGATTCATACTATCCATTGGTTAGAATGTGATCTTCTTTAAAAATCAATACAAAATGGGTGCCTGCATCTATTTCCATCTCAATCGACCCGTCCAGCTGATTTTCAGCCAGATTCGCAACCAGTTTTAATCCAAGTGAATTTGTATTTCTCCAATCAATGGATGGGGGTATGCCAATTCCGTTGTCTGAAAATCTCAGCTGAATATTCTCATCATTCAACCGATTTGTATTTATATGAGTTTTTCCCGGGTGTCGGTTTGGAAAAGCGTGTTTGAGTGAGTTGGAAACCAGTTCGTTTACGATCAATCCAAGTGGTAACGCCTGCTCAATACTGATTGCAACCTCGTCCGACCCAATTTCTACGGCGACCGCTTCTGTATCTAATCGATATGAAGTCAGGATGGAGTTTGTCAATTCCCTGAGAAAAGGTAACAAAATGATGGAAGACAGGTTTTTTGATTTATACAGGTTTTCATGAACCGCCGCCATGGCTTTAACCCTGTTTTGACTATCGATCAAGACCTTTCTTATGTTATCGTCATTGAGCGCGTCTGCCTGCAGGCTGAGTAAACTTGAAATCACCTGCATATTGTTCTTGACCCGATGATGGATTTCCAGAAGGAGTGTTTCTTTTTCTTTCAGGGAGGCCTTAATCCGTTCTTCCGCCTGTTTGAGATGGGTCAGGTCGTGACCAAAAGTCCAGCTTTTTTCCCCAATGGTAATGTATCCCCAAGAAATAATTCTCTTTGAGCCATCTTTACAGGTAACTTCAACTTCCATGGGTTCAATTTCTGATTTTAACTCAATCGCCAATGCCACTTTCTGTTGCCACTCTTCGGATACCTGCTTGCGGTAATTTTCGTCAGGATAAGCGAGCGGCCACCATTGCTCTGCAGATGGGACTTCCTCCAAAGTATAACCAAACAATTTAATAAACGTGGGGTTTATATAGGTGGCTCTCTGTTCCACTCCCTCTGACATATAGATAGCGAGAGGAGATGTATCCGCCATCGCTTTAAATTGTTCTTCTGCCTTGCGAAGCTCACTTTCTGTCCGCTGCTGCCTGTCCATGAATCGAATAACCAGGACTCCCAGGATAATGAATAACACAATAACGAATATCCGAGAAAATGTCTGATACGGAGGGACTTTTAGCAAAAAGGTATCAAGATAGGAACCGGGTTGCCTGAAAATGAGGTTTCGTAAACTGTATTCAAATGACAAATAAGACCAGATACTGTCTGCAATCCAGTAAAAAAGACAGACCAGGCTGATCACCAAAAATCCCCTGGTTTTGAGGGGCGTTTTATTGTCCATAGATTTCAGTAGCAATTTGCAGAATGCTTGATGGTATTTGAAAGCCAATTTGTCTGCTGGTTTCCAGGTTAACAGCAATATCCAGTGGATCTTCAAACAGCTGGTTCAGTTTTCCCGGTTTTGTTCCGTTCAGTATTTCACCCAGTTTTGATGCATTGTATCGCCCGGTGAATAGAAGGCATAAGAATCTGTTCGGGGCTCAACGATATAACAGCAGGTCTCGTTTCGAATGTTTGCATGCCATCGCTTTGCGTATTCGCTTTTTTATGCGATTGACATTATCTGTGTTAAAACTGAATTATGCTGGTAAATTAGGCGGGAGGTGTCATATAATGAACCTATCGGGAATTTAAAGCCGATTGATGCCAAAGCAGTTAATTGTAAAACCGACCGACAATCAATCGGAAAAATTACCTGTTACCTGAAAAATTCGTATCTATTCAGTTCAATTTTCGCTTAGCTCCGAAGGTATTGTGTTTCAAGAACCTTGGAAGCCATGGATGGCTTCCAGGAGCTCCAGGAGGATTCATGCGTTTCTTGAAACACAAACCCTTTGGGGCGTATACAGGTGAATAGTTACAATTCTTAAATCATTTTTTGAGATTGAGCATGGAAAATCCCAATGCAAGGTCAGAGATAGAAAAAGAGCCATCGATTGACTTCGTGGATCAAACTTTAGAATATTTTTACGACGCCGGGCAACGTATGATCCTGTTCTCGGAAGCACTCAGAAAGCGCGGGAACAACTACTTTGACCATATTAAGAAAGGACAGCCGCCGGTTCTTGTTTTTAACTACGAAATTATTCTGGATGCCCGCGAGTTTGAAAAACCCGTCAACTATGCACTGGCCAGAATTATTGACCGGCGCAGTAAGACGAAAGATTCAAAAGCGGAAAAGGAGAGAAGGGACGCGGCTCATTTGAAATCCGACGTTTCCAGACGGGAGGAAAAAAGGCCCATCATGATAATCGATCCGAGAGCAGGCCATGGCCCCGGAATTGGCGGCTCGAAGGAGAATTCGGAAATCGGTATGGCCCTGATTCAGGGACACGAAGTCTATTTTGTGTTTTTCTTTCCCGAGCCAATACCGGGTCAAACCCTGGCTGATGTGAAAAACGCTGAAGTCGCTTTTTTAGAAGAGATTAAAAAACGCCATCCTAAAGCCCCCAAGCCGGCTGTTATCGGAAATTGCCAGGGTGGGTGGGCTGCTGCCCTGATTGGTGCAGACCGCCCCGATCTGGTTGGTCCCCTGCTATTGAACGGTTCCCCCTTATCCTATTGGTCCGGGGTGGATGGCAAGAACCCCATGCGCTATAAAGGGGGGCTCTTGGGAGGGGCCTGGACGGTGTCTCTGATGAACGATCTGGGAAAAGGTAAATTTGATGGTGCCAACCTGGTCATGGGTATGGAAGAACTCAATCCGGCCAACACTTACTGGAAAAAGCTCTACAATGTCTATGCCAATATTGATGAGGAAGAGGAACGCTTTTTGGCCTTTGAAAAATGGTGGGGCGGTTTTTTCTATTTGTCGGCCGAAGAAATTCATCAAATTGTCTCAGACCTCTTTATCGGCAACAAGTTGATACTGGGAACGTTTGAACTGGATAAGGGGAAAATAACCGATTTCAAAAAATTTAAAGACCCCATCGTTGTCTTTGCTTCGGAGGGGGACAACATCACCCCGCCGCAGCAAGCCTTAAACTGGATTCCCAAAATTTATCAGTCGGTCGATGAAATCAAACGATACAAACAGGTGATCGTCTACATTGTGCATCCCACAATCGGTCATCTGGGGATTTTTGTGGCCGGCTCCATCGCGAAAAAAGAACAAAAAGAGATCATTGGCAGCATTGAAATGATTGACCACCTTTCCCCCGGTCTCTATGAAATGGTCATTACAAAGGAACCGAGCAAACCCTGGGCCAACGACTATCATGTTAAATTCGAAGAACGGGATATTAAGGATATCCTTGCCTATGACGACGGGTTTGAAAACGAAAAGGAATTTGAGTATGTGGCCCGGTTTTCCGAACTGAACGACGCCATATATCAGGCTTTTTTTGGTTCCTGGGTTAAACTGCTGTCGACTCAACAAAGTGCGGAAGCCATCCGGCAGATGCACCCCCTGAGAACACAGCGTTACCTGCTGTCCGACCTAAACCCGTTTCTGCTTCCCATTAAACAGGTGGCCCCGTTGGTAAAGGCAGATAGAAAAAAAGTGGACGAGAACAATTTTTTTCTGAAAATGGAACAAATCTGGTCCGATTCCATCGAAACATCACTGAACACCTACCGCGATATTCGGGATGCCTTCCAGGAATCAACCTTTAAGTTCATGTATGATAATCCGTTCATGGAAGCGCTATTCTCGGATCCGGCGATCAGCAAAGCCAAGGAGAAAAAGGAACAGAAGCAACGAATTGTTGAAAACAGCATCGATAAGCAGATATGGCTCGATGCCATGGAAAAGGGAGGGTTTCCAGAGGCTGCCATTCGGATCATGCTGGCTGTCCTGAAGTCAGACAAAATTGTGGATGAAGATGAGATGAGAGTCGCAAATCAAATCATCAAATCCCATAAAAAACTGAGTAAACTCCTGAAATCCGATATAAAGCGGATCACCATGGAGCAATCCAGAATTCTGCAAACCGACGAAGCAATGGCACTGAAATCGCTGCCAAAGCTCATAAAGTCGAAAGCAGATCGGGCAGATGCCTGTAAACTTGCTGAAACAATCGCCAATTCCGATTCAAATGATCTAGGTCCAAAAGAAAAACGAATTCTGCAAACGATCAAAGACGTTTTGGAAATTTAGGAAACCCGTTTTTTTTTCGAAGAGATTTTATACTTACTCAGCAAGACATAGTCAGGCGGAGTGTTCTCATCCCCCGTTTTCCGAACAAACGAACCCTGCGGGCAGGCACCACCAGGTCCTGCCCGGGGTACCGACCCTGAGTTTTCATTCCCCCACGGGTGCACCAAAAACATGTGGGGTTGTGATCATAACCGCTTCAAGAGGTTATTTATTCAGAAAAACGCATGCATCCATCCTTGGAGCTCCTGGAATCCATCCCTGGCTTCCAAGGTTTTCTGAACAAACAACCTCTTTCCG
>JAHJRI010000280.1 GCA_018830885.1 bacterium | reverse complement strand
CACATACAGGAATAATGAAACTGATGAACGATCCTTTATTCGTTGTTTTCACGCAAACCCTGCCTGGTTGTGACGGTTGTGATATGTCCGGCGATTGGGGAGGAAGCTTTAATAGATTATTCAAGCCGGAACTTTAAAGCAACTGATTCATGTTGATAAGTGAAAGTTTTTAAAAAAAATCGTCCGAGTCAATGGTTCCGATTTTTTCCCGAACGATTCATCTGAACGGCTGATGATAAACAAATTGATATTATCCTGTAATTATGCAATGATCGAATATCGGAAAAGGAGATGACGAGTCCACCATTGGCTTTTCCGCACTGGCAGGGAGATTCGGCTTGACACCCGGTTATTGCTTGATTAGCATCAAACCACAAAATTGCACCGGTTGCCGGTCGTTTGGAATGAACCGGAGATCTGTTATTCATGCGCAACCGGATTGCATGGTGTGACCAAATGGCTGCCGGTAACGAGGCTGTAATTCGTCAATGAAATTCGACCCGTTTTTGAAATTCAGTCCAGACGAAACTACCCGGGGGCTGGCCGGTTTCCGTGTTTCAAGTCGGCCGACTGGAGGGGCTGCTGCCGCCAATGGGCTTTTTGACCGTCACGCAGCGGCTTGACTGCAACTCATTGACCTGCTGTTACCAGGCCGGCAATGATTGCAGTGAGTTCGTGTCACGGTTGCGCTGTTTTTTTGCAGGTGTTGTCAACGCTTTTCAATTCCATTCATAAGAGGAGATCTGATATGTGTATTCGAAAAAAAAGCCTGTTTATACTGGCTCTGGCATTTGCAGCCATGTTGATGGCTGCGCCAGGTAGCTTTGCAGCAAAACGTTTCTTTGCCATCGCCACCGGTGGAACCGGCGGGACCTATTATCCCCTGGGCGGTGTTCTGGCTCAAGCTTTGACAACCAAGGTGGCGGACGTTGTGATCACGGCCCAGTCAGGGAATGCTTCCACAGCCAACCTGAACCTGATTCGCTCAAACAATATCGAGTCGGCTTTTGTTCAAAACAACACCGCTTACCAGGCTTATAACGGAACCGAACAGTTTGAAGGGAAGCCGGTAAAAAACGTCCGGGGGATTGCCTCTCTGTATCCTGAAGTGATCCAGATTGTCACCCGCAAGGCAGCCGGAATCAACAATGTTATGGATCTCAAGGGAAAAAGCGTGATCCCCGGGGATCGCGGTTCCGGAACCGCCGTTGATGCAGAAAACGTCCTCGTTGCTGCCGGTCTGAGCTTTGACAGCTTCGGTTCCCTGGATTGGTTGAGTTTTTCCGGGATCTCCCAACGGATGCAGGACAACCAGGCAGATGCCGGATTCATTACCGCCGGTATCCCGACTTCATCCGTGATGGAATTAATATCCACGACGCCCATTAAGATCCTCAGTCTCGATGAGGCCCTGATCAGCAAAATCGTCAAGGCCCATCCCTTTTACGCAAAAGTAGTTATTCCGCCCAATACCTATCCCAGCCAAAGTGAAGCTGTAACTACCATTGCCGTCATGGCCCAGTGGGTTTGTGCGGCAGAGGTTGACGAGGACCTGATTTACACCCTGACCAAGGAACTCTGGGAACCCGGGTTCCATGTCCTGCGGATGAAAGACGGCAAGCCGGAACCCGCACCGTCAGGAGCCGATATTATGGCCCAGGCCCATGCCAAAGGAAAGGATGTCACTCTGGCAACCGCCCTTGACGGGATGGCCATTCCCCTTCATCCAGGCGCTGCCCGTTACTACCGGGAAAAAGGGATAATTAAGTAAACTCCGACGATTGTCCTGCAATCGGAAACCCAAAGGGGCTCCGGCAAGAGACCCCGGCACAGTAATGGTGAAAAAGCCCTTTAAAAGGGGATCCCGGTGGATTTTTATCATCGGGATCCTGGCGATCCTCAGCATTGGTTTCGCCAATCGGTCCGTTCATTTGCTCCTGATAGAGGATGCACGGCGGGCGCGACCGGTATTTGTCATGAAAATTCATCCCGGAGACATGATTTCAATAGGTTTCCTGCACTCCGTCGAAAATTGTCATGTCTGGGACCATCTGCAGATAGATTCTCAATTCGAATTGATCGTGGTAGCCACCGAGTTTGCCGAAAGTCGGACTGGACTACCCTATGCCGCTTTTGAGGGTGAATCCTTTGAACGTCTCAAAGACGGTTTTCGCATCAGCAACATGCATCGTCGAGTCCCCGAAATTTATCAATGGGTGGACTCAAAGTACGAAAACACATTAAAAATCAATGGCGATCAAGTCATTCCCCTGGCGTCCCTGGCAGGCAATATCCTGCTGCATATCCATATCGCCAAACGGACTCTTCTGGAGTGGGCCATAATGGAAGCCAGACTGTTTTAGCCATACAGGAGTAAATGATATGACACAATCGGACAACATTATTCCCGCTGTAGAAATCCAGGAGGACCGGGACGTGGTCTCCCAATACGACCCGGAACTGCGTTTCCGGCAGCTCACCGGCATTACCCTGAAGCTCACATTTTACATGACGCTGGTGCTTTCCCTGTTTCACATCTACACGGCCGGCTTCGGTGTACTGCAGGAGTGGCGGCACCGGGCATTCCACCTGGCATTTGTGTTACCGCTCGTTTTTTTTCTGTACACGATCCGCAAAGAAACCGTTACCGAGCGCAAGCATTTTTTCTATGACCTGCTCTATGGAGCCATCGGTGGGATGCTGTCTCTGACCATCTTCCGGGAATTTTTCGGACTGATGCCGTTCGCGTCTGCAGTCTGGGGACTGGCTTCGTTTGGACTGATCTTTTATTTCAAGCGTCGCAATCTCTGGAATCACCCGGTTCTGGCGTATTCCGATTTTGTCATCTTTACAGCGATGCTGGGTCTTGTCGCCTTCGTCGTAGTAAAACTGAACCAGGCGATCGATTTTCAGACAGTTTTCCGGGATCCGAACAAGACGCTGATCTTCTGGAGCGTTTTTCTGTTTGTGGTCTGTCTGCTGATCACCACACTGTTTGTTTTGCAATGGGTCTGGTCTCTGAGGGGAATTGTGAAAGGCAGTTACAACTACCAGATGAACGAGATTCCCTATTTCGATGTCTTTTGTGCGCTGCTGGCCTCAATCGTATCGGTCTATATTTTTCTTGAATTCAACGCCCTGGTGTACCGGGCTGGCATGCCCACCCATATCGATATGCTGATGGGCGCTTTTGCCGTTCTGCTGGTGCTGGAAGGTACCCGCCGCAGCATCGGAGCCCCCCTGGCTTTTATTGCGGTACTGGTGCTGATCAACTGTTACCTGGGCCCCTATTTCCTCGATATTCCCGGGCTGAGTTTTTTCGCCCATCGGGGTTATACGGTGGAACGGATTATTGAGCACATGTATCTGGGAACGGAAGGTATTTTTGGGATCCCCCTGGGGGTAGTGGCCACCTTTGTGTTTCATTTTGTGCTGTTCGGTATTTTTATATCCAAGACCGGTCTGGGTCAGCTGTTTATCGACCTGGCTATGGCCCTTGCCGGTGGAACCGTCGGGGGTCCGGCCAAGGTGTCGGTCATCTCATCCGGCTTTCTGGGTTCCATCAGCGGGAGCTCCATCGCCAATACGGTGACCACCGGGGCATTTACCATCCCCCTGATGAAAAAAGTGGGCTACAAACCGACCTTTGCAGGGGCTGTGGAAGCTGCGGCTTCCACAGGGGGCCAGCTGATGCCGCCCATCATGGGGGCCGCCGCTTTTATCATGGCCGAATTTCTCGGTATCCCCTATATCAAGATAGCGGCCTGTGCGATCGTACCCTCCTTTCTGCACTTTTTTGCTGTGGGAACCATGGTCCATTTTGAGGCCCTGAAACAGGGACTGATGGGTCTGCCCAAGGAATCGCTGCCCCGAGCGGGACAGGTGTTGCGGGAAAGGGGGCTGCTGATTACGCCCCTGGCGGTGATTGTCTACCTGCTGATTTCAGGTTCCAGCCCGTTTCTGGCTGCATACTGGGGCATTATCTTTTCGGTCTCCATCGGCCAGATGCACAAACGGTCCATGCCACTGCTGATCCCCATCCTGTTGAGCATGCCCCCCGTCCTGTTCAGGCTCAATCCGATGACCCATTCCACCTGGGCCCTGGTGCTCTGGGTGGGATTTGCCGCCGTCGGCCTGATCTGGATGTTTACACGGTATGAAAGACGCGGCTGGCTGTTCGGCTGCGGGACCACCATCCTGCTGATTGTGCTGCTGACGTCGGGCGTTGAAGCGACACTGTCCTCCTTTTTTACCAATATGGCCATCATTGCCTCTGGTATTACATACAAGGAAAGCAAGATGCGCTTTCGGGACATTCTGGATACCCTGGAATGGGGAACCAAAAACGCCCTGGCAATTGGCGCTGCCTGCGCTTCGGTTGGTTTTATTGTCGGCGCAACCACGCTCACCGGGCTGGGTCTGAAATTCGCGTCGGCGGTGATCGAACTGGCTTCGGGTGTCGCGTCGTTTTTCTATAGTATTGATTTTACCGGCCTGATGTCGCTAAGCGGCAACACGCTGTTTTTCACGCTGGTGTTTACAGCGATCAGCTGTTTTGTCCTCGGCATGGGCATCCCGACCACTGCCCAGTATATTATCGCCTCCATGATCGCAGCGCCGGCACTGATGCAGTTTGGGATTCATCCTCTGATCAGCCATATGTTCGTACTTTTTTATGCGGTGCTGGCTGATGTGACGCCCCCTGTGGCACTGGCGGCATATGCGGCTTCCGGTATATCCGGAGGTGACCCATTCAGAAGCGGGTTTACGGCATTTGCCCTTTCCTCGGCGAAGATCTATGTGCCGTTTGCCTTCGTTTACTCGCCCATTATTCTCTGGATGCCATGGATTCTGGACCCGACGGCAGGATTTAACTATATGGAGTTCATTACGGTGTTCGCGACCGTCGTCGCCGGGGTTGTCTTTCTGGGCGCGACAATTATCGGTTACTTCAAGGCAAAATCCACGATTCCTGAACGCCTGGGAACCGGTATTGCCGCACTGTGCATGCTGATCCATGAAAACATCACCTCCGTGATCGGCATTGCCCTGATGGTCATCATTTATCTGATTCAGCGAAGCCGAGTGAAGCGAGAAAGCACCGTAAGTCCCGCATAAATTAATCCATTCAGGTGCTGCTATAGACCAAAGACCTGTATGTCATTGAATTCATTCCCGACGGCCATCCATGGCCGTCATCACGGGGTGCGTTCTTCCCTGGAAGTTTCGCCAATTCAATCACACGCAGGCCGCCGCTTCTGCCTAGAAAAAGTGGTGAATAGTGACCTTCTGCAAAACAGAATCTCCGCCCGATAAACCTTAAAGCATCCGCCACCAGCGATATCATCTTCATCACGCCCTTGAACGCCATCAAATCCGGTCTATCCCTTTGTTTCCTTTAAATTTTATTTGAACCTTCGTGTCTTCCGGCTGTTACTGCCAATCAGGTTTATTTTACGACAAACCGTCATGCCCTTGGTGGCGTACAACGAAACATGAGAACGAGTCAGCGATTTGGTTGACTGAATAGAAATTTTTAACTGTTATATCAACCTATTGACGAATAAGACGGTCTGGTTAAATATAACCATTGGTTAAATATGACCAGATAATTCGTCTTTTTTTTATCTTTTTCTGATCCGCCAACCCATTCAGAATAGCCAGTAGAATCAATTATTTTTGGTAAATACACGTCATTTTGCGACTATGGCTTACATTTTGAAGAATAATCTATTCTATACCTGAAATGAAGAGGTCAGATTTGAATGCTTGCATTATTCAAAATTCAGCAGCGGAACTGTCAAAATATGGTTATCTCAATATTTGTGTCAGCAGGTTCAATTCATAAACCTTTAATATTTAGGGTTGCCATGGAAAAAGTGAAAAGAAAGAAGAATTTACGAAGGACACGAGTATCTTTCAAACCCAATCGGGAATTTATTGGAAAAGCCGTGGAAGATTACCTGAATGGCGGCGGCAAGATCACCAGGCTCTTTCCAGGTGAAAAATCTTATCAAAACATGATGATGAGTAGAAATCAACTTTTTGAAGCAGATGATTATCTTTCCGGATATAATGATCGATAAATGGCGTCAGATCTGTCATTCAATCCACGAAACCGGCTTCCATCAGCTTTGTCTGAAGCATTCGACGCTGTATGTCCTGCCGTTGAGAAAGTCAAGGGTACTGATCAAAGCCGGTTCTGTTGACGATGGAATCATCAGGGATGCTGTTTTGTTTAAAGATCACGATTGTGGTATTTCCCTTCACGCAGCAGACAAAAATAGATTTTCGTTGATAAACAAACCATTGACGCTGGCATTCTGATAAGGAGATATGATGCGAAAGGATTTACCTTCAAAACAGCAGTTACTTCTTGAGCTGGACGCATTACAGCAGAAGGTGGATGCCTCCGAGCAATGCGTCAGGGAAACCAGCGAAAAACTGCAGCTTCAAATCGATGAGCGTAAACGAGCGGAGGCCACCTTTGAAAAAGTTCAAAAATATGCAGAGAGTATTGTCGATACCATACGAGAACCGTTTATTGAGCTTGCTCCCGACCTGAAAGTCATCACTGCAAACAGTTCCTTCTATGAGACCTTCCAGGTTAAGCCGGATGAGACTGAGGGGAAGTTTATCTTTGATATCGGTAACCACCAGTGGGATATCCCCAAATTGCGCGAGCTGTTGGAGACCATTATCCCCCAGAATACCCATTTTAACGATTTCGAAGTCAGCCATACCTTTCCGCACATCGGGCAGAAGAAGATGATTCTCAATGCCCGCAGGATCTACCGGGAAGGTAATTGCACGGACAAGATACTCCTCGCTTTTGAAGATATCACCAACCAGATACAGATTGCAGAGGCATTGGCAAATTCCGAAAAGCGATACCGCCGTCTTTTTGAAACCGCCCAGGATGGAATTTTGATACTGGATGCGGAAACCGGCCACATAGCGGATGTGAATCCTTTTTTAGTGGAAATGCTGGGCTATTCTCATGAGGATTTGTTAGGAAAGAAACTCTGGGAAATCGGGGCCTTTACCGATATTACCGCATCGAAAGCCGCCTTCATTGAATTGCAGACCAATGGATATGTCCGCTATCATGATTTGCCCCTGGAAACAAAAGATGGGCGCCCGATGGATGTCGAATTTGTCAGCAATGTCTATCTGGTCAATCAGCATAAAGTCATTCAATGTAACATTCGCGATGTCACCGAACGGAAACATGTGGCAGAGGCTTTGCAGAAAGCGCATAACGAATTGGAACGCAAAGTGGCGGAACGGACGGTTGAACTGCAGACGGCGCTTACGGAAATTCAAACACTGAAGGACAAGCTGGAGATTGAAAATATCTATTTCCGTGAAGAAAACAAAGTGCACCATCGATTTGGAAATATTCTGGGACAAAGCGCGGGTCTGAAGTATGTTCTCTATCGGGCCGAACAGGTAGCCCCTGGAAATACAACCGTACTCGTCCTTGGTGAGACCGGAACGGGAAAAGGACTGATCGCCGCTGCCATCCATGAGATGAGTCCCCGCAAGGAGAGACCCATGATTACCATCAACTGCGCCGCACTGCCAGCCAATTTGATCGAGAGCGAATTGTTTGGCCGGGAGAAGGGAGCCTATACCGGGGCCCATAACAAACAAATAGGCCGGTTCGAGATCGCTCATGGTTCCACCATCTGTCTGGATGAAATCGGGGAGTTATCCCTGGAATTGCAGGTAAAGCTCCTGCGTGTGATTCAGTTTAACGAATTTGAGCGCCTGGGCTCATCCCGCACCATTAAAGTCGATGTGCGGATTATCGCCACAACCAATCGTGACCTTCAGGAAGCGATCAGCAAAGGTCTGTTTCGCCAGGATCTCTATTATCGGCTGAACGTTTTCCCCATCACCATCCCTCCCCTGAGGCAGCGGAAAGAAGATATCCCCCTCATGGTAAAATCCTTTATCGATCGATATTCCCGGAAATTAGGCAAGCAAATTACGTCGGTTCAGCAAGACACGCTCAAGATGCTGAGTGATTACCCGTGGCCGGGGAATATCCGGGAACTCGAAAGCATCATTAAGCGGGCCGTGATCATGTGCCCCGGGCCGGTATTGCAGCTGGTAGACAAACTGGAGATATCATCCCCGCTACTGTCATCCACCGTACAGACATTGGAAGAAGCAGAACGAAACCAGATTCATAAAATTCTTACTGAAACCAGATGGCGTATCGAGGGCAAGGACGGGGCCGCAACAATCCTTGGCATCCATCCGAGTACCTTGAGAGCGAGAATGCATAAACTGGGGGTCGTCCGACCCCAAAAAGATGAAGTGCCATCCTGAGAAAACCAGTATAGAGCGACCCCACCCCAGCAGACCCCAAGAGAACTGACAACCTGCGGATAAACCAGATAAGATACCCCTCACTATATTGAGGTCCCACCAAATAGTGAGGGCAGATCAATCGTCCCCACCCTTCCCGCCTTGCTTTCCTGACGATCTCCGTCACTGTAATGATTGGACGAATCAAAGCTGTTGGGGGTTCGTCGGAATATGGCAGGCCAATTGCTATTAATAGTAGTACTACTTTTTCGCCACACGAGTAGCAGTCCTTATTGGAATCAAACATAATTTAACAGATAATTATGATAAATCTTTTGATTCAAGGATTCAGCAGAGTCCCCACGGTGGCATGAGATGCTTGAGTTTAGTTACGCAGGTCATCGTTTTGATTGCAAATTGGTTGTTATTGCAGTTTCACTCTTAATCCTGGAAAAAATATGAACGTTTTAAACCGATATTCTCGTCAAATCTTTGATAAGATTGCCTTCTTATGGATTGCAGTCTTCCTGCTGGCTACTTTTGTGGTT
>JAHJRI010000279.1 GCA_018830885.1 bacterium | reverse complement strand
GATGACGGGGCGTTTGATGATTCAGAACTCCTGGAAATTTCCGTCGAGGGAATTGATACAGAGTCGGAAACCGGACAAGAAGATGAATCCCTGAGGTCTGAAGAGATAGATGAATCCCTGGAGGAGGTTGATCTGCCGACCCTGGATATTGACGATCTGGAAGAGACAGAACCGTCACTGAGCGATGATATTACTGAACTGGGGATTGAAGAAGACTTCTCAGATGATGAGGATGACGAGGGACTTCTTGTCGATGATCTGGACGACGATCTGATGCAGGTTGAGGATCTGAGCGAACTGGAACCGGAAACAGCAAGCCTGACCGAAGATGAGGATCCATCTGGCGTCGTCTTCTCAAATATCCCGGAAGAAGAGATGGAGGGGATTCAGGATGAGGATCTGATGGAGGTCGAGGGTGTTGAGGATCCTAGTCAGTTCGAACCAGATCTGGATGAAGATGAGCCATCCGTCATTGAGCAGAATGAAATGGAACCGTTGGAAATCGATTTCGAAGCAGATGGATCCTCCCCGGAAGATGATGAAGGGGATCTGCAGTTAGATGAATTCGGTAATCTCGACAGTGAAGAAACGCAGATGAATATCCAGGAGATGATCAATTTCCGACAGGTGATGAAAGCTAAATACGACATCCCGGAATCCCTCGAGAGTGGGGACGATAGTGATGAAGAGGCCGCAGACGAGGATCTTGATATCGATTTTCTGTCAGATGATGAAATTGAGCATTTTGATATGGCGAATGGAAGCGACGCCAGTGATGAGACTGCGTTGTTCGAAGAGGAGCCCCTCGATGAAAACATGGATATGATCCTGGACGAGTTTGAAGAGGATGAGGATTCTGATGAAATCGATATCTTCGCGGAGATTGATGACGACGAAACAGGCGATATCGATCTCTTTGCAGATGTTGAAAGCCATGAGGCCGATGACTCCGACAGGGAAGATGATTTGCCGGATGAGCCGTTTTCAGACACCGACGAGGATCCTTTCTCCGATTCGTTCAAGATGGATGACAACGACCTGTTGGCAGACGATGACGCTTCCGATGAGGAAGATCAGGAAGAGCTCCCTGAAGTTGATGATATGCCCGACGAATCATTGGCAGAAACAAATGAAATCGATCTCCTGAGTGATGATCTGGAGATAGCGAATGATTTCACCAGGACCGATAGTAGTGATCTGGCAGAACCGGAGGACCCGTTTGAAAATGATATCGACACCGGAACCTACCCCGCCGAAGAGACTTCAGACGCCGATGATCCTTTTATGGATGCTTCGGAAGTAGAATTGACAGAACCCGATGCGGACCTGTTTGAACAGCCGGAGGGTGAGGCCGATATCGATGATGATATATTCTCAGATGGTGACACTGAAGATGCGGACGACGAATTTGAAGAGATCGATCTTTTCGAAGTGCCGGATTCGGATGTGGCGCAATCGGTGGACGCTGATATGGGAGACCTGGAACCCACCGAAGATGACGATGACAGCACCTTTGAAGTACCACATGACGTTTTTGAAATCAATGATTTGAAGATGACCGACATCGCTGGTGATCTGGACGAAGAGACCGAATTACCGGCCGATGAAAGCGAGATGACAGAAAATATTGATCTGCCGTCCATGGATGAAGATCTGCCGGACCTGCCTTTTGCCTTTCAAGCAGAAGATAACGGGGATGACCTGCTGCCGGATGATGCCGAACCGGAAGCAGATGCCGAACCGGAAGCAGATGCCGTACTGCAGCCGGCCAGCACCGTGGGAGGTAATATCGAAATTCTCCAGACAGAGGATGACTTCTCATTCAGCCAGGATGAATCAGAGACCATTCAATTCTCTGATATCCCCACGTCCATGGAAAAAGGGACGAAGCAGGAAATCCCAGCGGTTCAGACATCCAAAAAACGATCCTTGTCTCTTTCACCCGAACTAAAGGAAAAGTTAAGCGGTATGATAGAGAATGCCATTTCAGAAACCATACAGAAGTCTTTGCATGAGATGTTACCTGACATGATGGACAAGATCATGCAGGATGAGTTGGAGGATTAACCGTCTGAATCTATCTATGGATGCTTTATCAAATCAAATCAACGAGTCACACCGACAATTCCGAGATCCATGTCTGTTTTATCAAATTTCCGGTTGCTGCAGCTGAAGCCATCTCTGTTTCTGCTTTTCAACATCCTGGCGCTGATCAGCGTTGGCATCGTTATGATCTACTCCTCCAGCGCCTTCTACGCGGAACGGCATTTCGGAACCCCCTACTATTTTATCATTCGACAATTGGTCGCTCTGGCGGTCGGGATTATCCCGTTGCGAATTGCCATCAAGTTCCCCTACGAAAATTACAAGAAGCTGACCCCAATCCTGATGATCATCACGCTTGTTTTAATGCTGATCGTGCTTATCCCTGGCATTGGCAGGCAGGTGGGCAGTGCGAGAAGATGGATCCGGTTTTTCGGGATTGGTTTTCAACCATCTGAAATTCTGAAACTGACACTGATTATCTGGGTTGCAGGGTTTTTAAATCGAAAACAGGATCTTCTGAGCTATTTTTCCCGCGGACTCCTGCCCAGTTTTATTGTGACGGGGATTTTCTGTTTCCTGTTGCTGCTTCAACCGGATTTTGGAACGGCCGTACTTATCTGTATCACGCTGCTCCTCATGATCTTTGCTGCCGGTGTCAAGACCTTCCATATGGCTGGAAGCCTTGCCGGGATTGCAGCCATCGGCGGTTTTCTGGTTTTTTCCAAAGCGTATCGTCTGCGTCGGGTCACAGGCTTTTTGGATCCCTGGGCCGATCCGCTTGACAGCGGGTTTCAGCTGGTGCAATCCTTCATCGCATTTGGGACCGGCGGGATCTTCGGACGGAATCTGGGAAACTCCAGACAGAAGCTGTTTTTTCTACCGGAAGGGCATACCGATTTCATTTTCTCGATCCTGGCTGAAGAGACGGGGTTTATCGGCGTACTCCTGGTGATGGTGCTGATTCTGCTCTTAATGTTCAAGGGGTTTGAAATTTCACTGAACTGTCCTGAGAATTTCGGTCGCAATCTGGCATTCGGTATCACTACACTGATCTTCATACAAAGCGTATTTCACATCGGGGTTGTCATCGGGCTTCTGCCCACCAAGGGCATTCCCCTGCCCTTTATCAGTTACGGGGGCAGTTCACTGGTGATGTGCATGTTCATGGTGGGTATACTGATCAACATCTCGAACGCATCCTCAACCGCACACCCCAATGCCAGTCAATCGTAGCCCGTTCCGAATTCTGATCGCCGGAGGCGGTACAGGGGGTCATCTTTTCCCAGGCATTGCCATCGCAGAGGCGTTCAAAAAACAACGGACCTGCGATATTCGCTTTGTCGGGACCCACAGCGGCATCGAAAAGCGGATCGTACCAACCTATGGTTTCCGTCTATACACGATTCCCGTTTCCGGACTCTATCGCGTCGGATTGATCAGAAAGCTAAAAAGCCTTTTCAAACTGCCGGTGGCTCTTGTCAAATCCCTATGGATTCTGGCCACGTTTCGGCCCCATCTCACTGTCGGTATCGGAGGGTATGCATCCGGACCGATCCTGGCATTGTCGATTCTGCTGGGAAAGAAAACCATACTGCAGGAACAGAACGCCTATCCAGGGATGACCAATCGCATACTGGGAAAATGGGTCCCCCTGGCGTTTGTTCCGTTTGAAGGGGTGGATCACCTGTTTAAAAACCCTGTTGTCGCTGGTAATCCGGTGCGTAAAGCGATTATCACGGCATCAAAACAAAAAGACGAAAGGAGCGGGGAACCAATTGTCATCACGATTCTGGGCGGAAGTCAGGGAGCGCACATTCTGAACCAGACAATGGTGGACACTCTCCCACAACTTGCATCAACGCCCCATCGCCTGAAAATTATTCATCAGACCGGAAAAACCGATCATCCCTGGGTGCGATCTGCCTATGACCGCCATCCGGGGATTGAGGCTTGTGTCAGCCCTTTTTTTGACGACATTGCGTCTGTATTCCTGCAGAGTCACCTGCTGATCTGCCGAGCCGGTTCCATGGTGAACGAAATCATTGCCGTCGGTCGGGCCAGTATTCTGGTTCCCATTGCCATATCCAGCGGGAATCATCAGCTTGAAAACGCCAACAAACTCTCTGCTGCCGGTGCTGCCATTAAACTGGAGGAGCGGGATCTGACCCCGGATCAGCTCTGGCGTTCAATCCAGGCTCTTTTGGAAGATCCCGAAAAACGACGGGCAATGGAAGCAAAAGCGAAGGCCCTGTTCCCAGGAGATGCAGCTGAAACAATCGTTTCGCGCACAATTGCGTTCTTCGAAATCTAACCTTCCCACAGGTCAGTCAGGCCCTCACACTCTCCCGCAGGAAACTGACTGATATTCTCGATGGCGTCTTACTTGGCTGGCTGTGTCGCGGGGACTGTCGGGCTGCCTGAGGCGGGTGTTTGCGCGGTATCCTTTACGACGTCCTGCTGAATTTGTTCCTGGGTAACTTTTTCAATCACCGAAGACTTGGCGTTATTGGAAGTATCATAGGTTAATAAAAACGACGTCAGCATGAAGGCAATCGCCAACCCGGTCGTCAATTTACCGACAAAGGAACTCTGACCACGGGTGGAATGAACCTGGCCGGTTCCCCCAAATACGGCACCGGCTTCTGCGCCTCGACCTACCTGGAGCAGTACGATAAAAATAATGGTAATACAGACAATAATGTGAACGACAATCAGCGGTGTATTCATATTTCCTATAATCCCTTGATATTGATTAAAATGATGCAATGATCTGTGCGAAATCGGCCGCCTTGAGGCTGGCTCCACCGACCAGTAGGCCATCTATTTCGGGTTCCCCCAGCAGATCAGCCGCATTGGTGGCATTGGCACTGCCCCCATAGAGAATACTGGTTGCATTCGCAACTATATCCCCGGCAAGCTCCTTGATCCGGCCTCTCACAAACCGATGTATTTCATTGGCCTGCGCCGGAGTAGCCGTCTTCCCCGTTCCGATTGCCCAGACCGGTTCATAGGCAAACACCAACCGGGTCCAGCCGGTCTGCTCCACCAGCTTAAAAACGGCGTTGACCTGTGTGTCTATGGTTGTTAAATGGGTTCCGGCTTCACGCTGATCCAGTGTTTCACCAAAGCAGACAACCGGTGTGATCCCCATGCTCAGCAGCGCCTGGGCCTTCAGACCCACCGTCGTATCCACCTCCCCAAACAATGACCGTCGCTCGGAATGGCCGACCAGACAATAACGGCACCCCAGAACCTTGAGCAGCTCAGGCGAGGTTTCTCCGGTAAAAGCCCCGGCCCGTTCAGTGGCACAATTCTGAGCGCCCAACTGGATCGATGAATCATAGATCCAGTCCAGCGCCAGCGGAACCAGCGCCATTTGAGGACAGATCACCACTTCCAGGTTTTCCTTGATTCTAATTCGTTCCTTCAATTCGGCAACCAGTGTTTCCCCTTCGCTCGGCAGGAGATTCATTTTCCAGTTCCCGGCAATAATCGATTTACGCGCCATTTTCTTTCTCCGCAAGTGCTTCTATACCCGGTAACTTTTTACCCTCGAGCAGTTCCAGTGACGCCCCGCCCCCTGTTGAGACATGGGACATGGCATCGGCCTTTCTGATACGATTGACAGCCGCCACCGAGTCCCCACCACCAACCACTGTCACAGCGGATGACGAGGCCATGCCTTCTGCAATACTGAATGTGCCCTGCTGAAAATGGTCCATTTCAAAAACACCCATAGGACCGTTCCAGAAGACCGTTTTCGCTTTTTCAATCACAGATAGGAAATTGGCAATGGTTTTTGGCCCGATATCCAGCCCCATATAGCCATCCGGGATATCATTTTCAACAATCTGCGTCGGCACTTCATTGCTGAAGGATTCAGCAATGACATGGTCTACAGGCAAATGAATCGTTTTTCCAAGTCTGGCCGCCTCTGCAAATGTGTGCTTCACCAGATCGGTGCTCTCAATATCCACCATGGAGTTTCCAATTCCCCTGCCCTGGACTTTTAAAAAGGTATAGGCCATTCCTCCGCCGATGAGAATATCATCAGCCTTGATCAGCAGATTGCCAATCACATGGATTTTGTCCCTGACCTTGGCACCGCCAATGATAGCGCAGAAGGGAGCTTCCGGCGATTTGAGCAGACCTTCCAGATATGTGAGCTCTTTCTCGATCAAAAAACCGCAAGCCGCATTGTCAAAATAACGGGTCACACCTTCATTTGACGCATGAGCCCGATGTGCGGTTCCGAAGGCATCATTGACATACAGATCTGCCAGGGACGCCAATTCCTTGGAGAACTGGACATCGTTTTTCTCCTCCTCTGGATAGAAACGTACATTCTCCATCAGCAGACAGTCCCCGTCTTTCAGGCAATCGATTGCTGTTCGGGCAACCGGACCTAACAGTGCAGGAGAAAAAAAGACCTGTTGTTTCAAGATATCACCCAGTATTTCGGCCACTGGTCTCAGAGAAAACTCTTCGGCGGGTTTTCCCTTGGGCCGCCCCAGATGAGAGAGAATGATCAACCGCGCCCCGCCGTTTAACAGGTATTGAATCGTCGGCAAAGCAGCCAAGATGCGAGTATTATCTGAAACCTGATGATTTTCATTCAAGGGAACATTAAAGTCCACCCGCAGCAGGACCCTCTTCCCTCTCACATCTAGGTCTGCAATGGTCAGCTTGTTCATATCAGAATCCACAACTCAGCAATAAGACAACTGGATCGAAAATTATCATCAAAGATGATTGTATCATCAATTCTTTCTTTTTATACGAGACGCGTCAAGATTTTTGTGAATTTCCTTGTTCGTCCCCAATTCCGAATCCAAATTAGAGCCGTTTTCTTGAAATTTCATCAAAATAGTATATCCCATCGACATCCAGACCCAATAAAGAGCGTCTGATCAAGTCAAGGGCGACAGTACTGACCAGTTGCTGAAAGACCGATCGTTCCCGCTTGATGAGCAGCAGTCGGGTTTGAATACTGCCCGAGATCCCCCATGCGATATAAACCGTGCCAACCGGTTTTAATTCACTACCGCCTGTCGGACCCGCGATACCGGTAACAGCAACCGCAATATCGGCACCCGTCTTTTCCAGAACGCCCTTAACCATTGCTGTCGCAACCTCCTGACTGACAGCCCCGAATACCTCGATATCCCCTTCGTGAACTCCCAGCAGTCTCGTTTTCGATTGATTCGAATAGGAAATGACACCTCCTTCAAAAACATCCGATGCCCCCGGTACCGCAGTTATCTGGGAAGCGATGAGTCCACCGGTGCAGGATTCCGCCACTGCGATCCGCATCCTGTTGTCCCGAAGCAGTCGGATCACTGTCTCCGGGAGTGAACCGGATTCACTGAACAGATATTCAGCCAACAGTTCTTTTATCCGCTCCCGAGACTCTTTTAATATCGGTTCTGATGCCGGATCATCAATCGACATTTTGAGCTCAACCGTGGCAAGACTCGCTCTGAATCCCAGTCGCACCCGATCCCACGTCTCCCTGGCAATATGCCGATGAATCAGCTGCTGAACCTGTGACTCCCCAAGGCCAATAATATTCAACTTCGAAATGCCAAACCTGGGTTTCAGTCCGAACAACAGTCGAATATCCGGCAGGATACTCTGACGAAACATCTCCTGCATTTCACCTGGAACACCCGGCGTGAAATAGCAGATCGCCCGCTGTATTTTCAATTTAAAGCCCAACGCCAGTCCCACCGGATTGTCCAGGAGGTCTGCCGACTCCGGGATTAATGCCTGTTTTTTTATCTGGTCGTAAAAGGGTGAATTTTCCGACAGGAATTTTCGGCCAAAACGCTTTTCGATATGTTCAATCGCTCGGGAATTCTCAACCAGTTTCCTGCCGGAGACAGAAGCAACGACTTCCGCAGTCAGATCATCAATGGTAGAACCCAGTCCCCCATTCACAATAACAACATCACTCTTCTCCGTCAGAAGCAGCAGCGCATCCGTGATGGCTCCGAATCCGTCCCCCACGACCAGCTTTCGATCCACCATCACGCCGTCGCTCATCAACTCCCTCGCCAGAAAAACGGAGTTGGTATCCGTAATCTCACCCGATACCAGTTCGCTGCCCGTCATCAAAAGACTGATTATCAATGGTTTGTTATCCTTCTGCATCTTGGTCATTTACCTGGATGTCACAATTCTGCTCAGACCGTCGCCAGAGATGCAACGATCTCCGGTCACTGAAACTGAAAAAAGATGATTGATTGCCCCGACTTTTTCTCCCCCTGGCTGAAGTGTCTGAGCTGGTAGCCAAGGAAATGCGACAGAAAAAAGTGTCACTAGAGAGGACGTTCGCTTCCCCATCAAGTCTACTGTAAAAAGCTGAGTCTGACCAACCCATAATCGGCTGAAGAATCACTGTCAGTTCCTGTACCGTCATCCTGGAAAAATAAAACCGGGCTTATCGAACAGATACGCATGGGGGTTTGGATTTCAGCACGATTCAGTATTTTACCACATTCGGCGACAAACCCGTTTTCAGGTCAATAGACTGATTCAACAATGGTTTTTATTTAGAATGGAAAAAACAATAGACATTGTGACGGCATTATTTTAAAATAGACTGTTTAAGTTTATATATACGGATGATAGCTGTTTTGGGGATCAACTATTTTTAAAAATCAATTCCATATCTCCTTATCCATTACACAAAAAATGAAAGATATTGCTAAAACAAGAAATATTGGTATTTCCGCTCATATCGATAGTGGAAAAACAACCCTCTCCGAAAGAATTCTCTACTATGCTGGAGTGATTCATAAAATTGAGGAAGTTCGTGGAGGAGGGTCTGGTGCGACCATGGACTTTATGGAATTGGAGAAAGAAAAGGGGATTACCATCACGTCTGCTGCAACGACCGTATATTGGAATGAAAATAAAATCAATATTATCGACACTCCGGGGCACGTTGATTTCACAGTGGAAGTTGAACGGTCCCTGCGGGTTCTGGACGGCGCGGTGTTGATCCTTTGTGCTGTGGCCGGGGTCCAATCCCAGTCTATTACCGTGGATCGACAGATGAAGCGATACAAGGTCCCCCGGATTGTGTTCATCAACAAGATGGACCGGACCGGCGCCGATCCGTTCAAGGCGGTGCATGACCTTCGTGAAAAGCTGGGCCACAATTCGGTTGCCATGCAGGTCCCCATTGGGGCGGAAGATCAGTTTGAGGGGGTTATCGATCTGATTCGGATGAAAGCCCTGTACAATGACGGTCCCAAGGGAGAACAAATTATCGAGAAGGAGATCCCGGCTGAACTGCTTGATCTGGCAATGGAAAAAAGAATGGTCATGCTGGAGGCAATTTCCATGTTTGACGAACAGATGATGGAAGATTTGCTGGATGAAAAAGAGATTGCAGTAGACGTCATTGAAAAGGCTGTCTGGAATGGTGTTAACAGCCTGGAACTAACCCCGGTGTATTTCGGGTCTGCCTTTAAAAACAAATCGGTTCAGCCGCTTCTGGATGCCATCTGCCGGTATCTGCCGTCACCTATTGACGCCGCTCCGATGAAAGCAACAGAAGTTGATGGGGCACAGAACATCATTGAACTGGAGCCGGATGCGAGCAAGCCATTGGTATGTATGGCTTTCAAGATAGCCGATGAAAAGTTCGGACAATTGACTTATATCCGTATATACCAGGGTACGATTAAAAAAGGCATCAATTTGTATAACATCCGCACCGGGAAAAAAATCCGGGTCGGAAGACTGGTACGAATGCATTCCAATGATCGCGTCAACATTGAGTCGGCCAGTGCCGGTGACATCATTGCGATGGTAGGCGTCGAATGTGCATCGGGGGACACCTTTTGCAGCGACAACATCAAGGTTTCCCTTGAGTCCATGTTCATCGCCAACCCGGTCATCTCGCTGGCAATCAGTTGCAAGGACACCGCAGCTACAGATCGGATGTCAAAGGCGCTTTCCCGTTTCATGAAAGAGGATCCGACATTCAAGGTCAGGACAGATGAGGAATCCGGGGAAACCATTATCAGCGGGATGGGGGAATTGCATCTGGAAATCTATATTGAACGGATGATGCGGGAATACGACGTCCCGATTGAAGTGGGACCACCCCAGGTCAATTACAGAGAAACCATTTCCAAAATGGCCCCTTTTGACTATACCCATAAAAAGCAGACGGGTGGCTCAGGCCAGTATGCCTGCGTCATTGGAAATATTGAGCCCCTGGATTTCGATAATCCGGAAGCTGAGGAGTTTGAGTTTAATAATATGGTCAAAGGAGGCAATATTCCTTCGGAATATATCAATGCCTGTGCTGCTGGCTTCAAGGATGTCATGCAAAAAGGCCCCCTGGCAGGATTTCCAATGGTGGGTGTCCATGTGAACCTTGTTGACGGCAAGTATCACGATGTCGATTCCAGTGATATGGCATTTCGAATCTGTGCCAGACAGGCAATGAAGAACGCCGTTCAAAAAGCCGACGCCCATCTGCTCGAGCCGATTATGAAGGTAGAGGTGGAAACGCCGACTGAATTCCAGGGTACTGTGATCAGTGATCTGAGTTCCAGGAGGGGTGTCATTGGTGGAACGATGGTCCGCGAGAAAATCACGGTGATTACCGTGTCGGTCCCGCTGTCAGCTATGTTTGGCTATTCAACAACACTCCGTTCGGCCACACAGGGAAAGGCAACCTTTTCAATGGAATTTGACAACTATGCGATCTGCCCCAGAAACGTTCAGGAAGAGGTCATTGCCAGCCGCAAGGAAAAAGAAAGCAAGAAATAGGGGCTTAGCTGAGATATTGCAGTAATCCGTGCCAAAGATCCTCGTCAACAGGGTCCAGAAACATACAACCAACCTTAAAGCTGTCTCGCGAATCACCCTCTTCCCGGGTGTCCGTAACACTGCGGACTTCCATCTCCAATTCCATCAGAATGATATCCGGATCCGAAGGATCCGCGATACCACAACTGATGATCTGGCCGGTATCAAATTCATGTTTGGATGAGAAACTCAGGCCTCCCTGTGAATAATCATTCAAGGGAAATGTATACCGATCATCACCATCGATAATGGAAATATTGCCATAGGCTTTAACCCTCAGGAACTCTCGAATCGACTGGTAATAAGCTTCATTCTTCTCTATTAGCCCATCGCTGACTGCCGTTTTCCCGTTAACCCGGATTTTATCATCAAAAAAAGTAATGAGAACCTCGGTGTTTTCAGGCAGCTGCTCGTTGGCAGGGTATGACAGGACGATCTTTCCGTCTTCATAGATGCCATATAGACTAATCATAGTTTCCTTTAAGCGGTATTGAGGACGTTGCAGTAGAAAAACAGCGCGACGGATAAACCGGTATACACTGTTGCACTATAAAACGATTTCAATATTTTTGGAAGTGGAAAATACCGACTTTTTCCAGTACGACTAGTCGAGGCAGTCTCTTTTTCTCGCCACAAGGACAGCCGCGTCTCTTCTTTCCCCGTTCGACCAGACAACCGCTTCCTCTTTATATAATATTATCTGAAACGAGATAAAGGCATGCAGCAGTTCATTGGACTGAAGGTAGTGTCCTCTATGATCGGTTGGCTGAGGACCGCTCGGAAATTGACTGTCCAGGAAGGTGTTGAAAATCAAAATCCCATTATTTTTCAACGCATTTTTTATGGAAGGAAACAGCCGACGGTCAAGAAAATGAATATTTATGATTAAATCATAACTGTCCGGTTTTGGAATATATCTGTCCAAGTCTTCCCGAAAACAGCGAATCGATGGATTTTGTGCCTGGATCATCTCGATGGCAACCCCTGAAATATCGACGACATCAACCAGGAACCCTTTTTCCGCCAGAAAAAGAGCGTTTCTGCCGTTACCTCCCGCTATATCCAGCGCTCTGCCCCTGTTTGCGAGATGGAAATGGTCTTTGACCACATCGCTGACCGATGTTGGAAACCGGCTATTCTGATAGCGTTCATCCCATCGGATTTCGTCAGTTTTCATCAGCTGTTGGGATTTTCTGATGTTGGTTTTCTATTCCTCAACCGGTGCCGGAGGCGGGGCCGTATTCTTCAATGTCCTTCTAGCAACACTTTTGATAATCGCAGTGGTGATTGTCATTCCACGCTCTTTCATCTGTTGCAGAATATGATTGACCATTCTCTCGTGGTTCCCATTGCGGCAATAATGTCTGGCCCAGTTATTACACATTTCAAAAGACTCCAGACAGACCTCAGGGGCTTCTCCTGATTGCTGTGAGTTGGCGCGGGGCTGAGACCTTTGTCGTTCCGGGCAAGCACCAAAAGCGGTTCCTGCCAGAAAAACAGTGAAAATAGCAATGAAAAAAAAACGTTTCATTTCCGGTTCTCCGTTGAATTTTATCTGAGAGTAAGTTTAGAATTCAAAACATAGAAACGAAAATGCAAAGAATCTGCCATTACGATTCGATATCACAAACTGAACCCATCGCCTCATGCCATCCCCCTATTCTAAGCCTGAATTTGAAGCGCCCATCGACAAACTCGCAAATAGTGCCATTAAGAACCGGGTATTTCCTGGAGTCGAAATTCTGTTTGCCAGGGGCAACCGTTTCCTTTTCCACAAGTCATATGGAAAGATGGACCGAAACCCTGACAGCCAGGACCTGCAGAAAGGAGCGCTCTTCGATCTGGCGTCGCTGACAAAGCCATTGGCAACCGCGTCTGCCATTGTCCATCTGTCAGATTGCGGGCTGCTAGGTCTGGACGATGTCGCTTCGCATGTTATCGGAGAGTTCAAATCAACCGACAAAGCCGGTATCACGATCGCTCAACTGCTGACCCACGCTGCCGGATTCAGGGACTGGATACCATTGTATGATCCTGCATTCGACAAGCAAAAAGCCTGGGAAAGACTGGTCCGGACGCCATTGGCGGTTAAACCCGGATCTGCTGTCATCTACAGCTGCCTGGGATATATCGTACTGGCTGAAATTGTGAGGCGCATCTCGCAAATTTCCCTCGCGGAATACTGTCGATCCAGGCTATTCGGCCCGCTCGGCTTGACCAATCTTGTTTTCAACCCCGATCCATCCCGCATGGATATCGTCCCCACAGCCTATTGTCCATTACGGAAAAAAGAACTGCGAGGTGTTGTTCATGATGAAAACGCCTTTGCTTTCGACGGAGAGGGGGGAAATGCCGGTTTGTTCGGAACTGCCTCTGAAATTCATTCATATTGCCGAATGGTGGCGTCTTCTGGCAAACTGAATAACAGGCGGATATTCTCAGCCGGTGCCGCTGACCGATTTTTAAAAAACCAGAATCACCCGTCTCTGCCTGCCAGGACATATGGGTGGGATGTTAATGACGGTAGCGAGGCCGATATGAGTTGCGGCAAGTCCATGCCCCTGAACAGTATTGGTCATCTGGGTTTTACCGGAACATCGATCTGGATGGACCCTGTTTCCCAGATTATCATTATCTTGCTGTCAAACCGGGTCAATCTCACCAGAGAAGGCAATATTCCTCTGATGAGAGCGTTTCGGCCCAGAATGCACACCTTACTGCTTGCCACATTTTCAAAACAGGCTTTATCCAATGACTGAAACCGGGACAATAGGACTCATCAAACAGCTGGAAAATTCACTAAGAGCGAAATACAGCCAAAGTGGCTGGCTTTTTCTGGAACCGATCAATTTAGAGTTACTGAAAACAATTCAGACAGAGATGAACCAACCGGGTATGGAAACGGCACCAGAGGGTCAAAAACCAGGGCTGCAGGATCTCGTTGACTCAACTCGATCAGTCGGTGATATCCGAGTGTTGCCTGAAAACAGCCATCCCCCGAAGTCTGTCCCGGAAATTGAGACAGGCCCGGACACGAAACCGCTGAATCTGGACCCAACGCTGGCAAAGACCCTTGATTCCCTGCGCTTGCGACTGAGGGACTGCAACCGCTGCGATCTTTGCAATGATCGGCAAAAGATCGTCTTCGGGCAGGGAAACATCAAGGCTCACGTGGTTTTTATCGGGGAGGGTCCAGGTGGGGATGAGGACAAATCAGGGATAGCTTTTGTCGGCAAAGCGGGAAAACTGCTGACACAGATCATTCATTCCATCGGCATCAACCGGGAATCGGTTTACATCTGTAATGTCGTCAAGTGCCGCCCGCCCGGGAATCGCAATCCGAAACCGGAAGAGATCAGCACCTGTTCGCCTTTCCTGTTTAAACAACTGGAGATTTTGAAACCCGGATTGATCGTTACCCTTGGCAATATCGCAACGAAAACGCTGCTGCCTGGCGCATCCGGGATTATGAAAATGAGGGGTAAATTAACTGCCTTCCAGGGTATCCCCCTCATTCCGACGTTTCATCCGTCCTACCTTCTCAGAAACCCATCTGCATTAAATCTCGTTTGGAACGATATGCGACAAATCAGACAGGTTCTCTTCCAGCAGAAAGCAGAGACTGATGAAGGGCTGCTCTAGTCACTGTATTTCTGTGTATTGACTGAGAATCCGGTCCATTTCATCATCCGTCAGCGATTCGATCTTTTTGATCTTTCCTCCCTTGTTGAGGAAGTCATGCATCGCTTCAGAGATATCGTCACGGCTTGGATTAAATGATTTAGATTTTTTTTTATTTCGCGAATAGTCCTGTTTCATCTCTCACTCCTGTGCACATCCCCGGTATCTGAAGGTTCATCCATGAATTCCATGAAAGCTCAGCAGACTGTTCTCTGAGGTCTTTTCTTGCTTGCCTTTCAGTAATCGGCAGAACCCGGGCGATGTTTCGTTTATGTTTTCCATTCAGGGTCAATGTCAAATAAAAGTGTCCATTCAATCATCAATGATATGGAATGTATTCTGCGATCTTCGTACCAAAACAGGTTTTATTCGGACGAGAAGTAACCCTGGAAGAACGGGTTGTTGCTTAAGGTATTCAAAAAACAATCAATAGCATGGCTGAAAAGGTAACCTTTTTTTAGGGGCAACCCTGATTTCAAACAAGTATCCATGCTCTAAGCATTGCCCAGCCCAGACATCCGGTTTTTGAACTGATTTTATTGAATAAATAATGAAAACAAGGGCAATCGCCTTTTGAGGTCGTCTGATCATTCGACAAAAGTGACGTTTCAGCAGACAAATTTTTTCCATCGCACCTGCCACAATGTCGGCTGACACGTTTATCTTTTCCAGCTATAATGAAGGACAGGACCCGAAAAAGCCCAGGGATGCGGTTATTTTCCATAAACACCCCATTAATAAACTTACAGAGCCCAGCCAATGATGAAAAAAGGAACACGAGTGGAAGGTTTCCAGGTCAAATCGATTGATGTGTTACCCAAGCTAAAAAATACGTTGATTCAACTGGAACATGAAAAGACCGGCGCGAAATTGATCCACCTGAGTAACGAAGATGACAACAACTGCTTTGCGGTTGCTTTCAGGACAACCCCTGTTGATTCAACAGGGGTTGCCCATATTCTGGAACATACCGCACTCTGTGGATCGAGGCGTTTTCCGGTTCGAGATCCATTTTTTTCCATGATCAAGCGAAGCATGAAAACCTTCATGAATGCTTTCACGGCAAGTGACTGGACAATGTATCCATTTGCCACCCAGAATGAGACCGACTATTTCAACCTGTTGGATGTATACCTGGATGCAGCCTTGTTTCCGCTGTTGTCTGAAGAGAGTTTCAAGCAGGAAGGACACCGACTGGAATTTGAAGAGCAGGATAATCCCGATTCACCGTTGACGATACAGGGGATTGTCTACAACGAAATGAAAGGGGCCATGTCATCGCAAAGCCATATTATGCATCGCAGTATGGGAGATGCCCTGTTCCCGACAGTGACCTACCGGCACAACTCTGGCGGGGATCCTGAGTATATTGCCGACCTGACCCATAAACAACTGCTTGATTTCCACCGTTATTATTACCATCCCAGCAATGCTTATTTTTACACCTATGGGGATATCCCCCTGGAAAAACGGTTGAAGGTGATCAACAGCTTTCTCTCTGAATTCGATAAAATTGATATTGATACCACTGTTCCCAATGAAACGCGATTCACAGCACCCCATTCGTTTCAATATCACTATCCCCTCAATCAGTCAGAAAACGATGGGGAAAAATGCCAGGTCGCACTCGCCTGGTTGACCTGCAATATCCAGGAACCACTTGAAGTACTGTCGTTACAGGTTATCAACCTGATACTACTGGGTCACTCCGGCGCTCCCCTGAGAAAGAAGCTGCTGGAATCGAAACTGGGGAAGTCTCTGGCCGATACAACCGGTTTTGAAGATGAAATCAAGGAACCCTTTTTCAGTGTTGGGCTACAGGCTGTGGCTGAGGCAAACATTCCCAAGGTAGAACAACTCATTCTCAGCACCCTCCAGGAAATTGTCGAGACAGGCATAGACACAGAACAGGTGAATTCCGCGATTCATCAGATGGAGTTAGATACACGCGAAATCAGTGGTGGTCAATATCCTTACAGCCTCAATCTGCTTTTTCGGTTTTTTGGGACTTGGATGCATGGGGGAGACCCCCTCAGTAGTATCGATTTTGATACCGTCCTGACTCAGCTGAAAACCCGCATCAACGAGGGTAACTTTCTGGAATCACAGATTAAAAAGTACATGATAGATAATCCTCACCGCGTCAAGGTTGTTCTGCTGCCGGATACAGAACTTGAGGAGCAACGACTGGCAGAGGTTCGATCCCGGCTGGCCGATATCAAATCGGCTCTTTCCAAAACCGAAAAGGAGAAGCTTCTGGCAGATTCGAAATCCCTCCGACAGACCCAGGAGACCAAAGAGGATCTCTCCTGTCTGCCCAGTTTAAAAGTAACAGATATTCCAACGGATATAAAATATCTGGCCCCACACGAAAAATCCATCAGTAATCTGGATGTCAAGTTTTACGATCGTCCCACCAACGGTATTCTCTATTTTAACTGGCATTTCAGGATGGATGGGATAGATGAAGCAGACAGAAAATGGTTGCCGGTCCTGGGCTATCTATTGACCAACAACGGCGCTGACGGACTTTCGTATGAAGCCCTGTCAAAACAGATCAATCTCTATACAGGAGGCTTTTCTGCTGCTCCCACCAATGAAGTGAATCTGAAGTCCGCCAGCCGGCTCCAGGAGTTTTTCAGCGTCTCCAGTAAAGCCCTGTACCCGAATGTTGGAAAAATGTATGATCTTGGAACCAAGATATTGACCCGTTGGGATTTTTCCGATCTCTCCCGTGTGCAAACCCTGATCGGACAGCGTACCAACAACCTGCTGACATCCCTGGTACAATCAGGTCACAGCTACGCCTCCAGTATGGCCAGCCGAAACCTTAGCCGCACAAGTCAGATAGACGAAATCTATAGCGGAATTCACCAGATCCAGTTCATGAAAAAGCTTTCGCAACTGGATGAAAAAGAGCTTCTCCGTGAACTGGAAAAACTGGATCGAATATTAAAACAGCTATTGAATACCAAGAATCTTTCCATGCTGGTGGTGGGAGAGAGTGAGTATTTTGACAGCCTGGTTCCTTTCATCGAATCATTCGCCGACAGCCTTCCCAAATGTCTTTCGGACATCGAAGGTCAACCCGACAGGGATGTCGATTTGAACAAAACCTTTCAGATAGAGTATCAAAACGAGGCCTGGCTGACGACAACACCCGTTTCTTATGTGGCTAAATGTTTTAAAACCGCCGACTATACCCATGAAGATAGTCCCGTATTACTGGTACTCTCAAACCTGCTCCGATCCTGTTTTCTGCATGGTGAAATCAGGGAAAAGGGCGGTGCATATGGCGGTATGGCGAGCTATAATCCGGATGAAGGTATTTTTTCCATGTTATCCTATCGGGATCCACACCTGGCCAGAACCATATCTGTCTATGAACGTGCCCTGGAGTGGATTCAGTCAGGCAGTTTCACCGAGCGGGATGTGGCTGAAACCATCCTGCAGACTTGCAGTGGCATGGATACACCCATGTCACCTGCAGGCAAGGCAATCATGGAATACATTCATGAGAGGAAGGGAAAAAGCAAGGCCATGCGAGAAAAATTTCGTACAGGGGTCTTACGGTGTTCCAAAGCGGACCTGATTCGGGTCGGCACCCGTCATTTGAGCACCCAACCATCTGTGGCGGCCGTTACCAGCGAAGAGATCCTGAAGCGTGACACACCCATCCTGGCAAAAAAAACCCTGGTTCCCAATTTCGTTTAGACATTCAGATTCCATGAACTGATATCCTGGCCGCTGTCTCTCCAATTGAATATAACACAAAGGCAGCGGACAGTGGCCCCTGGTTATGAACCTGCGTAAAACCGGCAGATAATTTCAAGGACCCGGGCGCGGTCTGACGGTTCTCCCTCCAGCATAATCACAAATGGAAGCCACTGTCCGTCTTTTTTCTGTAGAAACCCTGCCAGTGTTGCCACTCCCGTCATTGTCCCTGTCTTGGCCAGGATATGCCAGTGTCTGCCGATGTCAACCAGGTCGTAGTATTTGGATTGGGTCAACGGTGGCAGAAGATGACGAAATGCTTCAAAACGGATGACCACATCCAGCATGGATGATAGGTCTATCCGATTTTTTCGGGACAGACCAGAGCCCTCCACAATATTAAAATCAGTATCCGCAATACCCATTTGTCTTTTTAAATACTGCTCCAATAACTTGACCCCCTGCTCCAATCGAACCTGTTCTCCGTATCTGTCGATCGCCATTACCAGAAGCAGCTGGTTGGCGATAAAGTTACTGGATTCATGGAGCATCGTCTGGGTCACGGCTGCCAGGTCCATGCTGGAATTGTGAATATACAAAGGCTCCATGGAAGCAGGAACAGAACCTAGTTGAATATCCGGTTTGTTTGTGGCTCCAAATTGACGAAAAATCTCAATCGCCAGTTCTCCCGTATATCGCGTTCCTTTTTCCGAATCTACAGCGACACTGAAATATTGATACCCGTTTGGTAGACCACGGGCCCGACTGCGAATCGAGGCTGTCACGGGAGTCTGGTTTCTCCACGGTAGAATCCGGTTTTTGGATTTGATATCAACAGCAATCGTGTTGTAATTTGTGGCCAATGCGCCCAATGGGGCATCAAAATATTTGATGGATCTTTCCCTTCCATCAAAATCGCTATCTTTTTCAATCGCAGTATCATCCAGCACAAGTCGTTGAATAGGTTTTTCAAAAACACCCATTCTCTGCAGTTCAGCAGCTATTTTCTTCCATTCCGTGGTTGTCAGCGATGGATCGCCATAACCCTTTATATAGAGATTGTGCTCTTCATCCAGAAAAAACTCAGTTTGAAATTTCGCATCCTCCCCCAAATAGTGAATCGCAGCCTGCGCAGTCGCCAATTTCAGAATGGAGGCCGGCATATAAATTCCCTGTTGGAAAATAAAGCGTCCCGTCCGATCGTTTCCGACAGCTACCCCTCCCCTCTGAATCACATGTCTTAACTGCCCGGATAAACTCTCCGCTCCGTAAAACGGCTGAATATCGACAGTGACCTCAGCCGGCGCACTGTAATCCTGTCCATCAAAAACACGATACCGGAATTGATCTTTTCCTGTGTAGTCTTTACGGGGGTAATAAATTGTCCGCTTCCCCTCCTTTTTCAGTCGACCATGCAACGGACCCGTCAGCCATTCAACTGTCAGAGGATCATTTTCCGCATCTGTTGTGGACAACTCGATGAAAACAGGCGTGTTGCGCTTGGTTGTAAAAGAATTTGAGGCGGCTCTCGGTGGATCGTTGCGGGGAACAACCGTTATCTTTATAGTGGCAGGGAGACTTTGCAGGTCACCATCACTGGCCATAAATCTGAGTTGGTCTTCGCCGTGGAAGTTGGCATGAGGTATATAGGTGAGCTTCGGTGGTGTCCCTGATAGGTTTCCATGGGATGGTGATTCCAGCAATCGATACGTCAAAGAATTTTCTTCTGGGTCCACAGCCGTCATGATAACGGGAATACTGCCGTCTTCAGGAACCGTCAAACGAGTATCTGTCGTTCTGGGGGGGTCGTTTCTGCTCTCAATCTTCAGATAAATGCGGGCTCTCTGCCTTTTCCAACCTCCGTAACCAACAGAATAAGAAATGCGGTCCGCTCCGTAAAAATCGGAATTTGGCTGATAGATAATAACTGGCAATGTCCCCTTTAACCATCCATGGTCGGGCAACTGCTCAATCCTGTAATCATGTTTCTGCCAGTCCGGATCCAATCTGGCCAGATTGATTGATATCGAACTGTCCTCAATCAGATATATGTCTTGATCCCTCAATGTGAAAAACAGGTCAGAATATTGGTAAAGGCCAATCGCTGTCATGAGACAGAGCCAGACAAAACCAAAAATAACCCATTTCCTATTCATATCGATTGCGATTCCAGACTATCCATTCCAATATTGATTGAGCCCGAGCCAGTGCCTCTTTTTCTTCCTATACCAGGGCGTTGAAATATGTAAAGCTGGGGAATCGAACGTCGCAGAGCTGCTGAAACCGTTTTCTGTGGCTGATATTATGGCTGGCGAAAATCAGCAGGGAAAAAATGAAGCTACCTCAAAAACGCAAAAAAGCCCAGTAGGCGTTGGCCAGCTGGGCTTTTTGATATCCGGCAGTGTCCTACTCTCCCACACGGTTACCCATGCAGTACCATCGGCGCTGAAGGACTTTACTGCTGTGTTCGATATGGGAACAGGTGT
>JAHJRI010000278.1 GCA_018830885.1 bacterium | reverse complement strand
TCAGGGACAAAAAAGTGAAAGAACGCCGGGACAGAATACAATCGATGTATTCGTTATTAACAAATCATGAATTAACCCACGAAAAGGCAGCTTAAATTGCCAGTTTCAGGTAGAAAACTTTTTAAACACGGTACTAGTTGACAACCGACGGCAAAGTAATCACGAGCGCCAGATCTGTTCAACGCTCGCAATCTATGTGGGGGAGCTGGGTAAGATGGGCTATTCGGTTTTGGGATCCGCCTCTTTTGTCACTTCCGGTTCCGCGCCCGCGGGAACGTCGTTTTCTTTTGCAGTTTCTGAGGATTCGGCGACAGCTCCAGCATCCTGTTCTGTTGTTTCAACTTCATCAACAGTCTCTGCTACCTGATCGGCAGCGGTTGCTTCGCTTTCCGTGGTTGTTTCTACGACCGCCTCGGTTGCCGTTTCCTCACCCTGCAGTTCGCTTTTGATTTCAGTGATCGCTTCCGGAGCCGCTTTTTTTGACGGTTTTTTAGTCTCTTTCAAATCCACCATCTGTATTAACGCCATCTGGGCGTTATCCCCTAATCGCCGGCCCAGTCTGTAGATTCTGGTATAGCCGCCGTTTCGGTCTTCATACAACAGTGCATACTCGTCAAACAATCTTTTGACAGCTTCCTTCGAATGAACAAAGGAAAGTACCTGCCGACGCGCGTGCAAATCGCGTTTTTTCCCCAGCCCGATCATTTTATCGAAATACTTCCGCATCTCTTTCGCCCTGGTAATGGTAGTCTTAATTTCACCATGCTCCAGAAGAGCGGTTACCAGGTTTCTCATCATTGCTTTTCTATGACTGGTTGTCACACCCAGTCTTTTACCTGCTTTTAAATGTCTCATGCTTTTAAACCCGATCCAATACGCTTATTCAATAAACCACCGTGCCGGCCAGACCCCCTTTAGTTACCTAATAGGTCAGCGGACCGTGTTTCTCTCTGGTGTTGTTGTCAAAATTATCCAGCTTCATTCCGAGCGTTAAGCCCATTGAAGCCAGAACAGTCTTAATTTCCTGCAGCGATTTGCGTCCGAAGTTTTTAGTTTTTAACATTTCTGCTTCTGTCTTCTGCACCAAATCACCAATGGTATCGATTTTTGCATTTTGCAGACAGTTAATCGATCTGACAGACAGCTCTAACTCGTTTACGCTTCGATACAAATGCGGGTTTTCGTAATTTTTTTCTTCAATTTCAATAACTTCATTTATCGGTCGAATGGCATCTTCGTCGAAGTTAATAAAGGGATTGAAATATTCTTTCAGTATTTTTGCCGCATAACCCAAGGCGTCATCCGGCCGCACGCCACCGTTGGTCCAGACCTGAATATCCAGTTTTTCGAAGTCGGTTTTCTGCCCGACCCTCGTATTCGTGATTTCATACTGAACCCGTTTTACCGGCGAGTGATCAGAATCAAGAAAGATCGTTCCCACTGGCAAGTCCTTGTCGTTGTTCTCTTCAGAAGAGATAAACCCTCTGTTTAAACGAACGAACAACGTCATTTCCAGGGTTGCGTCCTGATCGAGGTGGCAGATAACATGATCCGGGTTCATGACTTCGGCTTTACCAAAAGTCGAAATGTCACCGGCTGTTACTACTTTTGGTCCTGCTGCAATTAACTCAAGCGCAATATCGCCCTCCTCAAACTGTCGCAACTCCAACCCTTTCAGGTTCAGCACGATCTGCAGGACATCCTCTTTGATTCCCTTGACTGTTTCAAATTCATGTGAAACGCCTTCAATCTTGATGCCGAATACGGCACTACCACGGAGAGAAGAGAGGAGTACTCTTCGTATCGCATTACCGATAGTTACCCCAAAACCCTTGTGTAGCGGTTCCAGGATAAATCTCCCATATTCCTCACTGAAAGACTCCCGTCCAACTTGGAGGTTATCAGGGATTTCAAGTCCTTCCCAGTTTTTTTGCAATATATTTGTATTCTTATCCAAACCGGTTACCGAGAATATAGCTCTACAATGAACTGCTCTTGTATAGGAATAGTAATCTGATCTCGTTTCGGAAAGGCAACCACTCGACCGCTGAATGACTTGGCATCAATGCTCAACCAGCTGGGCAGCCCCTTACGTTCTGCAGATTCGAGAGATTCTTTAATCAATGGAATCTTTTGACTCTTCTCTCGAACTGAAATCGCATCCTCAACCTTAACCAGCGCTGATGGAATGTTGTTCTTTTTTCCGTTTATCAGTATATGACAGTGCCTTACAAGTTGTCTCGCTTCAGCCAGAGATCTTGCAAAACCCATGCGATAAACGATGTTATCCAATCTTCTCTCCAGCAGAATCAGCAGGTTTGCACCTGTTTTTCCTTTCTGCCGCGCAGCCTTGGAGAACGTCAAACGAAACTGCTTTTCCTGCAGTCCATAAAGACGTTTCACCTTCTGTTTTTCACGCAACTGCAGCCCGTATTCGGACTCTTTTCTCCTTCTGCGGGCAACACCGTGCTGCCCGGGAACATTTGGCTTCGTTTCTACCGCGCATTTATCGGTATAACAACGATCGCCCTTCAGAAACAGCTTCAATTGCTCCCTTCTGCAAAGCCGACAGACAGATCCTCTATATCTAGACACTATCGATTCTCCTGTACTTTAAAATCAAATTTTCGATGTCACTTTTTCTAAATTCTTCTTCTTTTAGGTGGTCTACAGCCGTTGTGCGGAACAGGTGTGGTGTCCTTGATCTGGCTGACCTTGATACCTGAACTGGCAACGGCTCTCAGAGCTGACTCTCTGCCGCTCCCGGGACCCTTGATGATGATCTCAACCTGTTTCACGCCATGTTCCAACGCCTTGGTAATAGCGTCCTCACCAACGATTCTTGCTGCATATGGGGTACTTTTCCGAGATCCCTTGAAACCATGCAACCCTGTACTTGCCCAACTGATTACGTTTCCTTCCAAATCGGTGACACTGACAATTGTGTTGTTGAATGTGGCACTGATGTACACTCTCGCGTTTGGAATAACCTTCTTCTCTTTTTTCTTTCCGCTTTTTCTTTTGACAGCTTTGGCCATTTATTCTACCTACCGAAGTTTATTTCTTTTTGCCGATGGCTAATTTTCTAGGACCTTTACGAGTTCTAGCGTTGGTTTTTGTCCGTTGTCCACGGCAGGGCAAGCCCCTTCTGTGCCGCAGTCCCCGGTAACACCCCAAGTCCAGCAATCTCTTGATATCCATTGTCTTTGTTCGTCTCAGGTCTCCTTCGACGATTAAAGATTGTATGATTGTACGGATGACTGCCAGTTCGTCTTCTTTGATGTCTTTCATCCGGGTGTTCCTGTCGACTTCAGCTTCTTTCAATATTTTATTTGAAACACTTCGACCTATCCCGAAAATATAAGTTAATGCTATCTCTACCCGTTTGTTATCCGGTAGATCAACCCCTGCAATACGCGCCAAATTAACCTCCCTTAACCTTGTCGTTGTTTGTGACGTGGATTTTTACAAATTACGCGCAAGACTCCTTTTCTTTTTACTATCTTACATTTAGGACAGATAGGCTTTACCGAAGCTCTTACTTTCATTTCTCGTTCTGATTGCTGTTAGCATCTCTGAGCCCGATTCCCGAATCCCTCTGAAATTCGCCTAGCGAATTCCACCGGCATACCCAGATTTCGAGTGAAACGCTAATGTTAACATTCTCGGCCGCGTTTTGCAAGCCGTAATTTAGCCGAAACCGTTCGTTGTCAAAGATGAACGGTTCTATTTGGCTAAAATTTAAAATCGTCTCTTTTTCTTTTTACTCTTGCGAATGAAACCATCATAGTTTTGATTCAACAAGAATGTCTCAATTTGCGCATTCGTATCGATGGCAACCCCAACAACGATCAGCAGCGCGGTCCCGCCAAAGTAGAACGGTACGTTGAAATAGGATATCAACACACTGGGTAGCACGCAGACAGCGGAAAGATAAATGGCCCCGCCGAAGGTCAACCGTTGTAGAACATTATTGAGGTATACTGCCGTTTTGTTTCCCGGTCGGATACCCGGAATGAACCCGCCGCCCCGTTTGATCTCTTCAGCAATTTTAACTGGATTGTATTGGATAGCAGTATAAAAAAAGCAGAAGAAAAAGATCATCATCACGAACAAAACGTTGTAGAAAAACCGACCCGGTACCAAGCTGTTGCCGACGCGCTGCAGCCATTCGATACTGGTGAAACTGGTTATCGTAGCGGGGAACATCAGCAACGATGATGCGAAAATCGGCGGAATCACGTTCGCTGAGTTGACTTTTAGTGGCAAATGGGTGAACTGCCCGCCAAAAACCCGGTTTCCCTGCTGTCGCCTGGCATATTGAATGGGTATCTTCCGATTGGCTGTTTCAACGAAGATCACGGCTCCAATGACGACCAGCGCAATAATGCCGATCATCAGAAGAATAAAAATGGTCAGTTCCCCGGTCTGAAACAGTGCGATCGACTGAATGGAGGCGGTTGGCAATCCCACAACGATACCGGCAAAGATTATCAGCGAGACACCGTTTCCAATTCCCCGCTCACTCATCTGCTCGCCCATCCACATGACAAAGGCCGTACCTGCGGTCAACGTAATGACCGTACTGAACCGAAACGCCCATGAGTCGATTCCGGCTAGTACCAGCCGGTTTCCGCTTAATCCGGCACTTTCAAGTGTGGCAGCAATCCCGAACCCTTGAACGACGCTCAACAGAATTGTTCCATACCGTGTGAACTGGGTGATCTTTTTCCGGCCTGCATCTCCCTCTTTGGATAATCTTTCGAAATAGGGAAAGACCGCTGTCAGCAGCTGCATAATAATGGAAGCGCTGATATAGGGGATGATACCCAGTGCAAAGATCGTCATGTTCCGAAAAGCCCCGCCGGAGAACATATCAATGTTCCCCATCAATCCCTTGCTGTTGGCCTTGAAAAACTCGTTCAGTGCGGCGCTGTCTATGCCTGGTACCGGTATATGTGCGCCCAGGCGAAATACAACCAGCATAGCCAGTGTGAAGAGTATTCGATTCCTTAGATCTTCTATTTTTACAATATTCTTAAAGACTTCAAGCATGGTGTCTTATTCAATAGTAGATATTTTTCCACCCGCGTCAGTCACCTTCTTAATTGCAGAAGCGCTGAATTTATGAGCCTCAATGGTAAGAATCGCATCAACTGTCCCTTGACCCAGAATCTTCAGCGGCAGATCATTCTCCCGGATCAGACCGGCTTCGACCAGAGCCTCACTGTTGATCACATCGTCCAGTTTCAGTTTTTTACAGCTGACGATATCACCCAGATTGACGATGTTGAACGTCTTCTTGAAGATGTTTTTGAAACCCCGCTTTGGCAGTCTGCGGTGAAGTGGCATCTGTCCACCTTCAAATCCAACCCGTCGTCTGCTTCCAGATCGTGCGTTCTGTCCTTTGTGTCCACGACCCGCGGTTTTTCCGAGTGTCGACCCTGAACCCCGTCCGACCCTGCGTTTCTTTCTATTTTCCGCCCCGGGAGCGTTTTCCAAGTTATGCAGCATCTTTTACTGTTTCGTTAGATTTTTCAATTTTCGGCGGCTTCTGAATTTTCCCATCACCGACCGTTTGTTGTTGATGAGGTTATGCTTCCTCGACTTTGACCAGATGCGCTATCTTTCTGACCATTCCGCGGACAGCCGCTGTATCTTCAAGTTCCCGTGTCTGATGGATTTTCCGCAGACCCAGGCCTCTGAGTGTATCCCGCTGTTTCACGCCAAAGCCGATTCCGCTCCTGATTTGTGTTACTCTGATTTTTCCAGCCATGATTTTTTTTTAAAAGTCGATTAGACAAACTTCTTCAAGTGTTTTATTTCGTCTCTCGGCAATGTCCCCGAAGCTTTTCAGCTGTTTGAGTCCATTCAGTGTCGCATGTACCAGATTGTGGACATTTGCGGAGCCCAACGCCTTGGCGTTGATATCCTTGATACCGAAAGCTTCCACGACAGCCCTGACTGCACCTGACGAGATGATTCCTCTACCAGGTTGTGACGGCTTCATCAAAACCTTGGCGGCTCCGTGTTTTCCGATAACCTGATGGGGAATGCTGTTTTTATAAATACTGTAGGGATGCATCGCTTTTTTTGCTTTTTCTGTGCCCTTACGGACAGCTTCGATCACCTCGTTGGCTTTTCCCATACCGGCACCGACACGACCCTTGCCATCACCGACGACCACGAGTGCGCTGAAGCTGAAACGACGTCCACCTTTGACGACCTTTGAAACCCGTTTGACCTCAATGACCTTTTCGATCAGATCGCTCTTTTCGTTTTCTGCCAAAGTTTACCTCAAAATAATTAATTTTCACTATCTAAAATTTTAAACCCGCTTCACGGATACCGTCTGCCAGGCTTTTTACCCTGCCATGATAAAGAAATCCGTTGCGATCAAAGACGATTTTTTCCACACCCTTCGTTTTCAAGGACTCCCCTAACACCTTACCGACGATGCCGGCTGCGGCTTTGTTCCCGGTGTATCCACCAATTTTTTCTTTTATCTCTTTGTTTAATGAAGAGGTACTGGCGATCACGGAACCCTTCTCGTCATCAATGGCCTGCGCATAAATATGATTTGCGCTTCTGAAGACCGACACGCGAGGACGCGTTTCTGTCCCACTGACGTTTTTCCTGACGTGTAATTTATTCCGTTTTCTTGCCAGAATTCTTTTCTTTGCAGCTTCCATTAACTTTCCAAGCTAGAATTGATCGGTTAACCCTGTTTTTGTAATTGCCAGCAGCAGTTGATCAGATATCAAATGCCGGCAATTCCCTTTTTCAGTATTCGTTGTGGCAATCTCCCACAGCCTTTTATGAGGCCGATTTGGCTGATTTACCTGCTTTACGGAGAATCTGTTCCCCGGCGAAAAGAATCCCCTTGCCCTTGTATGGCTCGGGAGGTCTGTATTTTCTGATTTCCGCCGCTGTCTGACCCAGAACTTGCTTGTCGCAGCTTTTAAGGATAATCCGGGTAGTGCCTTCGACTTCGCACTTCACCATTTTATGGAGCCCATACTCGACCGGGTGTGAGTAACCCAGAGCAAGTGTCAGCTTTTGTCCCTGAACCTGCGCCCGATAACCAACCCCGACCAGTTCCAGGACAGTTGTAAACCCTTCTGTGACGCCGTGAACCATGTTTTTGACAATGGAAGTCACTGTGCCGGATATTGAACGGCCGGATGGGGTCTGTAAATCTGCATCGACCTTGATACTGTCACTGTTTAGGGTCAATTTCACCGTTGGTGGAATCTGGAATGTCATCTCCCCGTTGGTTCCCTTGACCGTCAGAACATTATCTTTTAAATCGACTTTGACTTTTGAGTCAAAAGCGATCGGCGTTTTTCCCAGTCTTGACATTGTTATTTCTCCTTGATCTATTGAGCGTCACCTTTAGCTTACGGCACAAATCACTTCACCGCCGACCATCTCTTGTCGACACTGGGCGTCCGACATTACACCTTTGGATGTGGAAACAATATAGCTCCCCTGCCCGTTCAAAAGCGGTTTGATCTCTTTAAACCCTTTGAAGATACGAAGCCCGGGTTTGCTGATACGTTGGATACTTCTGATAATCGGTTCACCTTTGCTGTCGAACTTCAACTTTAAAATCAGGCTAAACCCGATCTCAGCTGGTTGAACGTCATAATCTGTGATAAACCCCTCTTTCGCCAGTACTTTGGCGATGTTCTCCTTGATTTTGGAGGAGGGCATGACAACTTGCTTGTGTTCTCTTAATGTAGCATTGCGGATGCGGGTCAGCATGTCCGCAATCGGATCAGACATTGACATATGTACTCTCAGTAACTACTGGATTAACAGTATAATTTTCAAGAATCGGTTTTTGATCACCAGCTGGATTTCGTAACCCCAGGCAGCTGACCAAATCCCGCCCGAATTCTGAAACAGATTCTGCAGATTCCGAATTTTCGGATATATCCCCTGGATCTGCCGCACATGGAACATCGGTTGTATTCTCTGACTTTAAACTTTTGGGGTCTTTTTGCTTTCGCTATCCAAGACTTCTTTGCCATATCGATATCCTAACTTTTTCTGAATGGAAAACCCATTGATGAAAGCAGCAGTCTTGCTTCATCATCGGTATTCGCGGTTGTGACAATCGTGATGTTCATTCCACGAACCTGGTCAATTTTTTCATAGTTGACTTCCGGGAAAACCAACTGTTCCTTGATTCCGAAGGTATAGTTTCCTGCGCCATCAAAAGCGTTGGTAGGAACTCCCTTAAAATCCCGAACCCGTGGCAGGGTTGTATTAATCAACCGCTCCAGGAAATCAAACATCCGTTGTCTGCGCAGCGTTACCTTCACGCCGATGGGCATTCCTTCACGCAGTTTGAAACCGGCGATGGATTTTTTTGCTTTTCTGACGATCGGTTTTTGTCCGGCAATCGCTCCGATATACTCTTGAATGACATCCAGGCACTTGACATTCTGAATCGCTTCTCCAGCCCCGACATTCAGTACGATTTTGGTCAGTTTCGGGACCTGATGAATGTTTGTATAGCCTTTCTCCTTCTTCAGGGTATCGATCACGGAGTTTTTATATATTTCGTATAGTGTTGGCACGTTTGACCTCAATTAATCGGCTGCAATACCGGATTTTGCGAATATCCTGGTTTTAGACTTATCATCATTCATTCGGATTTTCAGTCGTTCGCCTTTTCCGCTTTCCTTGCAGTATAACAATACGTTGGAATAATGAATGGGCGCTTCAAATTTTGCTATTTTTCCTTCCTGCCCTGCCTGCGTTGGCTTCACATGTTTTGTAACAATATTGACACCTTCAACGATCACGCGGGCGTTATTACGATCGATGCTGATGATTTTGCCAGTGTTTCCCTTATCCTTGCCACTGATCACCTGCACCACGTCGCCTTTCTTTAAAAGAAGTTTCAGCCTTTTGGGTGATGCTGCCTTTTTCCTACTTTTAGTCATAGCTATCTCAATCTTGCGTTAAACCACTTCGGGCGCTAACGAAACAATTTTCATAAAGTTTTTTGACCGTAATTCCCGACCGACGGGACCAAAGATACGGGTACCAATGGGTTCCATTTTGCTATCGAGAAGAACTGCGGCATTCGTGTCAAAACGGATAGCCGATCCATCGCTTCTTTGGGTAGCATAGGCTGTTCGCACAATGACTGCCTTAACGACCTCTCCTGACTTGACTTTTCCCTGTGGAGCGGCCTGTTTGACCGAAGCCACGATGATATCGCCGATTCTTGCGTACCGCCTCCCTGAGCCGCCGAGCACCTTGATGCACATAATCTCTTTGGCACCGGAGTTATCAGCAACCTCCATCCGTGATTGTGTTTGAATCATCGAATAATCTCCTGTTTTTCAAATATTTGAGACGGGTTTTCCTAAACCGCCTTGCGCACAATATCCAGCAAACGCCAGCATTTGTCTTTGCTGATCGGCTTGCATTCGATCAGTCGTACATGATCTCCAATCTGACAGGCATTCTCTTCATCATGGATTTTGTACTTTTTGGATCTTTTGATGGTTCTTTTGTACAGTGCGTGTTGAACGGTTCGCTCAACCAGCGCGACGGCGGTTTTTTCCATCTTGTCACTAACAATTACACCCTGGAGAACCTTTTTCCGTTTTTGGATTATTTTTTTCTTTTCACTCATGCTCATTTATTGTCTTTAGTAGGAACAACGATTTTAGTTCTCGTTCAACACGGTTTTGGCCCTGGCAATATCCTTACGCGCAATTTGTATGGCAGATGTGTCTTCCATTTGTCCGATACTTTTATTACAGCACAATCGAAAAAGGTTTTCTTCAAGACTGACGATTTTCGCTTGAAGATCTTCCTTTGAGAGCTGCCTGAATTCGGAAGCCTTCATGATTAATCCTCTCTTTCGATAATGGTTGTCTTCAGGGGCAACTTATATTGTGCCAGTTTAAAAGCTTCTCTTGCGATTTCTGGACTGACCCCTTCGATTTCAAAAATAATCCGCCCCGGCTTGATCGGACAGACCCAGTGGTCAACAGATCCTTTCCCTTTTCCCATCCGCGTTTCAGCGGGTTTTTTAGACAGTGGCTTATCTGGGAAGACGCGGATCCAAATTTTTCCATCTCTTTTTACGTAACGGGTCATAGCGCGCCTACCGGCTTCGATCTGCCTGGAAGTCAGGAACCCCCGGCCGACTGCCTGAATGGCCAGTGAGCCGAAATTGATCTGGTTTCCCCGGTTGGCTTCTCCCCTGTTACGTCCTGTCTGGCGTTTACGATATTTTGTCCTTGACGGCATTAACATGACTATTTCTCCCTTTTGAACTTACGTCTTCTTCTTTTGACCTGCGAAGCGATCTGTTGGTGCTCATTAAAGACCCACACTTTTACTCCGAGGATGCCATAGACTGTTTTGGCTTTGCAGACGGCATAGTTGATATCTGCTTTCAGAGTGTGCAGGGGAATTCTCCCTTCCAGGATCCATTCGGTGCGGGCCATCTCTGCGCCATTCAGCCTTCCGCTGACCATGATCTTGCATCCGGTCACGTTGAATCGCATGACGTTCTGTAATGTTTTTTTCATCGCCCGACGAAACGCTACTCTCCGTTCGAGCTGCATGGCAATATTGTTAGCTATCAATTGGGCATCGATTTCCGGTCTTCTGACCTCTTTAATATTCACCACCAGGTCTTCGTGTTTGACAATTTTGGCAATATTCTTCTTGACCTTGTCCGCTTCTTCTCCCTTGCGCCCGATAATAATGCCCGGTCTCATCGCCTGGATAAAAACCTTCAGGCTCTTGGCCGCCCGCTCAATCTCAACGGATGCGATTCCGGCGTGCTTCAGTGTACTGGTGATGTACTTTTTGATCTTGATATCTTCCAAAAGAATATCGGCATACTTCTTTTCAGCATACCAGTTTGATTGCCAGGTTTTTGTGATGCCTAACCTAAGCCCGATTGGGTTGACTTTTTGTCCCAAGTTTCTCCTCCGAATATTTTACAGGATTTTATTATCGTTTGCTGATGCGTTCTTAGCCCACAGACAGGGAGATGTGACTCGATCGTTTTAATATTTGAGTCGCCCGTCCCATCGCTCTGGGTCGAATTCTTTTCAGCGTCCGGCCTTTATCTACCTGGGCTTCGGTTATTATCAGTTCATCCGGGTTGACCGCACTGTCTTTCTCAACAGCGTTTGCAATCGCTGATTCCAATACTTTTTTAACGATCGGGTTCGATCTTCTTCGGGTCTGTTCCAGTGTTGCCAGCGCCTGAGTCACGTTTGAACCACGAATTTGATCAATTACCAATCTCGCTTTCCGTGGTGCCACGCGGGCATGGCTCATTGAAGCCTTGGCAATCGTCTTGCGTGTTGAATTATCAAGATTCTTTTTCATTTATGCCTTTTTACTGCGTTTGTCCGATTTAGTAACGTGTCCGCGATAGGTTCTGGTGGGTGAAAACTCACCAAATTTATGCCCGACCATATTCTCTGTGATAAAGATAGGAATAAACTTGTTTCCGTTATGGACAGCAACATTCAATCCGACAAACTCAGGCATGACCACGGATCGTCTTGACCAGGTTTTAATGACTTTGCGGTTTCCCTTCTCTTTTGCTGTCGAGCATTTCTTCATTAAATGCTCATCTACAAACGGGCCTTTTTTTAATGATCTAGGCACTTGTCTTCTCCTTATAGGCTATGCAGTTATTTTCGTCTGGATACAATATAGCGGTCTGTGCGTTTGTTTTTTCGAGTCCGGGCACCCTTCGTCGGTTTTCCCCACGGTGTGACAGGGTGGCGACCACCGCTGGTTCGACCTTCACCACCGCCATGGGGATGGTCAACCGGGTTCATAGCAACCCCCCGTACAGTTGGCCGAATTCCCTTATGTCTGGAGCGTCCTGCCTTACCTGTTTTGATGAGTGAATGGTCTGTGTTCCCGACTTGTCCGATGGTTGCGCGACATTCAAGATGAATCAAGCGCATTTCCCCGGACCGCAGTTTGATGTTGGCGAAACTCCCCTCTTTAGCCATCAATGTGGCAGAGGCTCCGGCACTTCTGATCAGCTGTCCGCCCTTGAGAGGCTTTAGCTCAATATTGTGGATCAGTGTACCCAGCGGAATGTTCTTGAGCGGCATGGTGTTCCCGATAGCGATATCAACATTTTCACCAGCGATGATCATTTTGCCGACCTGAATCCGGTCCGGGGCCAGAATGTAGCGTTTTTCTCCATCTGCATAATGAATCAGGCAGATCCGCGCTGAGCGGTTGGGATCATATTCAATCGTCGCAACTTTTCCCGGGATATCAAATTTATCTCTCTTGAAATCGATGGTCCGATATCGTCGCTTGTGTCCGCCACCGCGGTGCCGGGTTGTAATGCGGCCGTAATTGTTGCGCCCGCTGATTCTCTTCTTTGGGGCTAACAGGCTTTTTTCGGGACTCGAGGTGGTTATGTCATCGAATCCGGAAACGCTCATCCCTCTTTGTCCGGGTGTGGTCGGTTTATATTTTTTAATAGACATCTGTTATCTTCTCTGGTTGTTAATCATCTCTTATTACCAACGATCACCGCTTAGGCACCTTCAAAATACTCAATGGTGTCGCCTTCCTTGAGTGTTACGACCGCTTTCTTCCAATCGGCGCGGCGTCCTTCCCATTTTCCCAGCCTTTTTTTCTTGCCCCTGACGTTCAAGGTATTGATAGACTCAACCGTTACATTAAAAATCGATTCGATTGCTTTCTTGAGTTCGATTTTATTAACGGTTTTATCTATCTTAAATACGACCTTATTCTGCTCTTCGTTCAGAGTCAGAACCTTTTCCGTAATGTACGGCTTGGAAATAAAGCCAAAATGATTTTTCATTTCAGTATCCTCCCCTCAAAATCGAGTAGTGCGTCTTTTGTCACCAGCAGGTTCTTATGGTTCAGGACGTCGTAGACGTTCAAACCGGAGCTGTGCACACATTTCAGTGTGGGAATATTTCGTGAGGCGAGTGCAAAATTGGGGTCCTCTTCTGAGAAAACAACCAGCGTTTTTTCAAGTTTCAACGCCTGGAGAATCTTGACGAGGTTTTTTGTTTTGTGGTCTTGCAATTTCAGGCTGTCAACAACAATCAACTCATTGTTTCTGATTTTTGATCCGACCGCAGCGACCAGCGCCTGTTTCCGCACCTTCTTGTTGACGGAAAGCGCGTGACTCCTGGGAACGGGCCCAAATGCAACACCACCGTGTCTCCGTGTCGGTGACTGCAACGTCCCTACCCGGGCGTTTCCAGTTCCCTTCTGGCGAAACAGCTTTTTTCTGCTCCCGGCCACCTCAGATCTGTTTTTGGTTTTGTGTGTTCCCTGCTGTCTCTCGGACATGTAGGATACGACCACATCCTTGATGACAAAAGGGTTCAGTTTGGAACCGGCGATGCTGTCGTGGAGCTCAACGGTGCCAGTCTCCTGATTCCCGAGATTATACACATTTAAAGTAGTCATGAAATCCCTTCAACTTTACGGTATGTTGTGTTGCTATTTTAGTTTGATATCCACCTGAACCCCGGCCGACACATCCAGTTTCATCAGAGAATCCATGGTTTGCGGTGTGGTTTCGGTGATATACAGGAGCCGTTTGTGTGTGTTGCACTCAAACTGCTCTCTCGATTTTTTATTGACATGAGGAGACCGAAGAACACAGATTTTCTGCTTTCGAGTCGGTAACGGAATGGGACCGATTACATTGGCCCCGGACCTTTTCACTATAGAAACAATCTCCTTTACGGCCTTATCCATCTGTTTTGCATCGAAAGCCTTAAAGTTCACACGTATTTTTTGAGTCATTCATCCTCATCAGGTCTATTCAACAATTTCAGTAATCGTACCAGAACCGACGGTCCGACCGCCTTCTCTAATTGCGAATCTCAGCCCAAGTTCCATTGCGATACTTGAAATCAGCTCAATCGACATTGTGATATGGTCACCAGGCATTACCATTTCTATGCCTTCAGGTAACTGAACCATCCCTGTGACGTCAGTTGTTCTGAAATAGAATTGTGGTCTATAGTTGGTGAAAAATGGTGTATGCCGTCCGCCCTCTTCTTTGGTCAGGACATAGACTTCACCTTTGAATTTGGTGTGCGGTGTAATTGAACCAGGCTTACAAATCACCTGTCCCCTTTCAATCTCTGTTCGTTTGGTACCGCGCAGCAACAATCCAATATTATCACCAGCCTCGCCGCGTTCCAGGAGTTTACGGAACATTTCAACACCGGTTGCGACGGTCTTTATTGTGGGGCGAATCCCTACGATTTCAACATTTTCACCAACCTTGATCACACCCCGTTCAATCCGACCGGTTGCTACTGTACCCCGACCCTGGATTGAGAATATATCTTCGATGGGCATCGAGAACGGCTTGTCGATTTCCCGCTCCGGCACTGGAATGTAAGTGTCAAGAGCTGCGATGAGTTCGTGGATCGGCTTGAATACTTCGTGGTTTGGATCGTCTGTCTCGGTTTCTTGCATATTCAGTGCGCTACCCATAATAACCGGGGTATCATCGCCGGGGAAATCATATTCAGTCAATAGTTCACGCACTTCCATCTCTACCAGTTCCAGAAGCTCGGGATCGTCAACCTGATCGACCTTGTTCAGGAAGACGATAATATAAGGAACACCGACCTGTTTGGAGAGGAGAATGTGCTCCCGGGTCTGCGGCATCGGGCCGTCTGCGGCAGAAACAACCAATATGGATCCGTCCATCTGGGCAGCGCCTGTAATCATGTTCTTGATATAGTCAGCATGGCCTGGACAGTCAACATGCGCATAATGTCTATTTTTACTGGAGTATTCGACATGCGCAGTCGCGATGGTAATCCCACGTTCTCGTTCCTCGGGGGCGTTATCAATCGCGTCATACCCTTTGTACGAAGCCTGGCCCATCATCGCTAATACTCTTGTTATCTGCGCAGTCAGGGTTGTTTTACCGTGGTCGACGTGACCAATGGTTCCGACGTTCACATGCGGCTTGTCGCGCTTGAAAATTTCCTTCGACATACGATCTCCTTCTTCAAAATTGTGTGAGTTGAAAATTATTTTTCTGCCGACTTTTTAAACAAAAACAAAAAATTAAGTTGGATGAACCTCATCATAATGATCAAACATCATGGAAAAAGATGCCCTACCCTGAGTCAAAGAGCGTAATATTGTAAGATACCCGAACATGGTCGATAATGCAACACCCACTGAGAGAATCTGTATCTCTTTTTTATCTTCAATTGATTTAACTCTTCCTTTCCGTGAATTTAGATCACCGATTATATCTCCCGTAAATTCAGCGGGCGTTGTAATTTCAACACTCATAACCGGTTCGAGAAGGACGGGTTTACCAGCCAGCAAACACTTTCGCAGGGCTAGCGCGGCGGCAATCCTGAACGCTGTCGGATCGACCTCCTCCTCTTTGATTGTTACTTCCTGTATGACCACTCTCACTTTCAAGACTGGATAACCGGAAATGACACCTGAAATCAACCCCTCCTCTATGCCCGATCGGATAGCCGTCTTGATGATATCGCTGGCTTCAATATCCGGTGAGAACTCGATGGCGTTTTTTTCTTTACCCGGCAACGGTTCTACCATCACGACGCAACCGGCAAAAATTGTCCTGCCCGCGATCGGTTTGTCAAAAATCTCACTGGCTGTGGCCGCTTTCTTGATGGTTTCGCGATAAGCCACCTGCGGCTTGCCTGTATTGACCTTCAACCCGAACTCACGTTTCAGACGCTCCACCAGGATTTCCAAGTGAAGTTCCCCCATGCCGGAGATGAGTATCTGTCCTGTTTCCTTATCTCTTCCGACCGAAAAAGAGGGGTCTTCCACCTCCAGTTTCTGTAAACTCTCATCCAATCGATCCTGATCAGCTTTGGTCTTGGGCTCTATCGCAATCGAGATAACAGGAATCGGACTGTCAATTTTTTCCAGTAAAATCTCATGCCCTTTCTGGCAGATGGTGTCACCAGTGGTGGAAAAGTTAAATCCGATCACAACAACGATCTCTCCTGCGGAAGCGGCAGAAACCTCTTCTCTTTTGTTGGCGTGCATGAGAAATATTTTGCTGATCCGTTCCTTCTTTTCCTTGCTCGGATTGTAGACCTGTTGTCCGACATGTATAGTGCCGGAATAGATTCGCAGATAGCTGATACGACCAGCGAAGCTGTCTGCCTGAATCTTGAATACAAGAGCCGCCAGTGGTTCATCCGGTTCAGGCTTTCGTTCCAGAATTTTTTTACCCGATATATCTGTTCCGCGGATAGCGGGTCTATCCAGAGGGGATGGCAGAAAACGCACAATACCATCCAGCAAGGGTTGAATGCCCTTGTTTTTAAAGGCGGAACCGCACAAAACCGGTGTTATCTCATTTCGTAAACAGGCAGCACGGATACTGTCAATGATCTGCTGGGTACTGATTGCTCTGTCCTCCAGCACTGATTCCAGGAGGTCGTCATTGAACAGTGTCAGTGTCTCAATCATGCTTTCTCTGGCCGACTGAGCTTTCTCCCTGAATTCTTCGGGGATGGGCTTCAGAGTAACCTCCGCACCCAGGGAGGCTTCGCTGAAAGTAATGGCCTGCATGTTAATCAAGTCGATCACCCCCTTGAACCCTTCTTCCTGCCCAAGCGGAATATTGATGCATATCGGATGTGCGCCAAGAATCTCTTTAACCTGTGCAACTGCTGCATCAAAATCGGCCCCGATTCGGTCCATCTTGTTGATAAATGACAATCGGGGAATACCGTGGGCATTTGCCTGCCGCCAGACTGTTTCAGACTGGGGTTCAACTCCAGCAACACCGCAGAAGACAACCACCGCTCCATCCAGAACACGGAGGCTTCTTTCAACCTCCAGTGTGAAATCAACATGCCCTGGCGTGTCGATGATATTGATCTGATTGACTTGCTCTTTAACTTTCCAAAAACAGCTGGTTGATGCAGCGGTAATGGTGATGCCTCTTTCCTGTTCCTGTGCCATCCAATCCATTGTGGCGGCACCATCATGTACTTCGCCGATTTTATGGCTCTTGCCGGTATAAAACAGAATTCTCTCTGTCGTTGTTGTTTTTCCGGCGTCTATATGGGCTATAATGCCGATATTTCTGACATTTGAAAGCTTCGGAGTCCTTTCCATCTGTCTGAATGCGGATTACCACATATAATGAGCAAAGGCCTTGTTGGCATCCGCCATACGATGGGTATCCTCTTTCTTTTTGACTGCCGAACCCCTTTCGTTGAATGCATCATGCAGTTCTGCCGCCAGATCTCCTTCCATCGATTTACCGTTCCGGGCGCGAGCTGCATTGATGATCCAGCGGATGGCAAGCGCCAATCGTCTTTCGTCACGAACCTCTACCGGTATCTGGTAAGTCGATCCACCAACACGTCTTGACTTGACTTCAAGCATCGGCTGAACGTTGCTGATGGAAGCATTGAAAATTTCAATGCCGCTCTTGCCTTCGATCCTGTCTTCAACTTTCTGCAACGCCCCATAAACGATATTCTCTGATATGCTTTTTTTCCCGTCGATCATCATGCAATTGATAAACTTGCTCAATGAGAGACTATGGTATTTGGAGTCGGGCATGATCTTTCTTTTTACTGCTGAGTGCCTTCTTGACATGTCTATAACCTCTTATCCTTTTTTAGTTCCGTATTTTGAACGGCCCTGTTTTCGACTATCAACACCCTGCGTATCCAGGGTTCCCCTGATAATGTGATATCTCACACCTGGAAGGTCTTTCACCCGTCCACCCCGAATCATGACAACGGAGTGTTCCTGAAGATTGTGCCCGACACCCGGAATGTAGGATGTCACTTCCATCCCGTTGGTCAAACGGACCCTGGCAACTTTCCGCAGGGCGGAGTTCGGCTTCTTCGGCGTTGTTGTATAAACACGTGTACAGACACCTCGTTTTTGAGGGCACGATTGTAAAGCAGGGACGTTGTTCTTTTCCACAACCCGCTTTCGACCTTTTCTAACCAGTTGACTTAATGTGGGCATTTCTCGGCTTTTTTTAATTAGTTTTTCAAAATCCCATGCCAGGCTATCCGTTGTTTGGCTGAATAGGGCAATAACATGAAATATTAGTTATTTAACGGACTTTCCGAAGCTTTTTGCAGCATCCCGGGGGAGTACGTGCGAAAAAATGACTTAATCAACGGATATTATCAGTCAATATTTTAAAATGCAAGTATATATTCTTCAAAAGAAAAAAATATTCCGGCAAGTATAAAAATTTCCGCAATTTTAGTATGTTAGAAAACTCAGGCCTTCATTACGGACCACTGGATGTTCAAAGGAACGGAAATGTAAAGACTTATTCCCCTTCAGGGATTCCTCCCCCTTTTTTGCGGCTTGGTATGATGAACCAACCACTTGAGAGAGAATTGGCAACATCGGGTCTCATTATATAAACCTGATACAAATCAACAATTGCCTGGAAAATGTGAAATTTTCCATCTTAATCATCCTGAGCTTTGATATTTTGGGGGCAAATAGGTATATAAAAAAATAATATCAGTGAGTTAAAAAGTTTTTAAAACATCCGTCGTATAACACCGGAAAAATCCGTTGCTGATCAAAAAATATAAAAATCCGTCTGATCAGGATCGCAATGTACTGAAATAAGGGACTGTAACTATGGAAGAAGACTTTATTCGGAAAATATGAACAGGATCGGTTGAGTTGATCGCCGGAGGAGTAACGTGATCATGCCCGTCAAATTGCTCTGTCGTCCTATCGGGGGAATTCAGTTCAGGGCTTCGGTAGATCGATAATGTCCTTTTCCATTTCGAACGGTGTGACCGGGTCCACCATCGCAACTGTTCTAAGATCTGGATTGTGAATCTCAATAAGGGCATCCTCAGGCCAGTGTTTGAACCTGGTTTCGAGGGATGTGTGTCCACAAAACCAGTATCTGGGATTGATGGAATTACCGAGCAGCTCATCCAGCATCGACGGAATTGATCCTGGTTCCGCATTTTGATGTCGTGTCCAGGTCAGGCCTTCAATAACGTCGGGTTGAGATCTGTAATTGATCAGTTGATCGATTGTATAGCGTTTTCTGGGTCGGGCATGGCTTACCACAAAAAACGTGCCCCGGGCTATCAGCGGCAGGTCTTTTTCGAATTGATCATACTGGTTTAAAAAAGTGTCGCCAAAGAATTTTTTGACATAAAATGTCGTCATTGGACCCTCGGCCACGAATTTAGCAAACGGGTGATTGCCATTACCGGCTTCATCCAGAATGTTTTCATGGTTGCCTTTCAGGAAATGAAAGTAACGCGGAAACGCTGCCTTGAGCTTCATTACCATGGCCATGGTTTGAAAGTTTTCTGTCATCTCCGCTGTCATGGCTGGGCAGTCAACAAATTTGTTTTTATATTCAGCAAACGCGGCCTGCCATCTCTCTTTACCCCTTCTTTCCGAATGCATACCATCGCCGACGCAAACGATTTGAATGCGGCCATTTTTTAACAGTTCAAACACGGTTTTATCTGCGGGTTTGAAACCCATCAAATCAGGAAGATAGTCACTTCGGCCGTGCAGGTCCGGTACAATCAGGGTCGGAATATCCTGGCGCAAGAGGATAATACCGCCGGGTTTTCCTGTATCATCTGCCGGCCGCCATTCATTTAATTCGTTTTCAAGAGTCTCAATGACTTTCTGCAGCCGTTCTTTGATCAGTTTCATTCAATTCCATTGTCTGTGTATACGATCCGCTGATTGACGCCGGGCTCAATCACGATTCATCACCGCTCTAATCTGGGACAACAACAGCTCCAGTGACTGATTCAGGGTGTGATCATCATCCAGTCTGAAGACCTTGATCTGTTCTTTATCAGGAGAGCGTTCGATCATTGTCTTGATATCTGACTCGGGAATCACGGTGTCTTTTTTGCCGATCATGACTGTACAGGGGATACCAGCCGGAATATAAGTCTCCTGAATCACTTTCTTGTCATTGTCATTAAAAACCGTCTGGTCAAAAAAACCAACAGCCGGTGCAATCAAGATCATGCCTCTCACCATTTCAGGATGAGACATGGCAAAAAGCAGGGCACTCAATCCTCCCAGGGAAGATCCGACCAGAACGACGGGTTTTTTGATCAGTTCCTCAATGACGGTCATTCGCTTGTGAATGTCAGGCATCAGTTCCGGGATCAGACAGTCCGGATAGTGTTTTTTAATAAACTGGGATTTGGTACCCAGGGGGCTGCTCTCCATGCCATGCAGAAAAACGAGTTTGTTCATGCCACCTTGCAGAATAAGGGTTAGTTCGGCGGGTTCTCTTTAATTATGTTGTCAATGGCCTCTGAGGCAATCTCCACTACCTGGTGATTGCTGTCCTGAAGAAGTTCCTGCAGAGCGCTGATATGCTCGTTTGAACCGATCATGCCGATCATATCCGCCGTGTCGCCGCGGATTGTCGGGTTTTCATTCTGCAGCAGCGGCAGTAAGCCGGGCAACGCCAGTTTGACATCTTCCGGTCTCTCTTCTCGCAGTTCATCCATCAACATATTGGTTCCCAGGCGAACTTTCATCCGTTCATCTTTGATTAAATTGCCAACAATCAGGAAGAGGGTTTTATTATATCGAAACAGCTCGGTCACTTTTTCCAGCGCACCGCTTTCCAGGTCATCGGCTATCAACTGGGTGAACTCCTTTTCATCCGCTTCACTGATACTTATTCTACTCATCTATACTATCTCCCGGTTTGGTTCAGAGAATACCATTATTCAGACAGGATCCTACAAATGTCGTCAGAAAAGGGTAAAAACGTTCATCGATTCGGCTCCGTATTTTCCATTGTGCATTCAGTTTACCTGCTTATGACATTTTTAACCATCCATGCGATTTTATCAAATCAAACAAAGAAGATGTATGATTGAGATCTGTTTTTACTCCGCCCTTCTCCAGGGGGATTGAGCAGGGAGATTGAGGACAGATCGATTTTCGGGTACCGATTCGGCTCCTTGACATCCGATCCAGGATATGAAAGATGCAAACATATCATTTCCGGCTATAATCGGTATTCTGTTTCTTACCCGTATGGAATTGACTATGGTCAAAAGAGGTTTTTGGATTTCCCTTGCGGTTTCCGTCATTCTGGTTGTTGTTATTCCAGGCGCGGTCAATGCGCAGAAATATCCACTGGAGCTTTCCCGGAGTCTGATGCAAAACAGCAGTTTCAAGTCGGGGATTGGTGGTATCGAAGTCGAACAGGAGCATGCCTCCCTGATTCTGCCGATTTTGCCTTTGGAATCCTTTATGTTGCTGGTTTACCTGAAAGAGGATCAGACGACGGTCACCTATAACGGTTTTCCGATGAATCTGATGCTCGATAACGGATCGGAGACTTACGCTGTCACTGATTTTCCGGAGAAATTGATCAACTCGACCCGGGGGGTCCTGCTGGCGATTCCGGTCCGCGACAGCACCTGGGTTTTTCGCAGGGATGAGATACTGGCGACTGATTACAAGGATGTCGATTCACAGGATCGATCGTTTATGAACCAGTTTCTCTACAGACCCAAAACCACAGCGAAGGGCAAGTGGTTATATGGGCTCTCTCATCTGGGGGGGATTGCTCAGGATGCGTTTATCCCGTTGCTCGGATATACATATAACGGAGATGTTGTGCGCATCAATTCGGTTCTGCCGTCATATTTTATTCTTCAATTGAAGCTGGGCGATCACGCCTATGTCTTGATCGATGAAACCATCACGGCTGAAAGCTACCGGCTCACAGAGGCATCTCCCTGGAACGGAGCCTATGTCAGTTTCCTCAACCTGACATCCAGACTGGAAGCTGGTATCCGCTTTGGAGATTTTGAAATTGGTCTGAGCTATGGACTCGTTAATTTTCATACCTGGAAATTGAGTGACAGGAACCACCATGAACTACAGAACTGGGAATTGGATGTCGCTGCGGTCTCCAGTCTGCAGATCCAATGGAATCTTTGACCCCCTCCCGTCCTGTTTAAGCTGTTTTTAATGAAACAGTTCCCACATCTTTAAAATTCCATTACATATTCTCCGTATCCAGACCATTTTTCCATGGGAGGAGAATCTCCCGAACATACCCTGTATCTCCCTATTATCAATGATTTTTAACAGGTATATCCAAGGCGGTATACTCTGTGCATTTTCTCCTGTTGTATTCTGAGCAAAGGGAAATGCGTTGAAGAATTTTCCTCTTTTATCCTTAATTGAAATATAAAGGTGAACATGATTAAACGGTTAACCATAACTCTGTTACTGGTTTTCAGCTATTTGAGCGCCAGCGCTCAGATTGCGACGCCGCTGCTGGACCGGTCGATGAAGGTCCAGAGTTCGGCCGCAGCCGGATGGCGGGATAACAGTACGTTAGGTTTGCAGGCTGTCAATGCGACAGGTAAGGTGAAAATGGACTCTGTAGAAGTTGGCGATGTCAGTGTGGGGGGCAGTATTCCAGCCGTTCTGGCGGCTCTGAAAGGTGAAGCAGTGGCTCTGGAACTGTATGTGTCAACGGATACTACCAAAAAGGTGGATCTGGATATCCCTATTGCAGCCGGTGTTCCCAACCAGGTGGTTGAAATAGAGCAGAATCTGCCGGAAACCCGGCTGAACCTGGCCTATGTTTTTGGTGAAGCGCTCTCGGTTGGGTTGGGATATCGGGTAAGCGAAAACAAAAACGAAAAAAAGGTAAAGGGAACATTGGGATCTATCGGAGGATCGCCCTATATATTGCCTTCTAGCGTTACAGTCGAAAAGGACAAGGAAACGGAAACCGGACTGATGGTCAGTGCATCGTTAAAGCTGGGAGAACTTTTTTATGTGGCTGGGGGGATGGAGAACGTTGATTTTAAAAAAAGTTCAGACATTGCTTCTGATTCTGTGGACAACGCCTGGTCGAACACGATTGTGGGGTTGGGGATGCTGGTTGGAAAACCAGGTGAGAGCCGCTTCAGATTGGAATATGCTATTATCCAGTCCCCCGAGTCGGCTAAAGCGGCTGAATCAGGGAAACAGGCAAACACCCACTACAAGACGGACTATAACACCATGTCTCTGGAAGCCCTGTTTGGGAAGGTGTTGTTGAGTTATATCAATGAGACAGAAAAGGAGAAAGATAAGACAGAATCAACTCTGTTTTCAACACAAGTATGGGATGAGAAACAGGTCACGACACAGATCGGTGCGGGCTGGATGCCGGAAGAGGGATTTACTGTTTCAGCATACATGTTTAACATCAAAAACACGCGATCATATACAGACGGATCTGAAACCACCTTTGAACCCAAAGGCTGGCGGGTCAATGTTGGTTGGAACTTTTAGGATCAGGTCAGAATCGCACGAATTCTCCGGGGCTGCCGAAAACAGCCCCAAGGGGGATCCAGGTGATCTGCCATTGTGAGTGTATTTAAACAGTATGTTACTCGGGATATCTGGTTTTTGCGGAAAGGGGTCGCTCCTGCAGCCACATAACAGGCGACGGTAGCATTGCTTTTCCACCAAAATCGGGCAGGGTCCCATTCAGCTATTAACATATTCTGAAAAATACTTCTTTAAACCCGCTTCATTGCCGTTTTTAACGCCAAGCATACAACCGCTGAACGCGGGGACCTCCTGCGGTAATTACATATTGACTAAAAAGGAGAGCGGTTGGAGAGACATTCATCACAGAATTGCGACCGATCCTTGCCGATAGCCCTATAGAGACCTTCAAGACTCAAATAGGTCAGGGAGGTGGCGCCGATCTCGCGGCAGATTTCATCCACGGTTCGATTGTGGGATATCAGGGTCTCCGGATCACGGGTTTCGATTCCGTAGTGACAGGGATAATTATAGGGTGGGCAGGGAATCCGCAGATGAATCTCCTTGGCACCAGCCTTGAAAAGATTCCGCACCAGCAGCCGGGTTGTTGTACCCCGTACAATGGAATCGTCAATGACGATCATGCGCTTTCCAGCAACCACGTCCGGAAGAATATTGTATTTCATGGTGGCAAGCGCCTGTCTTTCGTCTGGATTCGTGGTAAAAGATCGTTTTCCGCCTGTTGTCGGTTCTTCAAGAATTGAAATACTGTAAGGCAGACCGGATGCTTTGGCAAATCCGACGGCCGAAGGAATACCACCTTTTGGAACTGACGTGACCAGATCTGCATCAATGGGGGACTCCTTGAACAGCTCCATCCCCATCCGTTCCCGGAGTACCTGGAAAGATTCTCCCATCTGCCGACTGTCAGGTCTGGAAAAATAGATACTTTCGAATACACATCCGATGCGGTCAGCGGGTGGATCTTTAAACAGGGATGTTTCCAGAAGGCCGTTGGTATCAGCGGCGACAACCTCGCCCGGCCTCACCGCGCGATGGGTAAAGGAGATATTGTTTTCCGGATAGGCTGCTTCGTTATATCTCTGGATAACATCAAACGTGCAGGTTTCTGAAGCGAATGCCACACACTTGCGGCCGCTGATGTCAAACTCGGCCACATGCAGTGGGCGGATCCCCCAGGGGTCTCTGAAGGCAAAAATCCGGTCGTCATCCTCCATGATGACCAGTGCTGCATATCCTCCCCGCAATTGCTTCATGCTTTCATTGATGGCTTGAAAAACCTTTTTGCCGACTCTCCGGATCTGGATATTGATCAGGGTCGCAATCATTTCAGCGTCGTTGGAGGTATAAACCTTCACTTCCAGCGCCTTGACGTGGTTTTTCAGTTCTTCAATATTGATGATATCCCCATTGCTTACGATTGCCAGCTTCCCCCGCATGCTTTGCGCCCAGTGAGGATGAATCTCCCGGATGGAACCCGGCTCATTTCGAGTTGAATAACGGGTGTGGCCGATGAATGTGGTCCCGTCAAATTTCCTCAGTGCGTCTTCGGTAATGACAGTCGCCACTTTTCCGATACCTTTGACGGTTTCCAGACAGGCTGGGCTTTTTGTGAGAAAACCGGCCATACCTGCGCCATCATGGCCTCTATGCTGTAGTGATGCCAGAACGGTTGAAAAAAACTGTTTTGCCTGGGGATGACCAACGATACCGAATACACCACACATGTTTTATCTCTCAAATTTGAAAAAATCGGGATCTGTCCGAGAGGATTCTGATTATTTATCTCGGTATTTTGTGATCACGCGTTTAACTTACACATTCAAATAACCTGTTGAAGCCGTGACCGGTCTTTTCGAAGCTGCTAGTCTCGCTTCTCATGAATGAATTGGGCGCAGTTAAGCTTCGACGGGATGGCGAAGTCAATGACCGGACGCTGAAGAGGGCCATGGCTGAATTCGCGAGACTCGCAGCGAAGAACGTCGAAAATGAGTTCAATGACAGTATGATCATGGCATCACGCAATATTCAAGTGGTACTGTTTTATTTGCGACAGGACTGCCCGGTCAGCCAGTTGAATGGCGTGCGCTTTCAGCTGGAGATGACGACCGGTCACTGTAAATACAGTGTGCCAAACTTTTCCCGGAACGACCAATTAATTTATATAAAATTGCTTAAATCACTGTTAAAACGGGGTTATATGTTTATTCCGATATATTCAATGGATCGATCAGAGCCGGACCCGGTTGCCATTTTTCCAACTTAGCCCGATAGCAACCAAAAAAAAGTGGTACCCTGAAGGGAAACAGAGCGATCTAAGGTTTATCTTGCAGGGATTCGGCTCCAGGGGTGCACCAAATATGTGTGGGTACCTGTAAGTGGAAAGAGGTTGTTTGTTCAGAAAACCTTGGAAGCCAAGGATGGATTCCAGGAGCTCCAAGGATGGATTCATGCGTTTTTCTGAATAAATAACCTCTTGAAGTGGTTATGATCAAATACGCACATGTTTTTGGTGCACCCCGGCTCCAGAGAGTGCTTTCCAAATCGCTCTTAATCTGTTAGATAGACCTCAGCCGAAAAGCATCGGTGAGATGCCGAAACATGGCTAATGAATTATCAAGACGAGCATTTATTCAACACCCGTTGGTTTTTCACTCAAAAACCCAATAACACAGCTAATGC
>JAHJRI010000277.1 GCA_018830885.1 bacterium | reverse complement strand
CGTTATCAATATATCGATGTACAGACAACGGATCACGTGGCGACGGTCTGTCTGAGCCGCAGGGATGCCCTGAACGCCATCAACATGGCGTTTGCCGAAGAGATCACCCGGGTTTTCCAGGAACTGGATACCGTGGATGACATCTGGGTGGTTATTCTCAAGAGCAACGCCCGGATATTCTCAGCCGGACTGGATCTCAAGCAGATGACCCTGTCCGACCACAAGGATGTCAGTAGTATGTTCAAAATTCCGGTCAACGACCGCGCCCTGTTCGATTGCTGTCATGCCATCGATGAGTGCCGCAAACCGGTGATCGCGGCGGTTCACAGCAAATGTGTCGGTTTCGGGCTGGATATCGCGGCCGCCTGCGATATGGTGCTCTGTACCGCGGATGCTTCTTTTACGCTGCGGGAAGCCCGCATCGGGATCGTGGCCGATGTCGGCGCCCTGCAGCGGCTGCCCTATCTCATCGGTCTGGCCAACACCAAGCGTATGGCGTATACCGGCCGCTTTTTCTCGGCAGAGGAGGTTGAGCGCATGGGGCTGATCGTTGAGATCTGCCCGGACATGGAAGCATTGATGGAAGCAGCGAACAAGCTCGCGGACGAGATCAAGGAGAGCGCCCCCCTGGCCGTCCAGAACACCAAGGAGGTGCTGAATTTCGGTCGTACCGCCACGATCCGGGAGGGAATCAACCTGGCGGTGCACAAGAACATGCTGCTGCTCACCACGGAAGACTGTGCAGAGTCCTTCACCGCTTTCATGGAAAAACGAAAACCGGCATTCAAGGGCAAGTAGCGCCCGATGGGGTCAGTCTGTTCTAAACTGACCACCCACAAGACTCACCAGGAAATCGAGTTCTTCCATGCAGGCCTGCCCCAGTGGCAGGTCAACCGCATCTTTTGCATCGCGCACCTTGATCAGCTGGATCGTCGGTTTTCCCCCGGTTTTCCCCCGGTTTTCCCTTCCACCTGCACCACCGGTGTCACCGCGCAGGACGCGCTGCCGGCCGGCACCGCGTCCTCATGGAGCTGCTTCAGGGCGAAATAGAGAAAACCGCCGGTGACCAGGGACGAGATGAAAATCGAGGTCGGGGTGGACATCCAGACCCCATCCAGACCGAAAAAATAGGGCAGTATCAGGATACAGGGCACCTGGACCATGACCGTGCGGCTCAGGACCAGGAACGTGGCCTGTCGGGCTTTGCCGATGGCCTGGAAAAAGTTGGAGGCGATCACCTGGAATCCGATCAGGGGCAGCATCAGGAAGAAGATGGGGATGGCGTGTTCGCCCAGTGCGATCAGGGCGGCATCCTTCTGGTTGAACAGCCTCACCAGCTGCACCGGGAAGGACATGATGAAGATATAGGCGATGGTGACCCCGGCCGTGGCGATCAGGATCGCCAGCAGCAGGGTTCGCTTGACGCGGTCATACTGTTTTGCCCCGTAATTGTAGCCGACAATGGGCTGCGTTCCCTGGGCGATGCCGATCACAAACATGAAGATCATCATGATCAGGCTGATATGAACCCCCGCCATGGAGATGGCCAGGTCCCCCCCATGGTTCTTCAGCTGGGTATTGATGATCGCCCCCACGACACTGTCGGCGATATGGAAAATAAACGGGGCGGCACCGATGGCCAGAATCCCCTGGACCACGTCCTTCTGCAGCCTGAAATAGCGCACCCTGATTTTGAGCAGGCTCCTGCCCCCCAGGTAGTAGTGCATGACGAAGATGAACGAGATGAACTGGGCAATGACGGTGGCGATGGCGGCGCCCTGCATGCCCCAGCCCAGGCCGAAAATGAAGATGGGATCCAGGATGATATTGGAAACGGACCCCACCAGCATGTTCAGCATGGCTTTTTTCGGGTTTCCTTCCCCCCGGATGAAATTGTTCAGGCCGAAACCGATGGTCTGCACGATCCAGCCCAGCATGATGATGCGGATGTAGTCCCGGGCATAGGGCAGGATGGTATCGGTGGCGCCGAAGATTTTCAGGGCGGGGATGATAAAGATCAGCCCCAGGGAGACGAGGATCGTGCTCATGATCACCATCATCACCACGGCGTTGCCCAGCACCTGCTCCGCCTTGTCCCGCTGCTGTTCTCCGAGTCGGATGGAAACCAGGGCGTTGCCGCCGATACCGACCATCAGGGCAAATCCAAATCCGATCATCATGATGGGCATGGCCACCGTGGTCGCGGCAATCCCCAGGGACCCCACGCTGCGCCCGATGTAAATCCGGTCGACCACATTGTAAAGGGCCTGGACCATCATCCCGAATACGGCCGGTACTGAAAACCGGATCAGCAGTCGCAGAATCCCCTGCTGCCCCATCAAATCAGCCCTGTCCAAAGTCGCTGGTGTCATGTCTGAATATTCGCTGCCGTTGCCGTCAGGCCGGTTCACCGCCGCCGTCCGCTTTGAAGCCGCCGTAACCGGCGGCTCTCTTGATGGTGTATCGGGACCTGTTCCTGTGTCAATTAAAATTGAGCAAATGTTCGATTAATTTTGATTGATTTCATGGTTGGTTCAAAAAAAACCGGACTGCTGGCAATCTAGTTGACACCCTTTTCCAAACCTTTATAAGATGACGAACAGTTAACGGGGGAGACAAGGCCGTGTTGACGTCGATAATGAACCCATATCCAGGGATGGCAGCTTAACGGACCCGCAATTAGAGACGGTAGATGCAGGTATTCAAAGACGTGTTCAGCATGATTTTCAAATAAGGAGATAAGATGGTTGATCGGCAGAAGGAATTTTCAGGAACAGGACCGGTTCGCAGTGGATTTGAACTGGATGAAAAAGCGCTGCAGAAATACATGGAAGAAAATGTGGAAGGATTCAGCGGCTCCCTGGAGGTCAGGCAGTTCAAAGGGGGGCAGTCCAATCCCACGTACCAGCTCAGCGCGGGTGGCAAAAAGTATGTCCTGCGTCGCAAACCGTCCGGGAAGCTCCTCAAATCGGCCCATGCGGTGGACCGGGAGTACAAGGTGATCTCGGCCCTGAACAAGACGGATGTGCCGGTGGCCAGGACCTATGCGCTCTGCGAGGATGATTCGGTCATCGGCAGCTGGTTTTACATCATGGATTGTGTGGACGGCCGCATATTCTGGACCGTGGGCAATACCCCCCTGGAGCAGCGGGCTGCCATCTTCGATGCCATGAATGATGCGATTGCCAAACTGCACATGGTGGATTACGAGACAGTGGGTCTGGCTGATTTCGGCAAGAAGGGAAGCTATTTCAGCCGTCAGATCTCACGCTGGTCAAAGCAGTACCAGGCCTCGGTGGAAGAGCCCTATCCGGCGATGGATGACCTGATCCAGTGGTTGACGGACAATATTCCGGAAAACGATGAAACCTCCATCGTGCATGGCGATTACCGGATTGACAACATGATTTTTCATCCGACGGAACCGAAGATTCTGGCTATTCTGGACTGGGAACTCTCCACGCTGGGCCACCCCCTGTCTGATTTCAGCTACTCCTGCACGGCCTGGCACACCCCCTCCAGTGACGGCCAGATCGGTTTTATGGGTCTGGACCTCAAAGCGATGCAGATCCCCGAAGAACAGGACTATATCGACGCTTACTGCAGAAGAACGGGACGCAACAGAATCGACAACTGGAACTACTACATGGCGTTCAATTTTTTCCGTCTCGCCGGAATTGTTTTTGGCATCAAGGGTCGCGTCCGGGACGGTACCGCCGCCAGCAAGCAGGCCATTGCCACCGCTGCCATGGCAGAACCCCTGGCTGAAATGGGTATGGAGCAGGTACGAAAAGCCCGCTGAACGCGGTTGCCAATCCCCCGGCCGGAACCGGCCAACCACCACCAGCGGGAATACCGGTTCGCCCGGGGTTTCCCGCTGACACACCTGCCGGCTTATGCCCGCGACGACCCAGCGCAGGACCTTCCTGTTATTATCCGTCAGTCCAGGCCTGTTTTTTTTTAGTTCAGAGAAAACAACCCTTGAATAACAGGATATTCTGCCGTAATAACACCCCCCTGATCGATTTCAAGAAAAGCTTCATATCGTTAATGCTTTTTGAAAATAATGCTGTTAGGATCATCCCAGAAAAAAAATCCAGAAAAACCACTTGCGGAACCCCGGTCATCTGACTTCGCGGAGGGCTGGCTGAGGGGGTTGACCGAACAGGGGTTCCAGTTGATTGTTGTATCGGTTTTGTTATTGGACCGGCACTGTCCGGTTTGTATGCCATCAAAACCTTAAACCATTTTACCAGGAGGAGTTATGGGTTACTGGTTTGAAGATCCAGGTATCAAGGGCCTGCTGCCCTTGGCAACGGCCGCTGGAATTCGGGGCCTTTCCAGTGTGTTCAACACCCCGATGATGATCATGGGCGCCAATGTGTTCTCGGAAGCCCCGGGTCTGGGTCCCGGTACCATCGACCATTTGAACAATAAATGCCCGAAAAAGAGAGCCTTTGTCGTCAGCGACGAATTCGGCAAACGGTATGCAGACAAGGTTGAAAAATTCCTGCTGGCCTGGGGGTACACAACAGAGAGCTGGTGCAAGGTGGAGCCTGAAGCACCGATTGAAAATGTGCAGGCGTGTGCCGTTGCCATGACCGCCTTTGAACCGGACCTGATCATGGCGGTGGGCGGCGGCTCCGTGATGGACGCAGCCAAGGGCGCCTGGGTGATTTACGAGCGGCCGGACCTGCAGAACCTGATGGCGTTCAGCCCCCTGTCACCCCTGGGGCTGCGTAAAAAAGCGGTCATGGCAGCGGTGCCCACGACGGCGGGAACCGGGTCTGAATGCACCGGTGCGGCGGTCCTGCATGACCATGCCAACGATCGTAAAATCCCGATCGCCAGTGCCGAACTGGTCCCCGATTTTGCGATTCTGTCGCCGGAATTTACCATGACCATGCCGGAAAAACTGACCCTGGGCACCGGTCTGGATGTGCTGGCCCACGCCATGGATGCGGTGACCTGCATCGCAGCCACCGAGATGACCGATGCCATGGGATTAGCGGCCATCGAAATGGTGCATAAGTACCTGCCCCGGGCGGTTGCCAACGGCCGGGACCGGGAAGCCCGCCTGCGCATGCTGCTGGCGGCCAGTATTGCCGGTATCTCCTTCGGCAATTCGGGAGCCTCCCTGACCCACAGTTTTGGTCACTCCCTGGGTTCCCTCTTTCACGTCCACCATGGACTGGCGGTGGGATTCTTTATTCCCTTCTGCCTGCAGTATTACGCCAAAACCTCTGAAAAGCATGTCAGGATCGCCAGGACCCTCGGGATTCAGGGCAAGGACCGCAAGGAGAGCCTGGACAACCTGGTGGCCCATACCCGTGCCTTTTTCAAGTCGCTGAATGTGCCTTTGAGTCTGAAGGAACTCGGGGTGTCCGAGGAGAAGATGAAAGCGGAGATGCCGCGCCTGATTCCCTACACGCGGGAAGATATCGACAGTATCTTCAGCCCCCGACCGATGACCGAAACCCAGTGTGAAAAATTCTGGCATTATGCATATCATGGCAAGGACATTGACTTTTAGAGGAGACGAACAATGAAAGGAAATCATGGTCAAATTCTGGAGGTGGATCTGAGTAAAATGACAACGGGGATCCTGAACCTCCCGGACGAATTCTACAAGAAGTTTATCGGGGGCACCACCCTGGCGGCAGCGCTCATCTATGATCGCGTCGAGCCGGGGGTGGATCCGTTGAGCCCCGAAAATCCGCTGGTATTTGCCATCGGTCCCTTTGTCAACACCTCCATTCCCATGGTCAGCCGCTTTGCGGTCTGCGGGATCTCTCCCCTCACCGGTTACTGGGGCGAGGCCACCAGCGGCGGGGCCTGGGGATACAAACTGCGGGATGCGGGTTTTGACGGGATTATCATTACGGGAAAAGCGGCCAAACCGGTCTACCTGCTCCTGAATGACGGCAAGGCGGAGATCAGGGATGCTGCTCATCTCTGGGGCAAAGATGCCTACGAGACCCAGGATCTGATCAAGACCGAGATCGGGGAGAAAAGCTTCAGCGTGGCCTGTATCGGCGAGGCGGGGGAGAAAATGATCGCCTACGCCAGCGTCATGAACGATGAGGGGCGGGCCGCCGGCCGGACCGGCATGGGGGCCCTGATGGGGTCGAAGAACCTGAAGGCCATCGCAGCCGGCGGCAGCCAGAAGGCGGCCCCCGCCGACAAGGAGAAACTGCGGGAACTGTCCAAAACGGCCCAGCTGGATATCAAAAACGGGTTCACCTCCCATGCCTTCCGGGAGTATGGCACCCTGTTCTACTCGGATATGGGGATGACCCTGGGGGACACGCCCGCCCGGTATTTCACGGAAAACGTGTTTGAAGCCCAGAAGGTCACCGGGGAAGCCCTGCGCCAGGCTTATCCCGTGGAAAGCTACTCCTGCCGGGGATGTCCTGTCGGGTGCGGCCGGGAAATCCACGGTTTTTCAAAGACGACACCCAGGGTCGACGGTCCCGAATATGAGACCGCCATCGGGTTTGGTCCCCTGTGCCAGAACCATGACTGGGATTCCATCATCCGGGCCAACGTGCTTTGCAATACCCACGGGATCGACACCATTTCCTGCAGTGTGTCCATCGCCTATGCCATGTATCTCTATGAAAAGGGGGTTCTTACCCGGGAAAACGCCGGGATGGAGATCAAGTGGGGCGAGGGGGAGACCATTGTCAAGCTGGTGGAGATGATCATCGCCCAGGAGGGGATCGGAAAACTGCTCTCCGGCGGTACCCTGAGAATGGCCCGGGAACTGGGACGGAAAGAGAGCGAAGCCGCCCAGGTCAAGGGATTGGAGATGCCCATGCATGACGGGCGGGCATTTCACGGCCTGGCGGTTTCCTACGCCACCGGACCCAGGGGCGCCTGCCACCTGAAAGGGGAGTACTACAACGTGGAACTGGGTTCCTTCGTGCTGGAATACGAGATCCTCCCGGGCGACCGGATGTCCTCTGT
>JAHJRI010000276.1 GCA_018830885.1 bacterium | reverse complement strand
TATAGTGCTTCGCAATTGAGTTGATACTTTTGATTTATTTTTGTATGATACCTCAAAACAACGAAAAAATAGGAGGTGTCATGGCAACTCAAGGAAAAGCGCTTACGCCTGAAGTGAAGAAGGTAATAGTTTCAGTGAAGCTCTACTTCGACTGGAATGAGCTGGAAAAAAAGGTTCCTTTATCAAGCGTTCAAAGAACAGCGGACGCAGTGAAAATCGGAGTCGCCACGGTAAAGCGGATCATGGCGGATTATAACCGAGACCCGGATTCGCTCGATCGACCTCCGAGTGATCGTGGTCGCAAGTCATACGCGATAGACTCCTCTTATCAAGAGAAGGTTCGAACATACGTTAGGGAAGCGAACAACGACGGCAGCTACATTACCCTTAATGATATTCGCGAGTTCCTTTTACAGAACGGTGCCGATGAGTCCTTTCATATTTCCACTCTGGCGAGAACGCTTGATAGATGGGGGTTCGAATTTGGTAAGGGCGTAAGATCTCAACATCTAAAAGAAAAAGATCATGTTGTCGCCGCTCGGCAGCGGTTTTTACGAAAAAAGAGAAGAAATCGCGCGCCTGATAGCGAAACTGATACAGTTTATCCAGAAGTTTACCTGGATGAGTCATATGTCAATAAAAATCATAGTAATGATTTTACTTGGTATTACGGGGAAGATGGGCCCTGGGTTCAAAAACCAACCGGAAATGGTGAGCGGTTGATAATTATGAACGCTATTACGCGAGACGGTTGGGTGCCTAACGCGAAAACAGTTTTCAAAAGTACCAGGAAAACCGGTGATTATCATGGTCAGATGAACGCTGAGCTTTTTACCAAGTGGTTCGAGGAAAAACTGATCCCTAATATCCCTGACAATTCTTTAATAATAATGGATAACGCGCCATACCATAATATACTGTCACCCCAATCCGCTCCAACAGCGGCCAGTTCAAGAAAGAAAATTCGAGATTGGTTAGAAAAGAATAATATCGCCTGCGGAGAAGACTGCCTTAAAGCTGAGATGGTAGAATTACTGGAAAGAATCGCTCCGGCGCCAATCTATGTGATTGATGAGATAGCCCAAAAATACGGCCACGAGGTGATCAGGACTCCACCGTATCACCCAGAGTTGCAGCCGATAGAAACCTGCTGGGGAGTTGTAAAAAACTATGTGGCGAGAAACTGCGATTTTACGATGAAAAACTTAGCGAATCAACTTGAGCAAGGCTTTTCTCAGGTGACGGCAGACACCTGCGAGGGAATCATTAAGAAAGTAAGGGAAAAAGAAGATTGCTTTTGGGAAGATGATATTAAGAAAGACAACTAAACTGAAATAATCGTATCAATTCATATGCGAAAATCTATAGTCGGTTCAGTTATATCAATGGAGTATGATCAGAGACGATTTCGATTTTGAGTGACAAAGCATGTATTCCTTTTTCCCAATTTGTATGAATATCGAATAAACTCATTTAAAAGAGCAAAATGAAGATGATGTCCTTGATATTTATTAAAAAAAATGTTTTGATTGGTTTCTCTATAGCGGCTATTCTTGCGATCGCAGCTTGCGATAAGATTCCTCTGTTTAAAGACAGCAATGAAAACACCACTCAGAATCAGGGTATCGTCCAAACCGATTGGAAAAACAGTTCGGAAATCAAGATCGAACCCGAGCCTGTTTCAGAAAAGACCGGTGGGGTACAAAAACAATCCTCTCAGTTGCAAACGACTTCGGAAAACAGAGTTAAACAGCAATCAGACAAGGCTATGCAGCCGAGTCCGGAATCAAAGGCATTTGCTGTGCAGATTGGCGCTTTTTTAAAGAAAGAGAACGCGACACGACTGATGGCCAGCCTCAGGAAAAAGGGGTATGATCCGAATCTACTCATCGTTGAAACCCCTGCGAAAAAGTGGAACCTTGTCCGTATTGGTTCGTACACAGAAAAACAGACTGCCCTGGAAGCTGCAAAAAATTTCTCAAAGAAGAATTACATGGAGACGGCGGTGGTTCAAAACCAAACCATCGTCAAGGTGCAGGCAAAAAAAAGCCCGGTGGCAGTCAAAGAGAAAGCCATCAAGCCACCGATGGTGAAAGAATCCAGCGAGCCCCAACCAGACCGGTTCACCTTCCAGGTAGGCGGGCTGAGGACAAAAGATAATGCGGCCGAATACAAGTTAATCCTTCAAAAAAGGGGGTACTCCCCATTTATCAGAAAAACCAGAAACATGCAGACCAATGAGGATTGGTATTCGGTCAGGATCGGCAATTTCGATACCATCGAGGAGGCCGCCGACAATGCAAGAGAATTCACAGAAAAGGAGAATATTCCGGCCCTGGCCACTGCAATAATTCAATGAGTGCTTTCCGAAGCGAAACACTGGATTTTCGGGCCGTTCAAGACGCCGCAGGGGGCGATTTCAGTATGAATATGATATTACTGCTAATTCCGGCATCGGTTGAAAAGAAAGTTGTATTAGTTGAGACATCCTGATATCAAGGTGTTAAGGGGTGAACAGAAAGATTTTCCATTGTAGGTTTCCGAAACTGCTCAATCAACCCGTTTGCAGGCTTGAACCCGGCTATCCGGCATCGTTGTTTATTTATCTTTTTTGAAGCTCCGGACAACCCGTTTTCATCCCGGATCTCAAAATGTTCAGGAATTGAACGTTCGGTAACTGACATAGCAAAAAAAATGCAAGAAGAATCTCATGAAGAAGGTCGAATTGTAATCGCCCTAGACGTTGGAACAACGAAGATTTGTGTTGCCGCGGCATCTGTCTCACCGGACGGAGATTTCCAGATCATCGGCTTTGGCAAAGCCCCCTCAGAAGGGCTTAATCGCGGCGTCGTCACAAACATTCGGTCTGCCGTCAAATCCATCAGAAAGGCCGTTGAGGAATGTGAACTGACCAGTGGCATGAAGATTGAGAATGTCTTCACCGGTATCGCCGGTCACCATATTCTCGGTCTGAATAAGGACGGCGTGGTTGCCGTTACCGGCAATACCATCACCAAATCCGACATCCAAAGAGTCGTTGAAGCCGCCCGGGCAACCAATTCACCAGACAAGGAGATCATTCATACCCTGATTCAGGAGTATATCGTAGACGGCCAGGATGGTGTTGTCGACCCCATCGGAATGCAGGGGAAGCGCCTGGAGGCCAAGGTTCATTTAATTTTGGGATCAGTGACCTCAGCCGCCAACCTGGTTCAATGCTGTAATGATGCCGGATTGAATGTTCTGAATATCGTCCTGGAGCCATTTGCATCCAGCATGGCGGTGCTCGATGAACAGGAAAAGGAACTGGGGGTGGTGCTGTTGGACATCGGGGGTGGCACATCCGACATGGCTATTTACAAAAACGGTTCAATCGTCCATACGAGTGTCCTGCCGCTTGGAGGAAACCAGATCACCAATGACATTGCCATCGGCCTGAGGACGACCAAACTGGAAGCTCTGCGGATCAAGCATGAACATGGGGTTGCCCTCATTTCAAAGGTTAAGGATGGAGAGATCATCAATCTTAAGGGAATTGCAGGCAGAGAGAACCGGATTATCGATAAGCGGCTGCTGGCAGAAGTGATCGAAGCCCGTTTTCGTGAGATCTTTCAGTTGATACGAAATGAAATTACCAGATCCGGATACGGCCCGGGTAGCGCAGCCGGCATGGTTGTCACCGGCGGATCCGCCTTGATGGCGAATATTGCAGAACTGGCCGAAGATGTGTGCCAGATGCCTGTTCGCGTTGGAGCTCCTTCGAATATCCAGGGATTGGGTGAAATGGTGGAGTCCCCGTTATATGCAACGGTTGTCGGATTGATTATGTATGGTTCCGACCCCGAGATGGGAGAAACCTCCTTTCTGACGAACTCAAATTCAGAAAACCTCCTGGTCAATGTTTCAGTCAGTTTCAAAAAGCTGATCAAAAAATTTTTCAACCTGTTTTAGCAAAATACCGTTTTCAGACCTGCATCGGCAGACGGTTGTTGATGACATTTTATACCCAGGGGCAGCAATATGGTAATTGACGTAGATAATTTTAAATCACAACCCATCCATACCGGGCTACCGACGATAAAAGTCATTGGTGTTGGCGGGGGCGGGGGTAATGTTGTTAACCGCATGATTAATGATAACGTGAAAGGGGTTCAGTATCTGGCTGCTAACACGGATGTGATGGTGCTGAATTCGTCGAAGGCGGATATCATTTTACCGCTGGGAACCAAAATTACAAAGGGACTTGGCGCCGGGATGAAGCCTGAAATCGGCCGGATGGCTGCAGAAGAGGACATTGAATCGATCAGAGCAGCTCTCGAAAACTCGGATATGGTCTTTATCGCTGCCGGTATGGGTGGTGGCACGGGAACCGGCGCTGCACCTATTGTCGCAGAAATTGCTAAGGAGATGAAACTGCTGACAGTCGGAGTGGTGACAACCCCCTTCCGGTTTGAAGGAAACAAACGGGCTCGCATCGCTGCCGAGGGGATCGAGGAGTTCAAGAAACATGTGGATACCCTGATGGTGATCCCCAATGACAAGCTCCTCGAAATCGCCTCCTCCAAAACCACGATGAATGAGGCTTTTTCCATCGCCGACGATGTTCTCAAGCAGGCCATCAGCGGAATCACGAACCTGATCAACATGGAGGGCATCATCAACCTGGATTTCGCCGATCTGAAAACGGTCATGTCCAACAAAGGCCGTGCCATCATGGGCACGGGCGTTGCCAACGGTGAAAGCAGAGGTCTGGAAGCCGCTAAAAAAGCCATTTCAAGCCCGTTGCTGAGCGACACCCCGATCAGTGGGGCTACTGGGGTTATCATCAATATCGTAGCTGACGAACAGTTCTCCCTGCTTGATGCGCAGGCCGCGGCCGACTTCATCCAGAGTACGGCGGACCAGGACGCCGATGTGATCTTTGGTCTTGTCACCGATACCACAAAGGATAACGAAGTCGTCATCACCGTTATCGCAACCGGTTTTGAGCGCGCTATGGAAGAAAAGCTGGAGAAGCAGTCCGGAAGAAGGCCGTTAAGGGTGGTTGATAGTTTAAAAAACAGGAAAACCGATTTCCAGGATGACAATCAGGATGATGAGGACAAAACTGATGCTGCCAATGACAACGTGTTGGAGCTTGGCCCGGAACTGATCGATATGCAACCGATTGAGAACAAACTGCACTACCCCGATCAGATGTCCCACGCCGAAAAGTCGGGGAAAAAATCAGACGGTCTGAATCCACAGGATTATGATATCCCTTCGTTTATGAGAAAAAAAAGGCTCAATAGTTAATAATGAAAAATAACATTTCAGCAAATATTCTATTCGGGCTTGCGACAGGTTTCGCTATCTGGTTTTTAAACGAGTTTTGGATCTACCTCTATACCTCAGAATTTACTTCCAGCCGAATTGCAATCGTTATTTCAGGTGGGCTTATCGGAACCGGATTCGGTGCCATCACACTGATGAAAGACGGTTTTTTTACAGATAACCAATACAAAATGAAACGGGGCGTGTTGTTCGGAGCTCTGTTGGGCCTGGCAGGTGGTGTGACCGGATTCGCTCTTGTGGATCAGATCAATCAACAGATTGTCGATCTGGCACAGCAACCTGTTCTGGCGTATATACTATACAGTGTGCGCTGGCTGGTGCTGGCACTCTTTATCGGCATTGCAGCCGGTTTGAGGGACAACAGCAGCACCATCATGATCCGCAGTCTGATTGGCAGTGGGGTAGCCGGTCTGGCCAGCGGAATCATTATTTCGGCGATAAACCTCTTTGCACCTGTTTATTTTATATCCCGCGGGCTCGACTTCATCATCTTCGGCAGCCTGCTGATATTGGCACTCGATTATGTGTCGGTCATTGGAAGAAAAACATGGCTCAAGGGTTTGAACGGACAGCTCGAGGGCACGGATTTTGAGCTCCTGCAGGAAATTCACTACCTCGGAACCCAATCGAACGACGATATCAATCTTAAGAGCTACCCGGATATCCGTCCTTCGCACGCAAAACTGGTCAGATACTACTCCGGGTACTCGCTGGTAGACAACGATCCCTTTTGGCAGACATACGTCAATTTCCGAAACATCAAGGAACAACCGTTGAAAAACGGTGATATCATAAAAGTCGGTAAGGCCCTATTTCAATATTGTACGATCGGCTGAACCAGAAAAAAGGATCGTCCGTCTGGAAGAAAAATGTGACCGTCCGGTCAAACAGCGGAACGCCATCGGCAAATTCAAGAATCCTTTCGTATCGACACCTGCCGTTACTTTTCCTGGTCAATTCGGCAGCGAACGAGAACTCAACACGAAGCATCCGCCATCAACCAATGAAATTAATCACTCACACCATTATCACAGGCCTGCTGGCCATACTGATTCCCTTTTCCACCGTGTATGCAGAAGCGGCCATGGTTATTCAGGAAAATCAGTTCATGGTTATCTACGCCGTTCTGGCGTTAATCCTTGCCATCATCCTGTTTATCAGAGCAAAAGTCCGGTTTAACACCAAGTCAGAGATAGGACTGGGTTTCCTTTCGATCACACCCCATCGACCCCAGAAGTTTTTCCCCATCGACGAAACCGTGCAGAACATGGTTCCCGTGGTTGAAGCATTGGCCGACGACCAGACAAATGTTTACAGTAATCTGAATAAAATAACCCTCTCGATGAAATCAAACGGGGTGTATCTTGAGGACAAGAACTACAAGATTTCCATTCTTGTCAATCGTCGCAGAAGCAGACGCAGTTTCCTGAACGACGGCGACATACTCGATATGGGTGAACTGACCATTATGTTCAAATCCCCGGATAAAAGAGCGTCTAAGTTCGATGCCAAGGATCAACCGTCGGGGCATATCATTCCGCGGGCAAGAAGGGTTAACGGAAAAATCATCAAGAACACACCCAAACTGGTTCCTGTTGAACCCCGTGAAAAAACATACTATATCACGAAGAACCTGACTCTGATCGGTCACTCCGAAATGAACGACCTCATACCGAAATCAAAAGCCGTTTCGCCAATGCATTCGAGGATCGAACGAATTTCAGGAAAATATAAACTGATCGATTTGAGCAGTCCCACCGGTACTTTTGTGAATGGGCGCAGAATCGACACCAAAATTCTTCGGGATGGTGATGAAATCTCCTTCGAGTCGGTCAAATACACTTTCAGCATGTCTGACAAAGCCTAATAACAGATGTGGGTCCCTTCTTCCAAAAAGAATGAACCCCGACAATCCCCCCTGCAATTCATGACAAGCAACGAGATCGATCAATTATTGCCAAATGGTTTTCGCTACGCAGGCGTAATCGCGGGACTGAAGCATGAGTGCAGGAAGGATCTGGGGTTGATCTATACTGAAAAAGACGCAGCCGTCGGTGCCGTCTATACCAGAAATCGTTTTCCTTCAGCCCATGTTCAGTATTGCCGTCAGCTGACGCCAGGCAACCGGTTCAGAGCGATCATCATTAATTCGGGGAATGCCAATGCAGCAACCGGGACTCGTGGTCTTGCAGCCAATCTGAAAATGGCACAACAGGTTGCACAAAAACTGAACCTTGAACCGGAGCAGGTGTTAACATCTTCGACAGGCATTATTGGTCGTCCTTTTCCCATTGAGGTCATCGAGTCCTCTCTGGACAGTCTCATCGATCAGTTGGGTGCATCACCGACCGATACTGCTGAAGCCATCATGACAACCGATACCCGTCCCAAGCTGGCATTTGCCCGGTTTGAGATTGAGGGGAGCACCTATGCCGCCGTCGGTTTTGCCAAAGGGTCGGGGATGATCCACCCGAATATGGGCACGATGCTGGCCTACATCATGACAGACGCACCCGTTTCAACCTCACAGATACAGCATCTGGCCCAGCAGGTGGCAGATCGAAGCTTCAATTGTGTCAGTGTGGACGGTGATACATCGACCAATGACTCGTTTTTTCTGATCTCATCCCAGCCGGCCGAACTTACCGGACCGGTACCGCCTGAATTGCAGGAAGCGATCACACAGGTCGCCATCTCCCTGTCCAAACAGATTGCTGCTGATGGCGAAGGGGCACAGCATCTGATTGAAGTGACCGTTCAAGGCACCCCCAACCACGAGACTGCACAGCCTGTATTGACCGCTGTTCTGACATCGAACCTGGTCAAGACTGCGATCAATGGGAAAGACCCCAACTGGGGCCGCATTCTGATGGCGATTGGCAATGGTTTGAACCGAACATCACTGACGATCCATCCACCAACCACCATCACGATTCAGGACACCACTGTTTTCTACCGGGGTGAACCCCAACCATTTGATGAAACGGACCTGTCAAAGCGTCTGGCGGAGCACGACGTATCCATTGTGGTTGACCTGCATCAGGGAGATTACAGCCTGACCGGCTGGGGCTGCGATTTCAGTGAGGAATATGTGCACATCAACGCCGACTATTCCACGTGAACATCCAGGAGACCGCTGTATTCAGATTTTCTGCCAGCAGACTGTAAATGAAATTTATTTCAGATATCGCCATTCCCCGAATTAAAGAGGCCTTCTCATCCATGGGTGAGGTCCAGCTCTTTCCGGCCGGGGAAATTACACCCGCTGTGTTGAAAAGTGCAGACGGCCTGCTGGTCAGAACCACGACCAAAATAACACCCGCGCTCATGGACGGGAGTGGCGTAAAATTTGTCGGGACCGCCACAATCGGGACCGATCATATTGACCTGCCTTATCTGAAAAACAGGGGAATTCATCTCTCATCTGCTCCCGGATGCAATGCCACGGCTGTCGCTGAATATATCCTGACCGCATTGCTGGCACTCGGGCAGAAATCGGGCCTGTCCCTGAAGCAGCGCACGCTCGGTATCATCGGCGCTGGAAACACCGGCCGTGCTGTGAAAAAGATCGCAGAGGCAATGGGTATCCGCTGCCTTCTGAATGATCCGCCTTTGGCTGAAACATCCTCAGGAGCGGATTATCGGCCACTCGATGACCTGATCCGATATGCGGATATCATTTCCATTCATGTGCCACTGACACGGACAGGTCAGTATCCGACATTTCACCTGATTAGTGAAGCGGTTATCAGAAGGCTCAATCCCGGGACCATCATCATCAATACCAGCCGGGGTGAGACCCTCGACGGTCAGGGGCTGAAAGCTAACCGTGAGCGCCTGGGAGCTCTGATACTGGATGTCTGGGAAAATGAACCTCGGATCGATACTGAACTTTTGCAATGCGTCGATATCGCAACCCCGCATGTGGCCGGGTACTCGCTGGAAGGGAAAATGCGGGCCACCGAGATGATCTATCGTGACGCCTGCGACTATTTCGGTCTAGCGGCTGCCTGGAAAATCGAAGATGGTCTGTCCGAAAGAGAGCCCCCTGTTCTGACAATCCATGACGAAGACCAATTGCCGGAACAAGCCGTCACACAGGCATACAATATCTGGGAAGATGATGCCCGGCTCCGGTTATTTCCTGAGCAGGACAATCCAGGTGAATATTTCGCCGCTTTGAGGAACCAGTATCGTTTGCGGAGAGAGTTCTCATCATACCGATTCAGTGTCAGGGCTCCACTGGCCGCTTCCAGGAGAAGGCTTCTGGCTCAATTGGGGTTCAGTATCCGTGACGGTCAGGAGGAGGGAGATGTCCAGTCAAGCAATGCCAGGCTTCATTCGGAAGTGGTTTAATGACTGTGTTTTTTTCAGGTAGGGTCAGATTTTGCCATTGATATCTGTTCGTATGGGTAAACCGGACCGGACAAACAGAGATGCTGTCCAAAAGAAAAAATAAAAGACTTGATTAATCCGGGGTAATTTCATATTTTTGCGTAAAAGGTTCTCAAATTTTTAAACAATCTAAATACCCGTATCTGCAATGTCCGAGAAAATAACAGTTCCACCGCAACAGAGCGATTTGAAAAATATAGGGTTGATTCTCCGGAATAAACGAGAAGAACATGCCTACACGCTCGAACATGTATCAGAAATTACGCGTATCACGTTGACCAGTCTGAGAAATATCGAAGATGGTAATCTGGATGCACTGCCCGGACTGGTCTTTGTCCGCGGTTTTATTCGCAATTATGCCAAGCTGCTGGGTCTTGAAAGTGACTGGATGATTGAGGCGCTCAATCAGACCTATTCAGATCGAATCCAGCCCCAGGCGTCTCCTGACCAAAGCGAATCCATGGGTTCTCTGACCAGGGAGAGAAACAGTCCTGGCAAACCGCTTTTTCTGATGGGGAGTCTCGCTATTATTTGTATTGTTGTATTTGTGCTGTACTGGCAAAACAAGCCCTTTAGTCCATATACCGCTTTAAATAAAAAGGTTGAAACCGTTCAGGCGATTGACCCCAAAGCGCCCGCCCCGGAAAAGCCCCTGGAAGCGCTTGAAACAGGAATTCAAAAACCCGTACTGAAAGACGCCCCGACACCGGTCAAACAGGAGATCAGCCCATTGACCTTGACCCTGGTGGCAATGAACAACGACTGGATTCGGCTGACCATTGATGATCAGGAACCATTTGATTTGCGATTAAAGAAAGGGGAAAAATATGACTGGCCGGCCAGGGAAGGGTATTCACTCGTAATGACAACAGGCAGCACCGCGCTGATCCATTTAAACGGAGAGGAAATCGTAGAACGGGAAAATTTCAGGGATGAACTCTATCAGGTTAAACTCAATAAGTTTACATTGACTCGGATTAACAACCGTTGATCGGATTATTCAGACAGGATACCTGTGCGTCACTTTCAAAGGACTCGTTTCGTATCTGATTTTATTTGGAACACTCCTGTTACATGCCGCCAGCCGGCTTTTTGATCTTCAAAAAATACTATGAAAGCAATCATTCTGGCTGCGGCCAAAAGCAAAAAACTGAGCCCGTTTTCTGATACACGTCCCAAATCCATGATTTCGATTTCGGGACAGACCATCCTGGAAACTATCCTGAAACACCTGCAGGCTGCGGGAATCCAGGAAGTCTGGATTGTTGTCAATCACCAGAAGGAGATCATTCAAGACTATTTCAAATATGGAAAGTCTGTCGGTCTGAAAATCAAATACGTGGAGCAACCTGAAGAAGGAGGGATCGGTCAGGCCGTTTCCCTTTGTCAGGATGTCGTGGGACAGGATTCCCATTTCCTGCTGGTCTACGGCGATGTTCTGATGGCGGATAACCATTTCAAACACTTGCAGGAT
>JAHJRI010000275.1 GCA_018830885.1 bacterium | reverse complement strand
CGCTGAGTGAGTTTTCAACAAGGGGACCATATCTCGATGCAAAAATCAATACCGATCAAAGCGGCCGAAAAAAGTCGGTCACGGCTTCAGTCTGTCCGGCATGTTTCATCTGTAATCGACTGCCTGTCTTTCCAATTTTTGAAGGGATTCTGAACCAGGTTGACATTGAAAAACCGGGGATCGTTCGAAACGTCCCTGCCGATCCAATCTGGCAACGGAAATTTCTGATTTTCAGAGTCAAGCTCAATTTCAGCGATGATCAACCCCACGTTCTCTCCTTCAAAAACATCGATTTCCCATCTGAATCCCTCGTATGGCACGGTGAATCGGGTTTTTTCGATCAGGGGTCGACAGCAGAAGAGATCGAGCATCTGGTCCGCATCCGCTTTCGGGATTTCATACTCAAATTCCAGTCGCGATATCCCAGTGGTCCGCCCCTTGATTGTCAAGACGGATACCGACCCCATGGTGCGAACCCGGATGACGCAGTGATCCCCGGACGGCAGATATCCCTGCCGAAACAGGATGCCTGCCGCAGATGTCCGCCAGCTGTCGTCCCTGACGAGAAATTTTCGTTCGATCTCCATCTTCATCTTCAGACCTTTCAGTTGCCCCATGTGTTTGGGTCCAGCGGTACCAGACCGGGTCAAATTCCACAGGGTCCAGCATACGACAATTTGACCCAGGTGAAAAGGGCCAAGACGATCACCCTTTTCCGGTCCATCATCAGTCCAACCGTCGGGATTGCAAAGGAAAAAAACATTGAAATTTCCCGGGGGATCAGATACCATTTGTCCAAGGCTGTTTGATGGCGATTAACCGGCTTGTGTTTTTCAACGCATTGAGTCTTCCAACCATAATGAACGTGAACTGTATCTGTCAGCACTGAGCTGGCGGTTTCATCTAAATTTTTCTATGGAGGTGACAGCAGATGGAAAAACGATGCAAATTACTGGATGGCAGAGAGGTCATCATTCGTTCTGCAAAAGAAAGCGATGCCGACAAATCATTTGCCTTTTTTCAGTCACTCAATGCTGACGAAAGGGCGTATCTCCGGGTGGATGTTTCAGATCGCCGTGTTGTTGAACAAAGGCTTGGAAATCGGGGACTTCGGGATACAAAAAGACTGGTGGCACTGCTCGATGATGAGATCGTGGCAGATGGTGCCATTGAATTGAACAGTGCGGGCTGGGAATCCCATATTGCTGAACTGCGGCTGCTGGTAGCAGATACTGTGCAGCGAAAAGGGCTCGGGATGCTGATGGCTGAAGAGTTGTATCTGCTTGCCGCCAAGGAAAAAGTGGAAGAGATCATCGTCAAGCTGATGGCCCCGCAGAAGGAAGCAAAGAAGATATTCACCCGTCTGGGATTTCACGAGGAGGCTGTTCTGAAGAATTATGTCAAGGATGTCCGTGGCATGAAACAGGATCTGCTGATTATGCGCTGTAATCTAGACGCTCTCTGGAAAGAGCTGGAGAGCTATTTTAATGAGTCTGAGAATCTTGAAAGACACTGATTCCTGACACCGTCTTGATGCTCATACCAATATCGATGCCTTGAACCAACCGGGTCCGGTAACCGGGTGGTTATCTCACTAATCTGACGACAGATCGGCAGCGACGTATCTGCCTGCGTCCTGTCGTCCCTGTTCCCGCACCAAAACACCGAACTAACGGTTTTCATCCGCAAATCCAGGCGATTCCTTTGTTAAGGATGGCCACTTCGGTTCATCTGTCAGTAAACAGGCGTTTCAGGCGCTGGATACCCCCGATGGGTAAGAATGCTGGCTTATCTAATACCCTGCGCCCTTGGGGCACTTCAATGCTTTTGAGGATCCCACGCTGCTTGCGGCGGGGGAGTTTATTCCGATTGATATCCGATCAGCGGGATGCGAGATCAAACAGGATTGACAGAGTGGTGTCGTTTATCTAGATTAACTGTAACGTTACTTTAACGTTACTTGCTGCTATAGGGATTGATTTTCAAAATATCAAGCAAGAAACCAGCAATGTCCGGTTAGGTTTTTGCACTTCAGGACCAGTCAATCACGGTTTTCAGTGGAGTCAAGGGGATAGCGATTTAAAACCCGGGAAAACAGGACGTTTTCCCGGAGCACCAGGGATGGTTTCATGCGTGTTTTAAATCGGTATCCCCTTGACGGAACGGTTGACAAATGGTCTTTAATGGACTGCAAAAACATAACCGGACATTGCTGTTTATATGTAGCAGAAATCTGTAAAGAAAGTATGTCTTTAATGTAAAAAATGTGTGAAGAAAAAAATCCAACCATTCTGCTCAGATGATATACGCCCCAAAGGTATTGTATTTCAAGAAACGCATGCATCCTCCTGGAGCTCCTGGAAACCATCCATGGCTTCCAAGGTTCTTGAAACACAATACCTTCGGGGCTGAGGGGAAATCAAGCTGAATATCGATCATGGGGCCGTGACTGGTATGTCATTGAACTCATTTTCGACAGGTGAACAGCGAGGCACGCAGCTTGGATCATGCCGGTCTCACGGGAAGCGATCTTCGCTGCAAGTTTCGGGAATTCAATTGATATCACCATCCTGGCACAAACAAGCCAAAAACAACCGCTACCCTCGGGTATTAATTCCCAGGCGTTTGGCAAGGTTGTGCAGGTTGCTGCGATTCATGCCCAATGCCCGACCGGCAGCAGCCAGGTTACCGTGGTTGATTTTTAAGGCGTGTTGAATCAGATTTTTCTGGAAGGTCTGCGTTGCTTCTCGCAGTGATTGCGCTTTTGGCAGCATGGATGATTGGGATGTTGCGGGGAAAGTGCTGTCTGAATCATGGGGTAACAGATCATTTCCCAGGTGGACCGGCAATATGATAACTCTTTCGCCACGGGTGATCCCGGATGATGCTTTCAGAATGGAACGGGACAAAATGTTTTCCAATTCCCGAACATTGCCGGGCCAGTTATAAGCACTCAATACATCCATGGCTTCCGGGCTGATACGCACCGGGCCAATCCCTAATCGGCGCTGCGTGTGTTCACAAAAATACCCGGCCAGAAGATGAATATCTTCTCTGCGTTCCCGCAGTGTCGGTACCCGGATGGGATATACATTTAACCGGTGGAACAGATCCGCCCGGAACCGTCCCGCTTTCACTTCCGTTTCCAGGTCACGATTGGTGGCTGCCAACAGTCTGACATTGACATGGATTGGTTTTTCAGAACCAACCTTCTGAATCTCCCCCTCTTGAATTGCCCTTAACAGTTTGGCCTGGATGGCCAGTGGTAACTCCCCGATCTCATCCAGGAACAGCGTCCCGCCATCCGCAACTTCAAATTTCCCCATACGATCACGGTGCGCTCCTGTGAAAGCCCCCTGTTTATGTCCAAAGAGTTCACTGTCTGCCAGGTTTTCCGGTAAAGCGGCACAATTCAGATACAACACCGGTTTATCGTGACGATCAGAGGCTGCGTGAATAGCCCGGGCCACCAGCTCCTT
>JAHJRI010000023.1 GCA_018830885.1 bacterium | reverse complement strand
TGTGGATTATTTATTGCTAATGGCCGGTTATTTCATATTACCAATTTTAGAGTCATAATTTTTGAGACACGATACTAGTTTGATGAACACAATTCTGCATACTGGACAATCGCCGCGATCAGAAGTTCAAATTTGAAGGTTTTGTCGGTTTGTGCAATTGAGTTGAGTAACGAAATAAAGTCGTCCCAACTTTCAATCCTGTCGAACGTTTCAAAATGAGGAATTGGAAGAGACACTTCAAGGCATACCTGACGGATCCTTTCGGCTTCAAGAAAAAGATGCTGGGGATTTTCGTTGAGGCGCTCAAGGATGTGATCGATAAGTTTAGAGATACTGAATCTAATTTGACGACTATTACCGACCAACACTTCTTCGTTCAAGTACCCGTTGGCGGAAGAAGCAGACTTTTCACCATGGTCGGAATACTGATTACGGGACAGGTAACTTTCTTTTTCATTCGAGAAAAAGAGAGCGTAATAACGCTCTCGCACTGTAATGAGCTTTGCTCTGGTTTTACTGTCATGGGCAAAAACGACCTGGCTGCGTTTTGAGAAAGGGCTCTCACTCTCCGCTTTGCGACGATAATTGGTATCGCCCACTGAGAATTTGACTGTTTTCATTTTGGTTTTAAAACAAGGTAACCATTCGGATGCAGCGTTTTTATCAAACCACCATTATTCTTAAGGCGTTGAGACGATATAGAAGCGCCAGGCTGCTTGTAATCTTTGCCGCCATTTTTCTGACTCAGACAATCGATCTCCCCGCAGCGGAAAATACCATCTTGTCCCTGGCCAACAGTGACCTTCCTGCTTATATCCAGACCCTGAGATTTGAAACACACAGAGACTATGATGTGTCCCGGTTATATCTGCTCTATCGCAAACTGGAAGAGGACAAAGAGTTCCAGAAAGCCCAGGTTGTGCTCGACAGTCTGGATCAGTCAGCAGATTGGTCTGTCAAACCGATTGTAACAGTTGAGAAAATAAACGGGTACCTTAAAAGGGAGGATCCGTCAGGAATGCTGGTTTTTTTGGCTGAACCTGCAAAAATCCCGGAATCAGGTCTTTTCGAAGAGCCGATTTTCAGGGCTTTAAGGAACGAATTCAGCCAGATAGCAGACCCGAAAATGATTCAAAAGGCTCTGCAACAATTGCTGCCAGCTTTCAACAAATGGCGACAAGACCCCGAATTCATTGTCTGGGCACTGGAGCAGATCGATGGAAAAGATTCCCTGACAGCAGACTTAGTATTACAGTTATGGGTTGTATCAGACGTTGAGAAATTTCCGGCGTCATACATCCCTTATCTTGACGCACTTAAGAAGGATTTACCCGCCCATCAGGAAATGGTCATGGACCATTTCTTCAACCAGTATCGGCTAAAAAACTGGTCGTATGTAATCGCAACCGCCCCCCAGTATCTAAACGGATTATCACCGGAAAGCAAAGCTTTTCAAAAGATCCGAGAGGTCTATTTCAAAACGTTTTTCCGACAACAGGCATACTCCCAACTGATTGAGTTACTGAATTCCTCGGATGATAGCCGTCAGTTTTACATTACAATGGATGAAAAGGCCACTTTGCTTTTTCGGTTGTGGTTGAAAAAAGGACATGTCGAAAATGCGACAGCCTATCTCAAGCAGTTGGAAGAAATCGGACCGGCGAACGTGCTGGCCGGCAAATATTTTGAGCTGGCTGAATTTCTTTATGAAAGAAAGCAATATGATCAGAGTCTGGTATTTTATGACCTCATAGCACCGGGAGCCCATTCGGAAGAACTTATTCCCATCGTTCAATGGCGAAAACTGCGGATATACGATCTGTTGAAAAACCCCCGGGAGATGGCCGCAATTGCCCGTTGGGCCGACAATTATCCGTTTCAAAGTCCGGAGGTCGCTGCAAAATTCTGTTACTGGGGTGTTAAACTGAAACTGTATGACCAGCGAAGCCACCTGTCCTGTTATCAGCGATATCCAATGACCTATTATGGATTTCGGGCGCTATTCCTGGAACCAACCCGTGCTGATATTGCAAACACCATTCAGGCAACATCTTCAGAGATAGAAAAACGGGATCTGACTTCCGATGAAAGGGTGTTTCTCGATTTTATTCATGTTTTATATCTGAGTGACGAAACCGAGATAGCCGATGCCCTGGTGATGCGATATTTCAAACAGAAGACAGATATGACGTTTTTTTCACATCTGGCAGATATCCTATTCAGAGCAGAGAGATACTATCTCCAGCAGTTGCTGGTCGAACTCCATTTCAGGGAAGCCCTCAAAGATGCGACCGGAGATGAAAACCCCCTCTTGACAGCCTACTATCCGGCAGGATACCGCAAGGAAGTGGCCCGCCATATTGGTCTGTCAAGGATGCCTCAAATGCTGGTTTTTGCTGTCATTCGAGAGGAATCAAATTTCAGGGCAGACGTAGCGTCATCGGCAGGTGCCGTTGGGTTGATGCAGTTGATGCCATCAACGGCCGAATATGTAGCGAATATCATTCGCACACCTTATGACCCCACGCAGCTAAATCTTCCAGATGTGAATGTCAAACTGGGCGTGGCTTATCTCAAAAGGCTGTTGCGGCGTTTCAAGGGAAACCTGTACTACACACTGGCGGCGTATAATGGTGGTGCAACCAATGTCAATCGCTGGATTCGAAACGCTGGCACCCAGGATTTTGACGTGTTCGTCGAGGCAATTACCTTTAATGAAACCCAGGACTATGTCAAACGCGTTATTCGATCCTACTACATCTATCAGATGCTCTATGGTCAACGTATTCCGATGGATAATCCTGATCTCAGCGGCGTTTATCCTGCAGGGATGTCAACAGAAACAGGAGCATATCAGGAAATTGGAAGTCGGGAGTGAATCTTTCACCAGAGTGTTTACAGCACTTCAGTCCTACCAGGTCAAAAGCCTGGAACTGGACTATGCCGCTCAATGCAGAATTCGCATTAAAACACCTGCCTTGGATCAGAATGGTTCCTGCCGAATTCTCATAACCCGTGATGAACGATTCCGCATCACTGTTTTCTCACCCCTGGGGGGAACACTGCTGATCGTCTACCAGGACAACGATCAGATTCAGGTACTCAACTATCACGACGAGTCCTACCTGCTTTTAAAAAACAACGAAACTAACCGATACAAGGCTTTTGAGATCGTCAATCTCAATGTTCCGGAATTCCGATCGATTTTCTGGGGGAGGGAAATCGACAGCGAGGAAACTCAACTACTGTTCAAGTATGAGGGGGAAAGACCAATCCAGATCCGAAAGCCGATGCGTGTTTCGGATCAACTGGTCACGATCAGAAAATGGCTGTCGTACCAGGGGGCCTGGTTTCCAGGGACAATCGAATTTGAGGATCGAAATCGAGCCATTTACCTGAAGGTTGTGATCACCTCATTCACCCCCGGTCTGATCGAGGATTTAACTCCAGAAAAAATACCGGCAAATTTTCAAATCAGACATTGACCCTGTCAGACGGTTTAATGGTCCCGTTTCAACACAAAATTTGCGAGTTCCTGTAAGCGGATGGTATTTATCCCAGTATTATCCAGATGTCTAAGGGCATTTTCATAACATTGACTGGCCAACTGTTTTGATTTTTCAAGCCCAAAAACCAGAGGATACGTCAACGTCTCGTTTTTCTGATCCGTTCCCGGCGATTTTCCCAGTCGCTCCTTGACCCCCGTTACATCCAGAATATCATCCTGAATTTGAAAGCATTTTCCGATTTCGGCCCCAAATCCACTCAGTTCAGAAAAATCTCTCTCCGTCACCTCCGCCAGCAGTGAGCCAATCTGGACGGCTGCGGTAATCAGAGCGCCGGTTTTGTGTGCGTGGATAAAACTCAGTGCCTCTTCTGAACTCTGCTGAACATACTGTCTTTGAATATCAGCAACCTGACCCGAAACCATACCAAACACACCGGCGCTTTCAGCCAGGATATGGATCGCTTTCAGGATATTGCCGGCGGATGTGTGCTCCAGAAGGGCCGTTGTGCTCATCAGCGCAAAACAGTGGGTCAAAAGGGCGTCTCCAGCCAACAACGCAATATCCTCACCAAATTTGATGTGGTTGGTCGGCTGCCCCCTTCTCAGCTCATCATCATCCATACAGGGAAGATCATCATGAATGAGTGAATAGGTATGGATATATTCAATGGCACAGGCCAGGGGCATTGCGAAGTCGGCATTTTTCCCCGTACATTCAATGGTGGTCAGCAAGAGAAGGGGACGGAGTCTTTTGCCACCTGCCAGAAGCGAATATCGCATCGATTCTTCCAGAATGGCAACGGGGTTCGGAACCCTGGGAAAGGAGGCCGCCAAATGAGATTCAAAATAGGCTTTTTTTTTCTGATAGTAATCTGCAAAGGATAATTTTTCCATCGGTCATCCGCCTGTTAATGATACCCACTGTCTCCAAAAAAACTGAAACCTGCACCGCATACACCCCGTTGACACCTGCAAAAGTCAGGACTCTGTTTTTCTGAATATCAGCACCCGATCATGCTTTGCATAGTCTTTCATGCTGCCAAAGGCCAGTAAACCTGGACTCTGCCCCATCATGTCCTGAATCAATGCGTGTTGATCATATCCATGTTCCAGAACCAGAAAACCGCCGGGGATTAACATCAGTTCAGCAGCCTCTTTGAGATAACGATAAAAGTCCAATCCATCCTTCCCACCATTCAAAGCAAGTCGCGGTTCCCAGCACCGAACCTCCTCCTGAAGCTGGTCAATATCCTTTGTCGGTATATACGGCGGATTACTGATAATACAATCGAACAGCGGCTTCCTTTTTATCGGATCAAAGCGGTCAGCCTGAATAAGCTGGATCCGATTATGTCGTTTTTCAAGCTCTGGAAGATAAAGGCTGATATTTTTTCTGGCAAATAACAGGGCCTCTGCACTGATTTCAGTAGCCGTAAACGCCAGCCGCTCCTCCTCCATTGAAAGCGCCAGGGGGATAGCGGCACTGCCGGTTCCCAGTTCAAGTATTGCAAAAGATCGCTTCCTGTTTTCCAGCCGAATGACTTTCAATGTCGCTTCGACAAGCAGTTCTGTCTCCGGTCTGGGGATCAACACGCCGGGTCCGACCGCCAGCGGCAGTGACCAGAATTCACTGGACTCCATGAGGTATGACAACGGTTCACGGTTAAATCGTCGCGTGACCAGTTGCCTGACAGCTTTCTGTTCTTCCAGGGTGCACGGTTTGTCAAACTGCAGATAAATATCCAGGCGGGAAATCTGCAAGGCATGGGCAACCAGTCTTTCGGCTTCAAGCCTGAGCGAACCTGGAATTCCACGCCGGGTAAGATCTTCGGTGATCCATTGAACCAGTTTTGGTGGTGTCCAGGAGGTGTCTGTTTTCATTCCACCCCCAATTTGGATCTTACTTTTGCCAGCCTCACGGCATAGTCAATCGCCGCCCTCATATTCTTATTATCGGCGATCGACTTTCCAGCAATATCAAACGCGGTGCCATGATCCACCGATGTCCTGATAATCGGAAGCCCGACAGATATATTGACCGCTGTGTCAAAGGCAATCAGTTTTATCGGAATCAACCCCTGATCATGATACTGTGCAATAACCAGATCGAATTCCCCCTGGATCGCCCGCCGGAAGATCGTATCCGCCGGAAACGGACCTGAAGCGGATAAACCGCTGTCAACAGCTTTCTGAACGGCAGGTTTGATAATCATCTCATCTTCGTTGCCGAATATGCCATTTTCTCCAGCATGCGGATTCAGTCCGCATACTGTGATACGGGGCGTTATAACACCCAGTTCTCTCAGAAACCGGTGCGCCAGTTGAATTGTTTGTTCAATCCGGTCAATGGAAAGTGCTGGAGAGACGTCCCTGAGGGGAATATGGGTGGTTGTCAGCATGACGTTGAGGGTGCTCGACACGAAGGTCATGCGATATTCGTCACATTGAGTCAGCTCGGCCAGAAGTCCTGTGTGGCCATCAAATGGATGCCCGGCAGCATGCCACGCTTCTTTGGATATCGGAGCCGTCACAACAGCATCAATCTGATGGGACAATGCCAGATTCACCGCTTTGACAACGGTATGAAAAGATATATCACCACACCAGCGGCTGGTTTTGCCCATCTGGAAAACCTCTCGCGACATTCCTGAAAGTTCCAGAACCGGAATCGCATTCAGCCGGTTTTCAAAATCCGGTCTTTTGATCCGAATGATCTCCAGATCGAGACCCAGTTGACGAACGGCATCACGCATGATGGCGACATCCCCGATCACGAACGGCTTGAAATCTATGGCGGAATCCAGTTGCGCAAACGTTTTAACGATAACCTCAGGTCCGATACCGGCCGGATCACCCATAGTTATAGCGATAGTGGGACTCATTCAAATCGGGGCGTTTTGTTTTTGGATCAGATACTGTGCAGATAAGAGATTGGATTTCAGGCTGCTGTAGCCAGTCTAACACACTTTAGACTTCTTTTAAAGCGTCAAAACTGATATTTTTAAACCATGAACAATAATTATCAGGGGGAACTCCGTCAACTTGATACCGTTTTTCCCGGAGTTAACCCGTCAATAAAGTCCAACTGCTGCTGTTGCTGCTGGAAAAGCAAAAGGTCATCTCCTCTGGACAACAGCTATGATTTGAAACCGGGGCTCGAATTGTGGAAAACACACTGACATATCAGCGAATACATTTGCATGCTGGTCAATAGAACCATCCTTGATGACCACTGTCAGAGACTTCCTGTTGGGGAAAAACCTGCTGAAAAGCCTGCCGGAATTTGAGAATACTTCTCAATTAAAAGAGAAAATGCAGTAACCAAAAAGGAGTTTACTCAGCGTATGGATTTTCGTTCGTTTATTTGCAGCGCCATCAAACTTCCAGACTCAGAAGATGGGACCCCTCCGGTGAATCGCCGACAAACGATTCATCTCGGTAAGGCTTTGGTTTATCTGAATCAAGATCGACAGGAGCTGAGAAACAAATTAATTCAGATACTGGGAAGACTGGAAAATTTGGGAGTGGATCGTCGTTCCATTATGACCTTCGAATGGCAGGGCATCCATGATGATTCCATCAGGCTGGGCCTGGAAGAAGTGACCTTTTTCGTCCAGGGAATCATTTTTCTAAAAAACCAGCCAAAATATCTGGAGTTCATCGATATTAAACAGTTGGAGCTGACATTAAAGGGCCTCCTGACAGAACTAGACGAAACGATCCACAACCTCGACACATACAACTTTTTTGAAGATAAAAAAAATAAAGGGGGCTTGAACCGGTTGGAGGGCAGAAACGTACTAATTGTCGAGGATATGGCCTATAACCGGATTTTGCTGAAAAAAATCCTGCAGCGTTATAATTGCATTACTGTTGAAGCGGTAAATGGCAAAGATGCTGTCGATCAATGGCGTCTCAATCCAAAGTTTGATCTTGTGATCATGGATATGAACATGCCAGTGATGGACGGATTTACCGCAACCCGCAGCATGCGCCAGTATGAGGCCGAAAACGCAATGAAAAGGACCCCCATTATTGCTCTGACAGCCCTGGCGATGAGAGGGGATCGGGAAAAATGTCTGGATGCGGGTTGCGATGAATACATAACAAAACCGGTAGAAACAAATAAATTGATTGGTATCTGCGAACAACTTTTAAGCGGGGCTGAAAGCCAGCCAAAAACCCCAGCTATACAGAAAACATTTGATATACAGAAGGTCCTGCTGAAAACGGAGAACCAAGTTTATGAGTATATCCTGAAAACTGTTTTGGATTCGCTGAATATCGTTTTTGACCGGATGGATAATCTGGCCGATATTCAAAAAAGCCTGATGGAGGATCAGTATGATTTTATCTTCCTGGAAGCAGAGACGGACCTTGCATTGGCCTATTATATCAAAAACCATTTTCCTGACAAGTATGTGATCCTTATCACAACCAACAAACATGATAACAGCATTCTGTCCGCAAAAGCAGAAAACAGCATTCGTTACCCTTTCACCAGGGAAGAGGTGACCACGGTTCTCAATCACTGCTCACATATGCAGTATCTGGCCAGAAAAATGGCCGAAAACATCGCTGATGCTGATTCGTTAAGCAAAATCAAGGGTCAGGCCAGCATTAAAGAGGCCGTTCAAAAGTCAAACCAGCAATTGGCTGTCTGGCAAAAAGCCTTCCGACAAATAGGCGGAGATCTGGTGCTCAGTCACCAGTTCAATTTTCATGGCAAGTACGGATTTATCCTGGGAGATGTTTCCGGGCATGATATCCAGAGTGGTTATACTGCTTCATGGTTTGCCGGCCTGGTCAAGGGAGTCTGGGGACAATACAGCAATCCGTATGATCTGCTGCGATATCTGAACAGCTTTTTAGATCACCATGGCGATGAGGAGGACAAACGATTTGTATGTGCGCTGGTGTTGCTATGGGATCCACTTCGTCACAAACTCTGCTATGCAAATGCCGGTATTCCCGGTGGCATTCTGGTTGAGAAAAAAACCGGAAATGCAAAATTGCTGAAATGGAAAGGCATTCCCATCGGGTTATTTCCCGAAATGGATATGTTCGATCATGCCGAAATCGATTTTATGCCGGGTGACCGATTGTATATAGCGACAGACGGCGTTCTGGAAGCAATCCCCAGTGAAATAATCTCGGGGATAGGGGAAACAAAAAGCAATCAACCCCCCCAGAAAGCCCTTGAATCCATCGTTGATTTTGTCAAACGATCGATTGAAGTCACCGATGATTTGACGATTGCCGTTTTTGAGGGTCGTGATTTCGAGGAACCCAAAAATGGTTTCCGCCGGACTATCAATTCCACTGCAACTGGTGTTGAATCTGCCTTGAATGACATCGATCGGTATCTGAACAAACACTACCCCAATAAGTACGACGGGGTAAAGATTTCCATGGCAGTTCGGGAAGCCTTAACCAACGCCCAGGATCACGGTAACGGCAACATCGCTGATAAACCGATAGACATTGACCTTGAGATGTTTGAGACCACCATGCAGGTGCGAATCTCAGACAGCGGCGGTGGTTTCGACCTGATGAGCGAAAAAAAGCGGTTGATCGAAGAGGGTGACTTGCGGATCCATGGTCGCGGGATAGAAATGATGGAAAATATCTGCCATTCATTGACTTTTGTCGGTGGTGGCGTCTGTCTGGAGTTTTTTGAAACGCCATGACCATGTTGCTATTTGCATTTCAGATGGATATATATATCAAGGCCAGTTGTGGGATCATCGGGGATTGATCAGCTGTGCTTCCCCATAGATTTCCTGCTCTGGAGACAAATCCGCAAAATGGTAGAAATTGCAACAACCGCAAAAACGATCTGATCTGATAAAGGAGATGGATTAAGGTGTCAATTGAAGTCGTCGAAAAACAGCCCCCGGCAGCAGGAGAGTCGCTGAATCGATACATTCTAGATGCAAATGTGCTGTTATATGAACCGGACTGTATCTTTGCCTACCCGGATGCCCATGTTATCATTCCGATTTCAGTTATCGAGGAGATTGATCATTTTAAGAGAGAGTTCAATGAGATCGGGAGAAACGCGCGCCTGATGGCCCAGATTCTGGATAAAATTCGCATGCGGGGATCTCTGACAGAGGGGATTAAGCTGGAAAATGGAGGCCTCCTGAGTGTTTTTATTGTTGAAGAAAGAACAGTCCAACTGCCAGCATTCATTAATCTGAATAAAAGTTCAAACAAGGTCCTGGCCGCAACGCTGCTGATTCACCAGAAATACCCGCAGCAGACCATTCTTGTTACCAATGATATCAACCTCCGTGTCCGGGTTTCCGCGCTGGGAATCAAGGTTGTCGCTTATGAAGAACAGCTCCCGAATTTTGAAAAATTCTATGCGGGAATTGTAACCCGCAAAATCAGCGAAAAGGAGTTTGACACGCTTCTGGAAAGTGAAGCGTTGAAAGTAGCGTCCGGCACCTATCACGCCAACCAGAGCGTCCTGCTTCAAGGCTCGACATCCCAGCGCAAAAGGATCAGCCGCTATCGAATGGAAAGCGGGAAACTCATTCTCATTGACCATTTTCCAGACGGTGTCTGGGGTATCAAAGCCAGAAACATGGAGCAGGAAATTGCTCTGGATCTGCTGATGGACGATTCGATTCATATCGTCATTCTGGCTGGTAAGGCAGGCACAGGAAAGACGCTGCTTGCATTGGCCGTGGCGCTGGAACTAATGCTTTCAACCAATCAATATCAGAAAATCCTTGTTTCACGACCCATTTTCCCCATGGGAAGAGATATGGGATACCTTCCGGGAGATATTGAAAAAAAAATGGAGCCCTGGATGCAACCCATTTTCGACAATCTTGAATTTCTTTCAACCAATCACAGCTCCCCGGGAAGTAAGACCGGTGGATACCAAAGACTGCTGGATATGGGCCTGGTTGAATTGGAGCCGTTGACCTACATCCGTGGTCGATCCATTCCCCATCGGTTTATGATTGTCGACGAGGCCCAGAATTTAACCCCCCATGAGCTGAAAACGATCGTCACCCGAGTCGGGGCGGGAACCAAGCTGGTTCTGACAGGGGATCCCTATCAGATTGATAATCCCTATGTGGATACCGCAACCAACGGACTGTCCCATGTGATCGAGAAATTTCAGAACTACAGCCTCTCCGGTCATGTCAACCTGATTCACGGGGTGCGATCCAAATTGGCCGAATTGGCATCGAATGTTCTGTAATCCATGGATCCAGAAACATTTCAAACCCTTGCGGAAATACGATGGAATCATATCCAGGCCAACTCAGACTGATCGGACTGAATGACGACCGACAAACCTATGGAAAAAACCAGACCTAAAAAAAGCCTGAGTCCCAGAGAATCTGCCGCTCTCGATCTCCTGGCGTGGCATCTGAACGGAAAGATCGATTACCGCCACCGTTCGGATCTGAATAGTCCTCAAAATTATGCACTCTACAGGAATCTGGTCAGCAGCGTCATCCGATACCGGGACATCTATTATTTTTTTATCCGGACACTGACAGGCCGATCCATTGAGAAACTGGACCCGGAGGTGGTAGTCTGCCTGATGCTTGGATTGGCCCAGATGGATGAGTTATCGGGAATTCATGACCATGCCGCGGTCAATGAAACCGTCAACCTGATCTCGTTTCTCAGGAAACCCCATCTCAAGGGCTTTATCAACGGAAACCTGCGCTCATTTTTACGCAAAAAGGCTGACCTCAACATCCAGCTCGCAAAACAACCCCTGTCGGTGCAGTCAAGTCACCCGGACTGGATGGTCAACAGCTGGGTGAGTCAATATGGGCAGGCAGTCACAGAAGAGACATGCATCGCCAACAACCGGCAACCGAAAGTCAGGATCGTTTTGAATCCAGCATTTGACCGGGAAAAAATCGAAGCCGATCTGGAAAGCCGGTATGAAATCATAGAACGTCATGCAGAAGGATTCACTGTGGCCAATCCGGCCGGTCTGTTCGATACCCGGTGGGTTGATGAAGGGGCCTTTCTTGTCCAGGATTCCTCATCTCAACAGATAAATCATCTGATCGAGCCACTCCCGAAAACATGCGTCCTGGACGCATGTGCCGCGCCTGGTGGTAAACTGTTTCATATGGAATGGCGATTTGGCATTCAGATCAAACAACTTGTTGCCATTGAGCTATCGGAGCAGCGTCTGTTAAGGCTGAAAGCCAATCAAAAAAGATACCGGAGCCGTTCAATACTGGTCCGAATGGATGCCACCTGTCCGGCGCTGAAATCATGTTTTGACCTGATCGTGATCGATGCCCCATGCAGCGCCACCGGGACCATTCAAAAACACCCGGAAGTAAAATGGCAGCGTACCAGAAACGATGTGCTCCAGAATCAACAGAAGCAGCTGTCAATTCTGACCGCCATGAAAAACGTAGTCAAAGAAAACGGATATATCCTGTATGTGACCTGTTCCCTGGAAAAAGAGGAAAACCAGGATGTTATTCAGAAATTTCTGGAAAATGAGTCCCGCACGTTCCGGCAGGTTCCCTTCTCACCTGCCCAGGCCGATGAGAGAATGTTAACCAGGGATGGATTCTATCAGTGTCTGCCCGGGGAGTTCACCATGGGCCTTTTCGCAGCACTGCTGCAAAAAAAGGACATGAATGAACGACTTGCCTCCCCATCTGAATCCACCTAATATGAAAAGACGAGATGGGCGGTCAGGCCCGGAAGTTATGGATAGCCCATACCTTCTGATGGTTCCCAATCAGACTTTCTCCCATCAGACTGAGATCCGTTCCCTGGAATATGCAGCAATATGCTAACTTCAGAACTCCTGAGCTTAGCCCCTGCCAACAGTGGCCCTTGTTGCCAAGGTAAGGGGTAAAAGGTCAAACAATACAAAGAGATTTACAATTATTGGCAGACCCTATAAGCCATCATTCCCTGAAAGGGCCGGATT